>CAYMUX010000111.1:0-11171 GCA_964393845.1 uncultured Nitrospiraceae bacterium
TTGGGAATTGATTCCCGTTTGTGGCTGCCTTCATGGGATTCTTCCATGAAATCTCGGATATGTCGCTCGTGACATCGCCTTTTGTATTCGCGCTGCATTCCTCGTAAATCTCCTGCTCGTTTTTCCAGTCAAAACCGCTCAGTCCCATGCGTTTGGCAAGCTTTGCAACGATCCACCAGTCAGGTTTTGCATCGCCCGGCGGGTCCATGAATCCCTGTTGAACGTGAATCCTGCGGTCTTCGCTTGCCTGAATAGTGTTCCATTCACCCCACGTGGCCGCAGGGAAGACTACGTCTGCCGCTGCTGTCGTGTCGGTCGGATAAATCTCATTCACGATCAGGAACATCTTGTCGATCTGCGGTTTATATTTACCGAGATTCGGAAGCTGGATGTAGATATTGCTGATATATGACCAAAGGGCCTTTACCTCTCCCTTATCGATCTTGTCGCAAATGCTCCTCATTGCGCTGTCCCCGTTCGGCGCCGGCGGGTCAGCCCAGGTTCCCCTCGGATGTCCTCCTGCCCTGGATGTGCATGCTCCGGGTTTACCGGCATTACCGAGGATAATCCCCATTGCGCTGTATGAAACTTCATTTTCATAACCTGTTACCTGATGCATGATGCCCTTTTCAAAGAGGACCATTGTCTGACCTTTGTACTTTGCGAGCATGTCCGCCGCGGCCTTGATCTTTGCGGCTGGAATGCCGGTAACCTTTTCCGTGTTTTCAGGGGCGAATCTGCTGTTCAATACGGTTTCTTTAAGTGTGCTGAAACCTATCGAATGCTTCTGCACGAAGTCTTTGTCGTACAGGTCATTTTTAACGAGAACATGCATCAATGATGCTCCGAGTATTGCGTCTGTGCCCGGATTGATCTGGAGGAACAGCCCGCCGCTTTTTACAGCGTCGTCAGCCATCTGTGTCTTCCTCGGATCGACAAAGATCAATTTGATATCGCCCTTGTTCATACCGCCAGTAGTCAGCGCATTGTAATACCAGGATGAACCTGTGTCCTTCAGATTCTTTCCGGCACAAAAGATACACTTGGTTTTTGTGAAATCCTCCACCGTAAAGGACCTTGTCCCGCCGCCGACCACATCGGCAAGTCCCCAGCTTTCATCGCCCCAGAAGAGATATCCGTTGCCTGCAAGCGTGCTGGATTTAATTCCGGTGAAGAGCCATTTCAAAAATGCGTGGGTGTTCTGGAGATAGCCCCAGTCGCCGTAAACCGCACCGACCGCATCAGGACCATGTTTATCAATAATCTTCTGAAGATTATATGCGGTGAATTCAATCGCCTCGTCCCAGGAAACTTCTGTCAAAACGCCGGTTTTACCGCCCTTGCGGATCATCGGTTTTTTGAGACGGATCTTTGTCGGAAGTTTCTCGGAATATAAACTTTGCGCACTGAAGGCCCCGCGGACGGAATAATTCGATCCGCTCGCCACGTCCTTATTGTCCGGCACTATCATTATGTTTACATCCTTGCCGTTCTTTTTAGCTTCTATTGTAAATACCGGATTGGGCCAATCGCCCCTCATCTTTTCAACAGGATAAAATTTTTCGCTTTCCGGTTTGCGACCTGTGCCTTTGGGCCAGATATGGACCTTGTATCCGCACATGACATGACAATAACGGCAGGCGGTGTCATAAGTCTCGGCATTTGCCGGGGGGAGTTCAACAAACTCGGCTGCTTTAGCCTCCGGAAATTTAGCGGCTGCAAAGGCAGGCAAGCCGTTGTTCATAACGCATGTCCCAGCCGCTGTTGCTGCAGATATCTTCAACAAATCCCTTCTTGAAAATTTCTTTTCATTGCTCATTTATTTTATCTCCTCCCCGTCTAAAAGATTGTTTCTGAGTCCATAGATAAGTCCGGCAACGCCGACTGCATAAATGTCTCCGTTTTTATCCACCTCTAATGAAACCATCGGCAGGCTGTTCGGCGCAGGACCTTCCACGACCTTCCCGCTTTGTTTCGGATCGTAAACAGACTGATGGCATTCACAAACCAGCATCCCGCTTTCCTTGTCAATTTCAACGCCGCATCCGAGATGGGTGCAGAACATGCTGTATGCAACAATACTTTTGTCGGCGCCGACGCCGCCTTCAACGCTGCACCCGCAGTTTACGAGGATGTTTTTCCTCCCGACCAGCGGGTAATCGAACTTCACCGGCTTGCCGGGTTTAAGGTCTTTAACATTTGATATCTTTACCTGAGGATATGTTCCGCCTGACGCCTCTGCCTTACCCTTCAATCCGCTGATAAGCACAGCCGCGCCGGCCCCTGCAATGCAGGCAGTCTTTAAAATACTTCGCCGCGTTACTTCTTCTTCATGTTGAAGCTTTGTTTCTTCCATTTGTCCCTCCTTTGGTTATTTGTTTCGTTCAAGCAGTTCAAGCAGTTTGAACTGTTCAAACCGTTTCTTTCACTCCACCTCACACCTGCACAATTTTCTTAAATACTGGACCAGAGATTTAATCTGTCCCTTGTCGAGCGTGTTTCCCCACGGCGGCATTATCGCAGCTTTGCCGACCGCCCTGCCGCCGCCGCTGATTGCGTCAAACAGCTCCTTGTCAGTTCTTTTAGACATAAAAACAGCGTCTGTATGGTTTGCGGGTCGCGGGTCCAGGTTCTTTGCATTAAATCCCTTGCCGTCTCCCTTATTCCCGTGACATGCCGAGCAGTAATGTGTGTATGTCTTTTCACCTTCTTTGACAGTCGTATTTTGACCTGCCCGGGCAAGATCAGCAGAGAAATAAAGGATTAAAAATAAAAATGTAAAAATACAAATCACAGTTTTAAGATGTCTTTCCCTTTTCAAAATAGTCATAAAACAAAAAACCAGACAAATCATCCCGAAGCATCGGGACAATCAATCGGGCTTTAATAACCTGTGCAATGCAGGGTTAAAGTAACCGTCTTGAATTCTTATTTAATGGTTTCCATCCTGTTAATATTGATCCACGCAATATTACCTGAAGTAGTTCTGAGCGTTACCTCATAATCCTTGTCATCACTCAGATAACCGAACTTTTTGAAGACATTCAAAAGTTCTTTTTTCATCTCTTTTTTCTTTTCGTCCTCATTCTGTCTTTGCTTTGTCATATGTGTTCTTTGTTCTGAGGTGATGCCAGCGCTCCCCCGCAGCTTGCCCCCGCGCCTGCCGTACACATCAGGCACATTGGCAATGTTATGATTTCCCTGTTTTTTAATCTGTTGTAATCAAAATCTTCAATCCTTGAACTGCCGTTTTTTACAGGCAGATTGATCATCTGCCAAAAGTCACAATCGTAAATTTTCCCCTGGGGAGAAACACTTATCAGGTGCCTGCACATGACGTTTTTTACTGTTGCAGGATTAAATTTCTCCTCAAGCTGTTTTAAATATACTTCCTTTTCAATATCGGACATAGTTTTACCGAGTCTTCCGATAGGCATGTTGCTTAATGCTATGAGATGATTAAAGGCTATTCCATGCAGCTCTTTTAATTTTTTCCTGTAAGCGTCTTCTAACATCTTCTGGTCAGGGGCAACACCTTCTTTGGCAGGATTGAACATAAGGTCTATTTCAAGCCCGCTTCCCTGCTGACCATATCCCTGGCCGTTGAGCCGTTTTAAGACGGAAACAGCTTTATCATAAGTCCCTTTTCCCCTCTGTCCATCAACGCCTTCCGCAGTATAACAGGGTAAAGAAGCAACGACTTTAACTTTATTATCTGCCCAGAAATCAGGGATGTCTTCCATCCCCGGTTCGGTAATTATCGCCAGATTTGAACGCACTATTGCATTCTTGCCCATATCAGTCGCTGATTTTATAAGACGTTTGTAATGAGGATTATATTCCGGAGAGCCGCCGGTGATATCAACCGTTGTTATTTCATCATGTTGTTTTAAGATATCAATTATTTTATCAACTGTTTCTAATGACATCTCTTCAGTTCTGTCAGGAGAAGCATTTACATGACAATGAGTGCATTTCAAATTGCACTTATACCCCATATTTACCTGGAGTATAGATATATCATCAGCCGTAAGAGGATAATGTCCAATATCATTTAATTTCTGATCAAATTTATTCATTTATTTAGTAAGAGGAACTTGCATTGTAAATGCAAATTTAATGCCATAAATACTTCTTTAAAATACAATACATTAGAAAATAGAAAAAATCTTTGAAGCTCAATAGTTGAACAAGCTGTTCATTAATTGGACAACTGAAATGGCTACTTACATTTATTTGATACAAACATATTTTTAACAACTTTGGGGAGGGGGAATAAAACCAGGTCTTGCCTGCAAATCTCCGGTTTGTAAGTCTCATAATCAATTACGCCTAATTTTTTCTCAAGAACCTGAGAGGCATAAGACAATGAATAACATACAATCCAAAAGCCTATTGCCATGCACATATAAGCTGCATATATCCTGTTAGGTTTGAGTTGACTTATAATTATGCCTGTCCGGGTGAGCTCCACAACACCGATAATATAAACAGTAGATGTATTCTTGAACATTGAGTTAAAAAAACTGACAAAAGACGGCAGCATCACTCTAAACGCCTGGGGCAGAATAACATAAATCAGAGCCTGAAAGCGGGACATGCCAGTTGACAAGGCCGCATCCATTTGTCCGAAGGGCACTGCCAGGAAACCTGCCCTCACTATCTCAGCCTGATAAGCTGCCGCATAGACAGATAGCGAAATCGCGGCACACCAGAAGAGTGATAATTGCGCCCCAAGAACCGGAAGAAAGAAATAAGACCAGAATATTATCATAAGCAGCGGGGTCGACCTCACAACATCTATAAAGATACTGCACGGTAATTTTACATACCTTCTGCAGGATACCCTTCCCAAACCGAAGATTATCCCGAAAAACAATCCTATGGTTATTGAGATCAGGGCAAACACAATATTCAGAGTCAGGCCCGTTAACGGCCCGGAAGGGTAAGACCCGATTAGATAAAACTTCCAGTTTGCAAGCTGTTCAAGAAAAAAGTCCATCTTATGACCGTTGTCCCTTAATGCTGGTAAGATCGATATTTAAATGTTTCTCAAGCCTGATAAGTAATGACGCCATTATCAGGGAGAGTGTTATATAAAAAATGGTTGCAAGAAATGTTACCTCAAGTCCCCTGAATGTTATTGATTCAACCTGCTGCGTTGCCCATGTAAGTTCAGGCGCTGCGATAGCCATACAAAGAGAGCTGTTTTTAAAATTGTGTATCATCCTGGAGCCAAGGGGCGGCAGGATAGTCCTGAAGGCCTCCGGCAATATTATATGCCTCAATTGCTGGAACCTGTTTAATCCTGTTGAAACAGCCGCCTCTATACGCCCCCTCGGCACGCTCAGAAGGCCTGTCCTGACAATATCGGATACATAAGCGGAATTATCAACAGTTAAACCAAGAATACCTGCAACTACTGAGTACCTTGCATATGCATGAAGTTTGTCTCCCAAACCAAAAGGCAAAATATCAGGGAATACAAAATAAAAAAACAGCAGCCAGAATAACCCTGGGATATTTCTCACAATTTCAACATATATTTTAGCCGGGATATTCAGAAACTTGAATCTTGAAACTCTCACGATGGCAAGCCCTGTGCCGATAATCAGAGACATTACCGCTGTTACAGCGGCTATAAGTAATGTCAGCTCTACACCGGTAATCAGCCATCCAAGGAAAGGTTCTCTAAAAGGGATGCCCCAATCGAAATCATATCGCAGATTCAGAAATTTCATTCTTTAAATTCTAATAATCAAACTCTGATTCAAAATTTTCCAGAAGATATAATTTGGTTATTGGTAATTGGATTTTGGTATCTATAGATATAAATATTACCCTGTGGGCAACATGAAAAGCAATTAATAAAAAGAAGGCACGGACTGGACCCGTGCCTTCTTAACACTTGACTATGAACTGGCGTATTGCTATACGCCCCTACTACAATTAATCCGGCCATACATAAAGCATATCGCCGTAGGTATCCGAAAGACGAGGTCTTGAATTAACAGACATTGGGAATGTACCCTTCGGGCCAAACCACTTCTGGTAAAGCTTTTCATAGGTCCCGTCTTTCAACATCGCCTGCAAGGTGAAACTGATTTTATCTCTCCAGTCGCTTTCGTTTTCAGGCACTCCAATGCCGTAAAGTCCCGGGCTGTAAATCATTCCGCCTACGGCCTCGTATTCTGCACCGAGGTTGCCTGATACTGCAGCCATTATCGGCGCATCCTGTGAATAGGCGTCAATCTTGCCCTGCTTTAATGCGAGGAAACCTTCAGCACTGTTCTGAAATGAAAGCATTTCGGGTTTCTTGTCCGTATGTTTTGCTAATTCCTGCGGCGCTGCAATGAATGCGTTTGAACCCTGATCAACGCCTATCTTCTTGCCGCCGAGGTCTTTCAATGATTTAAATTTGCCTTTTTTTGCATAAAAAATCTTGCCAGTCCAGAAATATGGAGGCTCTGCATAATCCATCTGTTCCTGACGGCTATTTGTCACGCTGATGTTAGCAAGAGAGATGTCTATTGATCTGTTCGCTAAAAAGGCGATCCTCGTCTTGTTATCTACCAACACTCTCTCAATTTTTAAACCGAGTTTTTCAGCGATTGCATTGCTGAGGTCCACGTCAAAACCTGTCCACTCGCCCTTTTCATCAATGTAGTTCATCGGAGGGGTTGAATTGCCGTTTCCTATCCTCACTGTGCCTCTTTTCGTTACTTCCTCAAGTAAGCTCGCACCTGCTGCATAAGAGATAAACGACATCACCAGCAACGCTGCAAACAACACTACCAAACTTCTTCTTTTCATGCTTTGTTCTCCTTTCGTTTGTGGTTATTAAAATCAAGGCTTCCACCAAGCCTTATAGATTCATAGTTTTATTTATTAAGTCTGGGGAATAATACTGCAACAAATATGCCAGAATAAGAACTCTTAATAATCAAATGGAAATGAAGATTATGATGGATGCGGCTGTTCATAATCTGCACAACGTGTTTATTTTCTAAGCAGGTCATTGTCTGGTTTACAATTAATTTCCCCCTCATTCGTGTCTTAGTTGATTTCCATTTTTTTAATCAATCCTCAACCTTCTTAAGAAAGGACCCGATTTTCTCCCGAAGTGTATTTCTTGAAATACCGAGAAACTTTGCAGTCATGACCTGATTGTTCCTGTTCAATTCAAGCGCCCTTTTTATTAAAAGGCGCTCAAATGCAGTGACCGCTTCTTTATAAATATTTGTCCCTCCCATTTTAAGGAGCTCATATGCAGCATCAGAAAGCATCTTTTCAATATCTTTTATTTTAATATATGAAATACCTTCTTCCGGAGGCCACTCACAGTCATCAAGGGAGAGAAAATCTTTCTGGCATAACAACATTCCTCTATGGACTAAACTTTGAAGCTCTCTGACATTTCCGGGCCAATGGTATTTTTTAAACTCTTCCAGCAAGTCAGACGAAGCCCCTTTTACGTCCTTGCCTAAGTCTCTGCTGAATTTTTTAATAAAATATTGCACCAGGACATCAACATCATCTGTTCTTTCTCTAAGGGGCGGGATATTGATGCTGACTACATTCAAACGCCAGTAAAGATCGTCCCTGAATCTCTTTTCATCCCGAAGCTCTTCAAGATTTTTATTGGTGGCGGCAATTATTCTCACATCCGTCTTGATTGTCTCTTTACCGCCCAGTCTCTGAAAGCATCCGTCCTGAAGCACCCTCAGCCATTTGGCCTGAATAGGAAGCGGCATATCACCTATTTCATCAAGAAACATTGTCCCTGTATTGCACTGCTCGAATTTACCGATCTTCTTATTATCAGCTCCTGTAAAGGCGCCTTTTTCGTTACCAAAGAGCTACCCCCCAAAGATGGTTTCCGGGATGGCAGACCCAATTACGGGGTGAAAATGTTTATTGACCCGCTTGCTGTGATGATAAATGGCCCTTGCTATCAACTCCTTGCCTGTGCCTGTTTCCCCTCTAAGGAGCAGGGTCACGTCACTCTCTGCGACCTGTCCGATTTTCTTGAAAATCTCAAGCATTGCCGGACTCTTGCCGATGATCCGGTCTCCCTTTTCATCCCCTGTTTCATCAAAGGTCACAGGGGTGGATATTTTTTTATCCATTATGGCCTTTTCAATAAGGGAGATGAGCTGGGCATTGTCAAAAGGTTTTGTGAGATAATCGTATGCTCCATATTTCATTGCGGTTATTGCCCTGTCCGATGTGCTGTGCGCTGTCATCATGATTACGATGAGGTCAGGATAAAGAGATTTTAGTCTCTGGAGTGTTTCAAGGCCGTCCATCCTCGGCATGCTCACATCCATGACAACAAGGAAAGGGTTTTCTTTTCCCGCCTGTTCAATGGCTTCAATTCCGTTGTTTGCCGTGATGACATCATAGCCGAGCCTGCCGAGAATTTTTTTGAATGAATAGCATACGCCTTTTTCATCATCAACAACAAGGATCTTATCCATTATCAGCCCCTTTTGGTAATCTTACGGTAAAGACAGTGCCTTTGCCCTCATTACTGTTAAAAAACAATTTCCCTCCATGTGATTTTACAATATTATACGCTATTGAGAGACCCAACCCTGTGCCTTCCGCCTTTGTAGTGAAGAAAGGATCAAAAACCTTGGACCGGATATCAGAGGGGATGCCGCCGCCCTTATCCCAGATCATTACTTCAGTAAATCTGTCATCCGATTTGCCGGATATCCTGATCTCTCCTCCGCCAGGCATTGCGTGGACGGCGTTGAGTATGAGATTCAGAAACACCTGCTCAAGAAGCGCCCGGTCCGCCTTTACAGTCGGCAATGCGTCTATCATGTCTTTATGAACGGCAATGCCGGAATTCTCAATGTCAAAAGTGGCAAGAGACAAAACCCGGTCTATAAGTGCATCCAGGTTCACCTCGGAGAATTGAAAGCTCTTCTGTTTTACGAAGCCCATAAAGTTGTTCAGTATCCTGTCTATTTTTTCTATTTCACTGCTGATGACTTCAGCGTCTTCTTTTGTCATGTCCGGCTGCTCCTTAAAGGCCTGAAACAGCATTTTTAAAGTGGTCATCGGGTTTTTCAGGTCATGCGCCAGTCCCGCTGATATCTGCCCGATAGAAGAGAGCTTTTCAGCCTGTAATAAATGAGTGTAGGCATATGCCTCTTCCATTTTTTCTTTCGTTGATTTAAGCTGCATGGAAAGGGTATTGAAATTGTGCGCAAGGTACCCCAGTTCATCTTTGGATGCGACCTCTACTCTCTTGCCGAACTCTCCTCTGCCCAGCGCCTTTGTAAATTCAACGAACTTGTTCAGGGGTTCTGTAATCAAACGGCTGAAAATAAATGAAGCGATTATACCTGAAAATATTACAAGCAATATTGAGGGATACGTAATATATCTCGCCCTGGCAAGGGTCTGTTTTAACCTGTCCTCTCTGATGCCGAGGTGAAGCTGAGACTTTGTACCCTTAAATATAGTTACGCCGATGTCTCTTACATAACCTTTTTCAGTATCAAGAAGCTGTATATTCAGCATCTTGTCATTAAGGGGATTCCATGTTAAGACATCGGGAGGAGTGCCGTTATCGAATGTGTGTGCTGCAATCCAGCCTTCCTGGTCCGTAGCGAAGATGTATTCAACGTCTCTTTCCTTACTGAGCACCTCGGTGAATGCATCGGATATTTGAAAGCTATCTTTCAGAAGAATATGGTTGGCGATTCGGTCAGAGAGGTTCCCGGCAATAGAGACGGCCCTTTTTTCAAGCTCTCCCCGGAACGCATCAATAAAAAATCCCCTTATTGCGATGACGACGAAAAAAACAACGGTGACTGCAACCGTTATTGTAAGCCAGGTTATTTTTGTCCTTACTTTCATTCCGTTAACAGTCCGTACTCCCTCGCAAAGCCGGTCACCTTATTAAGCTCCTGTTCATTGATTTCAGTAAAACCCAGTGGCATCTCCGTCTTGTCCCAGCCGGCAAGCATAGCTTTATGTTTTCCTGCCGGTTCAAAGGCAAGGAGCGCGGACCTGACAGCCTTAACAGTATCGCTGTCCAGCGCGCTGTTGTATGCGATAACGCTGCTTGGAAAAGGCTCCGACATTTTTAATATCCTGATCTTGCCTTCTGCAGCCAGCCTTTTTGCAAGGGAATCCTGAATGCCGCCGGCATCACATTCCCCATTTAACACAGACCGGACAGTATTCATATGCGATCCCGTATAGATATAATTACCCAGGTCTCCAAGTCTCATCCCCGCGGCTTCCAGCATATTCCTGGGGATAAGATGTCCTTCAGTCGACATGTGTGAACCGAATGCAAAACACTTGCCTTTCAAATCATGTATATCTCGAATGCCGCTTTCCGGTTTTGTAAAGATCGCCGACTGGTATCTCGGATCACCGTCCCTGTTGACACCACTGACAAGATATTTTATGCCGTACTTGTTCTGGCCTATGACATAATTAAGCGTTCCCAGCGCTGCAAAGTGTGTTGCTCCTTTCCCAAGGTTATTAATGGTATCCTCATCCCTCTCAGTAAATTTTATGCGGAATTGTCTCCCCGTGGCCTCTTCAAGGTATTTAAGAAACGGCGTGTAAATCATTACTTCCTCCTTGGGACCGAGCCGGAGATCAAATCCGAACCAGAGGACATTTTGCCGTGAATGGTCCATTCCCTTTGAAACTTCGTTTGTCCTGTTATAAAGGCTGACTTTCTTTGGGGTTTCTTTCTTTGCACAACCTGGGATGAAGAGGAGAATGAAAAGAAAGAAAAATAAAGGCCGGATATATTTTTTCTGGTTAAAGTTCGTCACTGCCCATCCCATAATCATATTTGCCTTAACAGGCAGATTTTATTATAACTGATGGTAATTGCAATGTGGTATGTTGCAGCAGTCTATATTAGGCGGGGACAAGTCATAACCGGGAAATGATCAATCCCGTTGTATTCTATCAGTTCTTCCTGTGATTCTGGTACTTCAGATACAAAACTTATTTAGAAAGCCTTCTTTATTGTGTAACTTTATATTTTGTAACCAAAGTCTCAAAGCTCATATTCGCCTGCACTGTATTGTGCGGAATCAATACATACTTCCATGGCTTACCGCCGTTTTTATTTGTTTCTGCTTTATCCCCTCCTTGGTTAACCCGAATAATGCATTTGAAAAAGT
>CAYMUX010000112.1:0-10948 GCA_964393845.1 uncultured Nitrospiraceae bacterium
AAGAGTTGAAAAAGATAGAAGCGGCTATCGAAAGAAAGAAGAAACAGAGACACAAATAAAATGAAAAAACATCTCAACACTTTATTCGTCACAACGCAGGGATCGTATCTTTTTAAAGAAGGTGAAACGGTTGTCGTCAAAGTCGAGGACGAAGTGCGTCTGCGTGTGCCGGTCCACACATTGGGCGGAATCGTCTGCTTTGGGCAGGTATCGTGCAGCCCTTATTTGATGGGCTTCTGTGCGGAGAACGGTGTGGCAATCAGCTTCCTTTCAGTAAACGGACGATTTCTTGCGAAAGTCCAGGGGCCTGTGTCGGGCAATGTCCTTCTCCGGCGTGAACAGTATCGCCGTGCCGACGATTGTAAAGCATCCGTTGAAATTGCAAAAGCAGTATTGACCGGCAAGATCGCCAACTGCCGCACCGTACTTTCACGTGCGCTGCGCGATCATCCAGAGAAGGTTGATACCGGAGAAATCACAAGGGCGGTTAATAAATTCAACAGCGCATTGAGAAGATTGCAGGCAGAGTCAGCTTTGGAAGTCCTGCGTGGGATAGAGGGCGAGTCGGCAAATACTTATTTCGGCGTATTTGATCATTTGATTACTGCACAGAAAGAGGATTTCAAATTTTGCGAACGCAACCGCCGTCCACCACTGGACAATGTGAATTGCCTCCTGTCATTTTTATACACGATTGTAATGCACGATATGCGTTCAGCGCTTGAAACCGTGGGGCTTGACCCGGCGGTTGGTTTTCTTCACAGGGACCGTCCAGGCAGGTACGGGCTGGCTCTGGATATGATGGAGGAATTCAGGCCGTTCCTTGCAGACCGTCTCACTCTCTCATTGATAAATCTTTGTCAGGTACAGGGCAAGGGATTTGACAGGAAAGAATCGGGGGCCGTGTTGATGGATGATGATACGAGAAAGACTGTGCTGGTTACATACCAGACCCGTAAGCAGGATGAGATAATGCATCCCTTTCTGAAAGAGAAGGTCACAATTGGTCTGCTCTTTCACACTCAGGCGTTGCTTATGGCGCGGTATCTGCGCGGTGATATGGATGCATACCCGCCGTTTGTGTGGAAGTGAGGTGACGCTATGTTTGTACTTGTAAGCTATGATGTCTCAACTGAAGAAGGTGGACAGCGCCGCTTGCGCCGGGTAGCACGCGCCTGTCAGGATTACGGACAAAGGGTACAATATTCGGTATTTGAATGCATCGTTGATCCGGCACAGTGGACAGTGCTCAAAGACCGCCTGATATCCGAGATCGACCCTAAAAAGGACAGCCTGAGATTTTATTATCTGGGATCAAATTGGAAGCATCGTGTTGAGCATGTAGGTGCAAAAGCTGCTCTTGATCAGGAGGGACCATTGATTGTCTGATCCTATTGCGAACATGAAGGTCACATGATTTCCGTATAGGGTTCGCAGTCTTGTTAAAATGTTTTAAATGAAGATGTTAGATAAGATGCTCTTTGATAACAGAAGGATTTGCGGGAAAAGTTTTAGATGGTTCGCAAAGATTAGTAGATTTTTGTTTTTAATATCTTGACTTAGAAGTTAATAGTCGCTCCCCGCACGGGAGCGTGGATTGAAACATTTTAGCCATTTTTAACTGTACTCAAAAAAGATGTCGCTCCCCGCACGGGAGCGTGGATTGAAACTAAGCTGTTTGCCGATTACAACTTTATCGGGGTCTGTCGCTCCCCGCACGGGAGCGTGGATTGAAACTAGCAGAGTAATCCGGGAATGCCAATCAAAAAAAAGGTCGCTCCCCGCACGGGAGCGTGGATTGAAACCCTGCTACCCAAGCGTATTTTTTCCCTTCATCGTTAGTCGCTCCCCGCACGGGAGCGTGGATTGAAACTACTAACGATAATGAGCTCGCATTTTACATTTCCAATATTCTTATGATATGTTTATAAACTTGGAGGATGGTTAAATGAAAGTTAAGAAAGTTGTACTTGCATATTCCGGCGGACTTGATACATCCGTCATTATTAAGTGGCTTAAAGAAACGTATGCATGTGAGGTAATTGCCTTCTGCGCGGACCTCGGCCAGGAGGAGGATATCAAGGCCGTAAAAAGCAAGGCGTTAAAGACCGGCGCCTCGAAGGCGCACGTTGTTGATCTCAGGGAAGAGTTTGTAAGAGATTATGTATTCCCGATGCTCAGGGCCAATGCCGTTTATGAGGGCACCTATTTGCTGGGCACTTCGATAGCAAGGCCGCTCATAGCAAAAAAGCAGATTGAGATAGCTGAAAAGGAAAAGGCCGACGCGGTCTCGCACGGCGCAACCGGCAAGGGCAATGACCAGGTGCGGTTTGAGCTGACCTATTACGCCTTAAAACCTGATGTCAAAGTTATCGCACCCTGGCGCGAATGGGAATTTGATTCCAGGGAGTCATTAATAAGGTATGCGAAGAAACATGGAATCCCCGTCCCCGTAACCAAGAAGAAACCGTACAGCACGGACAGAAACCTTTTCCATATCAGCTATGAAGGGGGTATTCTGGAAGACCCGTGGGCAGAGCCTCCACAGGACATGTTTACACTGACAGTATCACCGGAGAAGGCCCCTTCAAAGCCGCAGTACCTGGAGATAGGATATAAAGACGGGAACCCGGTCTCTGTTGACGGGAAGAAATTATCTCCTGCCAATCTCCTGAAAAAACTTAACGCGATTGCCGGGAAGCATGGTATCGGGAGGGTGGACCTTGTTGAAAACCGTTTTGTAGGCATGAAATCCAGGGGCGTATATGAGACCCCGGGCGGGACAGTACTTCACATTGCCCACAGGGCCGTTGAATCAATTACCCTTGACAGGGAGTTGATGCACCTGAGAGACTCTCTGATACCGAAATATGCTGAACTCGTGTATTATGGATTCTGGTTTTCTCCTGAGAGAGAGGCCCTGCAGAAGTTAATAGATGAAGCGCAGAAAGGCGTAACAGGAACGGTGAGGCTTAAACTATATAAAGGAAACTGTATCGTAGCAGGAAGGAAAGCGCCTGTATCCCTTTACAACCCGGAGCTTGCGACATTTGAAGCTGAGGCAGTCTATAATCAGAAAGATGCCGAGGGCTTTATCAAATTGAACGCCTTACGACTTAAGATAAGATCAAAGTTAAGAGTTAAGAGTTAAGAGTTAAGAGTTAAGAGTTAAGACGCCCCCCTGTGATCCTTTATTAAGGGTGGAATTAAAGAGAGGGATTTTGGAAGTAATTTTTTAATTTAAATTATGTCAGATCTAATATATTGGCTTGCCTTAAATTACCTGCCTGATATCGGCCCGGTAAATGCCCGACGGCTCGTTTCAGCCTTTGGGGGCCCTGAAAACATTTTTCAGATGCCGGTTGAAGAGTTGAGAAAGGTTGAGGGAGTCGGCCAAAACAGGGCCAATAGCATTATCGGGTTTAATCAGTGGGACGCAGTTCAGAAGGTAATTGACTTAGCAGACAAAAGGGGAATTAATATCGTTATTATTAATGATTCAGCGTATCCGGAGGGACTGAGACGTATTCATGATGCTCCACTTGTCCTTTATGTAAAGGGGAACTTGACGACTGCGGATAAATACGCCGTAGCCATGGTGGGCTCGCGGACTTCAAGTGATTACGGGACGCAAGTAGCAGAAGAAATGAGCTATAAGCTGGCCTCCTCCGGGTTGACTGTTGTCAGCGGGATGGCAAGGGGAATAGACACTGCATCTCATAAAGGCGCTTTAAAGGCCGGCGGCAGGACGATAGCAGTACTCGGGTCAGGGATAGACGTCCCATACCCTGCGGCAAACAGGGGACTTATGAGCGCTATTGAATCTTCCGGAGCGGTCATCAGTGAATTTCCCTTCGGGACGCCGCCCAATAAAGAAAACTTTCCCAGGAGAAACAGGATCATCAGCGCGTTGTCCTTCGGGGTAGTGGTAGTAGAGGCAGCGTTGGGCAGCGGTTCTCTCATTACAGCAGGATATGCCCTTGAGCAGGGCAAGGAAGTCTTTGCAGTGCCAGGGAATATCACTTCAAAAAATTCGAAGGGGACTAATGATCTCATTAAAAGGGGGGCCAAACTTATTGAAAGCGCAGAGGAGGTCATAAATGAGTTGAGGGCTCAATTAAAGGGGGTCCTCAGGGAAGATAATTTGCTATCTGAAAAAAAACTGCCTGAAATGACTGATGATGAAAAAGCGCTTTATCAATATTTAAGCAGCGAACCCAAACATATAGATACGATTACAAGAGAAAAAAGCATGACAACCGGCAAGGCCTTGTCAATATTGTTGAACCTTGAGCTGAAAGGTGTTATAAGACAAATAGAGGGGAAACGTTTTTCCCTTAATTGAGCGGAGAAAGGTTTGTACGAAACTACCGATATATGAATCGGAGAAATAAATAATTATAAAATCTCCCCTGACCCCTCTTTTCCAAAGAGGGGAAAAAAGTTTCCCCCTTTAGAAAAGGGGGAGTAAGGGGGATTTGAAAGCGTGGAGTTGCATAAATGAAGTCACTATTAATTGTTGAGTCACCGACCAAGGTCAAGACCCTTAGCAAATTTCTCGGGAAGGGATTTACAATCAAGGCGTCTGTCGGTCATATAAAAGATCTTCCGAAGAAAGAACTCGGGGTAGATGTTGAAAATAATCTGGCGCCTACTTATGTTGTGATCGAGGGGAAAGAAAAGATATTGAAGGATTTAATAAAAGCTGCGAAGGCTGCCGACAAGGTTTTTTTAGGTCCTGACCCTGACAGAGAGGGAGAAGCAATAGCGTGGCATATTGCCGGGGAGTTGAACGGATCTTCTGATAAAGTCTTCAGGGTGGAATTTAATGAAATAACCGAAAAGGCCGTGACGGAAGCTATTAACCATCCAAGAAAAATTAATACGAACCTTGTCGATGCACAGCAGGCAAGAAGGATACTTGACAGGCTTGTCGGCTATAAACTGTCGCCTCTTCTATGGCGCAAGGTGCGGCGGGGTCTCAGCGCAGGCAGGGTGCAGTCAGTTGCGGTGAGGCTTGTGGTAGATAGAGAAAGAGAAATCGAGGCATTCAAAACCACGGAGTACTGGAGCATTACAGCGTCACTGGAGGGAAAAGAACCGCCTCCCTTTGATGCAAAGCTCTTCAAAATAAATGATGAAAAAGCGGAGATAAAGAATGGGGAACAGGCCAACGGTATTTTAAAGGACCTGGAGGGCGGGGATTTTTCGGTCAAACTGATAGAAAAAAAGAAGAGGAAGCGCTCGCCGGCGCCGCCTTTCATTACCAGCACACTTCAGCAGGAAGGGGCGAGTAAACTCAGGTTCACCGCTAAAAAGACCATGATGATTGCACAGCAGCTCTATGAAGGTATTGAACTCGGAGGCGAGGGTTCAGTCGGACTTATTACCTATATGAGGACCGATTCAGTCCGGGTCGCTTCTGAGGCACAGCAGGAGGCGCGCGCCTTAATAAGGGGTGAATTCGGCAGTGATTATGTGCCGCAAAAACCTCCTGTTTATAAAAGCAAAAAGTCAGCCCAGGAAGCGCACGAAGCTATCAGGCCGACTTCCGTAATCAGGACCCCTGACAGCATTAAAAGCTACTTGTCCCGCGATCAGCATAATCTTTACAAACTTATCTGGAACCGTTTTATTGCAAGCCAGATGCAAACTGCGCTTTTAGAGCAGACGTCCATAGATATAACTGCTGAGCCCGGGGACACGGCAGGGGCAGAAAGATATATCTTCAGGGCTTCGGGTACGGTTGTTCAATTCCCCGGCTTTATGAAGCTGTATACGGAAAGCGGTGACAACGGCTCTAACGATGAGATGCTGCTTCCTTCATTAGCCGAGGGCGATGTATTAAAGACACTGGGAATTACTCCAAAACAGCACTTTACACAGCCTCCCCCGCGATATTCTGAAGCGACGCTTGTCAAAGAGCTTGAAGCAAAAGGCATAGGGCGTCCGAGTACATACGCAAATATTCTGTCAACAATACAGGACAGGAAATATACCGAGAAGATTGAAGGCAGGTTTAACCCAACTGAACTCGGGATGTTAGTCAATGATTTACTTGTTGAGCGGTTTTCGGAATTGATGGACTATAATTTTACCGCAAAAATGGAGGACAACCTCGACAAGATTGAAGACGGCGGTTTAAAGTGGGTTGATATTGTCATGGATTTCTATAAGCCTTTTGACAAGGACCTGTCAGAGGCCATGGAAATTCTCGGCAAGGTAAAGCCGCAAGATATCCCTACAGACGAAGTATGCGATAAATGCGAAAAACCGATGGTCATCAAGTGGGGCAGGCACGGCAGATTTATTGCCTGCACCGGATATCCTGAATGCAAAAACACAAGACCTCTTGATCAGGAGGGCGCCGGAAGCAACGGACAGAGCGCTTCAGCGCAGGAGACAGACGAGAAATGTGAGAAATGCGGTTCTCCCATGGTATTAAAATCCGGGAGGTTTGGAAGATTTCTGGCCTGCAGCAAATATCCTGACTGCAAGACAACAAAAGCTTTAAGTACGGGGATTAAATGTCCTGATGACGGCGGTGATATAGTCGAAAGAAGGACTAAAAAGGGAAAAGTATTTTTCAGCTGCGGCAATTATCCTAAATGCAAATTTGCGACATGGTATAAACCGGTCAATAAAAAATGCCCTGAGTGTGATGCAGCTTTCCTGGTCGAGAAGAAGACAAAACAGGGGGAATATATAGCCTGCCTTAATAAGGAATGCAAATTTAAGGAAGAGCTTCAGGGAGCCGGTGAGCAGGGGGAGCCGGAAGTATAGAGTTATGAGTTAAGAGTTAAAATAGTTTTTCTACATAACTCATAAACTCTTGACTCCGTTTATCTTCATCTCAGTCAGTGTGGCATTTTCTGCATAACTCAAAACCACTACCTACATTTAATCTCCAAAACTTGGCAGAGTCAGAGGCATGAGGGTCATGGCAGCTAAGGCAGCTCCAGACAGCGGCTGGTCCGTGAACGAATGGGTATAATGTTAATGCCTTATGACATGAATAGCATGTTGACGTCTTGGCGGCAGCTTTCGCTCCGGCTGATAAAATTTCAGAAGGGAAGGCAGCGATATTAACAGGTCTCCTGTCAGAATCCCCTGATTCCAGAACATGACAGCCGGTGCATTGCCCCGAATTTTTTTCATGGAAAGAAATTATTTTATATCCAGCCGGCGGCTTTATATATTCGGCGGTAAGGTCTGACCGTCGAAAAACGCTTACGGCAATATTGTCTACTTCTTTATCCTCTTTTATGACCGCTATGTTTATCCTGTTTATCCCAACCGTTAACAGGACTGAAAAACATTCAACCTCTTGATCAGGAACAATCTTCATATATTCTTTATCATTTACATTTACTTTTATTAAGCTTGCAGAACCTTGAGGGACAGTTAAGGAAATACCCAGAGGTCCGAACTCAATAATTGTCTTATCCGGGGGGTAATTTACAGTGATGATATGTTGATTACCTTCAACAGACATACCGAATGCCAGGGAAAGAAAAGTTATTAAACAAATTATCCTCATTGACATTTAAATATCTCCGACAAGTCTTGTCTATTTATTTTAAAGAAATAGAATTTAAAGAAGCTTACGAAAAAAAGGCCTGAGAAAAATATGAGACCTGGAGGCGCTGCTGAGTGCACAGGCTGCCACACCATGTTTATTCCTAAATAAATAGGCTCACCATTACCCATAGATCTCTGATGAAAGCAGACGTCTATCTGATACTGTTTGAAACATCCCTGGTTAATTCATTACAATCATCGTCCCTATTATTATTTGGTATCTCGGTGACACCCGGATTGACCGATGGGTCGCTGTCATTACAGTCAACATCTAAAGTATACCCGTCTCTGTCATTATCCGGGAATAATCCTAAAGTTACAGGCACTGATTTTTTATTGGGATCATTGGACGGGATATCTGATGTGGAAACGACCATTTTTTCTCCAGATGTAAGTATAAGGCTATATATAATTTTGCAGGTTGCAAATGGAGCTAAAGTTTGACCTGAACAATTGTCAGTTGACTTGCTAAAAGGGAATGATGGTGCTGTAACGACTCCAATTACAAGTTTCCCTTTTCCGGCGTTTTTTACAATTACCGTTTGATCCAATACGATACCGGCTTTAATATTGCCGCCAAAAAAGATGGCCAAAGGATTAACATTAATGTCAGGGGTCCCTGTTGCAATAAAGCCTCTATATCCGGATACGGAAGAGCCGACCCCGATTACGTCCCCGTTATCGTTAATGGCATATGTTTGAGACCATTTCCAGCCGTATGGCAGTAGTGTGAAATAGGAAGAACTATCAAACATAAAACCGTTCATATTGCCATCCTTATACAGCACTCTTCCCACAACTTCTCCACTATTATTGATGCCATAAATTTCCAGCAGCTGCCATCCCGGAGGAGACACTTCAGTATAAGTCCCATTGCGGTAGAGAAAACCCATAAAATTGTTATTTGCAGTACTGCCGTAACCAACGAGTTCACCATTGTCATTTATATCAAATGCCTTTGCCTCATTCCATCCGGGAGGCAGGATTTCACTATATGTATATTTTGCCCATGACAGGTGAGGGATGGTAATCAGATAAATTATAGAAAAAATGAGCGCCTTTGATAGCAGGTTGAAGGAATTATGTATGGAAATATTTCGTATTCTGCATTTTTTTGCAACCATTTGTTTCCCTATTAAAATATTACATAATTCCAGAATAAAGTAATAACAGTATGGCCGCTCTTTAATTCTTAAACGTCATGAGCATAGTAGCAATAATATGCTATATAATTTGAGTATAGCAAACCAATAATGGCAAAGCAATTTGGATCTAAGCAAGAAGATGTTGATTATTTCTTTATCTTTTTCCGAGCCCGGTTCTGTTTGATATTGTTATATTGAACTGTTAATTTTATAGATAAAAATATAGTTCCCGTCTAAATTGGATTTTGCCATCTCTGTAAATTCATTCCCCCTGTAGCCCTCCAGATATCTTAGTATATCAATCTCCTCCGAGGTTCTATATGAAAACATAATATAAGATATTTTATTTTTATTATAAAATGTCTTTAACTTATCCGGTGTAGAAACTTCTTCAAGGTCATACCAAAAGTCGATAATCTTATCTCTTTTAATCCCATATTTATCTCTGTAGAATGAAGATGGAGCTGTCCGCAGGATCAATACTTTTTCTTCTTTCCTGACATTGTCCCTTACCCATTTCATTGCTTCATCAACAGGGAAATACCGTGATTCCAGATTTTTGTATGTGACGAACTGGGCATTCAAAGGAGGTACATGCCAGATTGTGCAAATCAGAAGCAGATAGATGAAAAGGACGGCAAAAAAAAGATTAAAGGAATGTTTCCATTTAATCTTTTTCGCGATTCCAGCAACGAATAAACCGGTTATAATTGAAAAAAATGGGTAAAAAAACATCGGGTATCTCTCATTCCCGACAAGGAAGCCGCCGCTTTCATGAGAAGCATAAAGCAGAGGATATAGTTGTGCGTTAATGGTTGTTGATGTATAAAAAATAAAATACATAATAAAACTGATAAAAAAAACGAATACTGCAGGTTTCAATAACTCTTTTTTTAAAGTGATAAAAAACATTGAAATCAGGACAAGCGCAGACAGGGGATATGAAAGCTGCTTTGGTAAAACAGCAGCGTAACCGAAAGCAGGACCGGGTTTAAGCCAGTTCGACAAATCAAGGCCAAAGGGATTATTGGGATAGATTTTTCCGATGACCAGATACGGGATAATCGGTACGAGACTGAAATAACACAGTTTAACAAGAAGCGGCAGCTTTATTCTGTTTTCTTTCAGAAACAGTACGCCTGCGATTATAACCGCTGGCATAAGTACGATTACCTGATAATAAAGAAACCCGAGAGAGATTAGATAAAACGATATGAGCAAGTATTCGTTACGGTTTGTCTGTATGTATCTGAGGTAGAAATATATAACAATGACGATGAAAAAAACCGCACCACAGATTATCTCGCCCAATGAACTGTAATAAAAGACCATGGGAGAAAACGCGTAGCAGCAGGCGCTTATTAATCCTGTCTCTTTTGAATGTAAACTGTATTCGCATATCCTGAAAATGAGAACGGATGTGAAAACAGCAAACAACAGTTGAGGTATTCTCACCGCGAACTCATTGATGCCGAATAACGATATGGAGAAGGCATATAAAATCTTACATATGGGCGGGTATCGCATTAACATCAAATGATATTGCATGTTTCTTGTCAGGAAGAAAAGTATTGCGGAAATGAAAAAGAGAAAGGCGTAAAGAAACAAATAATGTCGAGGCCCTGCTGAAAGAAATATTCTTCTGACAGCATCCCGGGTTTTTCCCATGGAAAGCAGAACAGATGCTATGAGAAACGATGTCCATAAACCGATTCTCGCGAGATTAAGGAATTTTACCGTATCAATGTTTTTCGCGGACAAAAAACGCGTGATTAGTCCTATGCCGCCGCTTGCGTGGGCTGCCTCATCGTCGCTGATCATCAGTGGGAAACTGATAGGATAAATATGCAGCAGTATGAATAATAGCAATATGCACGTCAGTATAACGGAATTCATGTCGGTCTTATGAATTAAGCGGTTTTGTGAAAATGGCTGTAACCGGCAGTTAACGAGAAACCTGTAAAGCAAAATTATATTTATCAGTGTCCATGCGGTGACAATTGTATAAATAAGAGACCTGATTTCAGTAGTTGCCGGTTCTATCCAGACAGGATAGAACAATAAACTGAATATCCATGTCAGCGAAAACAGCAGGTGATATCTAAGACTTATATTAACCTGTTCTGAAGGCATTGTTTATGTCCTTATGATATTCAAATACAAGCTCTTATAGTAACGGCATTAATTAACATTACATGTTAAGCGGATTTTATTGCTTTTAA
>CAYMUX010000113.1:0-10631 GCA_964393845.1 uncultured Nitrospiraceae bacterium
CTGTCTGCCCAATAATCTTAAGATTTTCATCCCTGCTTTCAATCTTGATTTTTACACCTTCAGCAGGTAAATTGCCCTCATTTATGACATAAAGTTCAAGAATAGCCTGCTCTCCTTTTTCAATGCTGCTGCCTCCACTCCTGCTTAAAAGATTCGTTTTATATGCAAGTTTCGGGCTTTTTACATCAACGGGGATTTGGATTGAATCGGCAACTGATGAAAAGTCAGACTGTGCGATAGTGATATTCAAGGGCACTCGTGTTTCTACATAGGTCCTCGGAACAGAAATGTTGATTGTCTGCTTAGGCGCAGATGTCTGCTCTTTTAAATCTCCCATCTCTATCTTTGAGCGGGAAAGATTTACGCTGCTACTTGATGACAAAGAAATAACAACATCCCTCGCAGGTATCTGCCCGCTGTTATTCAAAGTCAGTTCAACATCATAATCTCCGCCATTGGTAATAGTATTTACCTGTGAGCCCTTTGAATAAATCCTGTAGGCGTATTGAATATTAGGAGAACGTTTGGCATAGGAGATGGCGATTTTCTTTTCTGTATTGCCGACGCCTCTGACGTCGTTAGCCTTCAGGTCGGCTGTAATCTCTTTTGTATCAAAATTTCGCGGAATTCTGAATGACAGCTTTGCCTTTGCAATCTCGCCCTGTGGAATAGTTCCAACAAGCACTGAATCCCTGATCCATTGTATACCGTATGTTAAATCATCTCCTTTGAGATTAACTCCTATAGCCTTACCGCCCAAATTCTTAATGAATGCGGTCAACTCGATAGTCTCTCCGCTTTCAGGTATGCCGTTTCCATTGCCCTTTGCCAGCCCCGTGTCGCCGTCGTTGATCTCAGTGGATACGATTTCAAGCTTCGGTTTTTCAAGCTTTGCCGCCTGAACGTTCAGATTATATTTCTTGCAGTCATACCCGCGCTTCTCCGTGCAGGTAATGATAAATGGCACATTGCCATCAGCTATATCCAGTCCGGCTTTTATGTTGACCTTTGCCTCTCTTGTTTCACCGGGCGGGATGTCGCCGAGGGAAATTTCTTTAGGAAGAATTACATCTTTATTATCTGCTTCAGCCTGCAACCTAACATCAAAAGCTATGCCTTTGCCATCATTTGTAATACTGGCTGAAATAACCGATTCCTCACCAGCGTCTATTATGTTGTTTGAAAATATAGAGGCGTGATCTGAATATTGGATATTTGCGGTAAGGATAGCTGGAAGTGTTTTCGACATCTTCGTTGATTCAACATATGCCTTAAATTCATATGATGATACAACTTTCTCATGCAGGGCTGTAGCAATTGATTCCATAGCTTTGTCATGTGCAAAGCTTTTCCACAATTCTTCTTGTACATCTGTATCGGCAAAAACACTAGTAACCACAGCAAGAGGAATTCCACCAAATACTTCTACTACTGAAGGCTCGTAACTACCTTGACCATCAATATTATAATTATTTTTAATGCCATTAAACGATACTGTAATTCTTGATTTAGCTGCTGCTTCACTTGGGTTCACACGATTTAAGAGAGTCGATGTTATCTCCTGTGGTGTTACCACCAAGTCCCCAATATTTAAATTATCATCTCCTGTAACTACAGAAACATTATTAAATAATTTACTAAATACTTCTTTTAGTTTGCTAATAAATTTAGGGCCATATTCATGATCCTTTATTTCTTCATCATTAATAATAACTTCTATATATGGATTTTTTTGACCTGTCTGAAGTAAAGTGCTTGATGTTGTGGCACAGCCATAAAAAAGCAATAAAGCAGCCTGAACAATTATTGAAACCTTTCTCCATGAAGCCATCTTTACGTCCCCCTTTTTTATAAAAATCTTCTGAGTCGTTTGAAGTGTTCTCTCAACACCACAATGAATTTCCCCTCTCCCTAATCCTCTCCTGCAAGGGGCGAGGGGAGACGCTTTCATATTTCTACTTATCTACCAATTTGACGGACATGAAGATGCGAGATTTAAATCCGCAGCGCATATCAAGAAGCTTTTTAAAAACTTAAGCCGCGCTGCGTTGAACAGGACTGACTTCCACGACAACCTTTTTCAGCGTCTCGCCTACAACAACGCTTGCATTCAGCACTTCCAGTCCCGCGAGCTTGCCGTCAGGCCCGTAGTTTGCAATCACATCTTCGCTTAATTCCCTGTTCTCGGCGGTTCCGGGCTCAAGCGGCCTGAACTCAATATAAAGAGCGTCCACCTCTGCATCGTATTGAATCTTCATTGCATTGCCTCCTCATTTAAATAATATACCTTAACGGTTATCACTTCAATTTTATCAGGTTCATCCGCAAAAATGGCCTCAACCGTTTTATATTTGTAAAACCTTTGGTTGATCGGCGCAAGCATATTGAAATCAAATCTGTATTTCGATTGAAATTTTCCTGATTTTGCAGACTCCCAGTTGCCTGTTCTTATAGAATGGATCACTTCCTCTTCCGACGCCCCCCTCAGGTACATTTGCAATCTTGCATGATTGGAAAATTTAATCGGCTTCACTTCTATCCCCCTCTTATCATTCTGGCTTCAACAACGGCATAAAAAGCAAAATTTTAATTGCCGCACATAATCAATTCTGCCGGTTGAAAGTATACGGAAAATCTGCAAGCCTTGCGATCCCGATGCCTTTGTACTCTTTTAATCCGAGAAGATGTTTGTCGCCTGTGACTATGATATACGCCTCTGATACCGCCGTGCACTCAAGGACACGGTTGTCCGCAGTTTGTTGCGCCCTTTTTATGTTCTTTGTTCTTGAAGTTTTTCCTGACCCCAAAGGTTAATCAGGGTATCAGCGGTAACGCCTCTTTTCTGTGCGAGAAACTGAATTTTTTCCGATAGTGTTCTGTCCACCGCGTAATAAATAACCTCGGACTCAATATCAACTTCAAATTGTGCTTCTTTAGTCTTATCCCAAAAATCAGATAAATCATGTGTATCCCAAAACTCAGATAAATCATGTGTATCCCAAAACTCTCCGATTTCCTTGTAGGATGTTGCCTGTGATAATGAACTCTTATGTTTTCTCATATAGTTTCCTTAAACCAAATGATGCCCTTAATTTTCAATGGTCAATCTCCTGCAATATTTTATCATTTTTCAGCTTTTTCCTCTCCCTACTTCAGCCTCTGCCCGCAGTTTGTGCAGAAAGAGACATCTGGAGAATTTGCCTTCCCGCGTGACCTTGTTCAAATTTCTCCCCTGTCGGTTCAATCTTTAAGATTGAACCAGCCCGGAAGAAGATGAAAATAACGATTCAGGTTGTTAACCCGAACCCCTACGGATCATTATTTATTTGCACCAACCAGATCGCTTTCAACGCCCTTTGAAAGCAAATACCTTATGTAGGCGTTATACGAAATCCCTCTTTTTTTTGCAAGCATTCTTATTTTTTTAAGAACGATAGGATCAAATTTTAATGTGACAGGCGCAAGCTTGGGCTTCTTAAATGTATCGCTACATTTCTGAAGGTCATCCCAATAATCCGAAATCGAATGTTTTTTCCAAAACTCTCTTTCTTCTCTTTCTGTTTTTAATTCAGGTAATTTCTTCATTTTTTCTCCGTCTGCAATTTATTCGCAGCTAAAGCCTGCGGCTACTCAATCCAGTACGGCGCTTTCCCTTTCCCGCAGGCAGTGTGTCTCTCCCAGTGTTCTCCTCTTTCCTTGAAATCAGAGCGGTAATGGGCTCCGGCGCTGCCTTTTCTCAAGAGGGCTGATTCGGTAATCAGATGAGCAACGGTCAGCATATTTCTCAGTTCGGACTCTCTTCTGTTCCGGAATGATGAATTCATTATGAACTCCCATCTGTTAATCCAATTTCCTGCCGGGACGAGAGATTTTGAACATCTGATAATGCCGACTTTCTTCCACATTATCTGTCTTAAGGTACTCCTTATCTTTTCGGCATCAAAAGGTTTAGGAGATGATTGCTCCTCATTCATTATTTTTCTATGGCCTGATTCTGCGGCAGACATATCCGTATTTTCTTCACTTATATAACTGACCGCTTTTTTCCCTGCCCTGGCCCCAAACACAAGTCCTTCAAGTAGGCTGTTTGAGGCAAGGCGGTTTGCCCCGTGGACGCCTGTGCAGGCTACTTCCCCGGCAGCAAAAAGGCCCCTGATACTGGTTTCACCATCAAGATTTGTCCTGACGCCCCCCATTATATAGTGAGCGGCAGGACATACGGGGACCATGTCTTCAGTTATATCAATATCATATTGAAGACAGGTGGAATAAATCTGCGGGAAACGGTTCTTAACAAAATCTTTATCGAGATGTGTAAGGTCCAGATAGACGTGTTTAGATTTTGTCTTTACCATTTCCGACACAATGGCCCTTGTTACAGTGTCCCTGGAGGCAAGCTCCGCCATTTCATGATATTCAGGCATGAATCTTTTGCCGTGAATATTCTTAAGGACAGCGCCTTCGCCTCTCATGGCCTCGCTGAGAAGGAACTGGGGGGCACCGACGGAATAAAGCGTTGTGGGGTGAAATTGTATAAACTCCATGTCAACAATCAATGCCCCTGCTCTGTAGGCGATTGCTATGCCGTCGCCTGTTGCTATCATGGGGTTTGTAGTCTTTGAGTAAAGTTGTCCTGCGCCCCCGGTTGCAAGTATTACGGCTTTTGCAAAAATGTTGATGACTGAATCGCCCCTTAGCACCGCAGCGCCGATACACCTGTTATCCTCGATAATTAAATCCAGCGTAAAAGCAAAATCATATCTTGAAATGGAAGAGTAAGACCGGGCCTTTTTTATAAGAGCCCTCTCAATTTCCTTTCCTGTTGAATCCCCGTGGGAGTGCAGTATTCTCCTTCTCGTATGTGCAGCTTCCCTCGTAAAGGAGAGTCTGCTTCCTTCCCTGTCAAATTCAGCTCCCCATGATATTAATTCAAGAATGTAAGCCGGGCCTTCTTCAACCATGACCCTTACGGCATCTTCATTACAAAGGCCGTCTCCGGCCTTTATCGTATCATCATAATGTATACAAACTTCATCTTCATCACTCAGGGCAACGGCAATTCCTCCCTGAGCATACCCTGTGGAGCTCTCGGAAATATTATCTTTTGTCAGGACGAGTACACTGCCTTTTGGTGCAAGTTCAATTGCAGCCCTCAAGCCTGCAACACCGCCGCCGATAACAAGAAAATCTACATTCTTGGTGGAAGGCTTCATAATGGTAAGAATATTAAAGCATTTAGCAAGGTAAGTCAATTTAGCGTTTTGTTGATTTTTACCGGCCAATATGATATAAAATGATACTCTTTGCTCTTTCTCCGTCGGGGGGAGGGCTTATCTTCCATTGTTGGGAAGAACAAATCCGGAAGGAGGCATTTAATGAATTATTACGAAATGCTCGTCATTATTGATCCGAATCTTGACGACAAGGTTGTTGAAGAAACAGTTCAAAGGATCAAAGATGTAATTATCAAGCAGGGCGGCGAAATATTTAAAACGGATAATTGGGGACGCCGTAAATTAGCTTATGAAATGAAGAAACACCAGA
Organism: uncultured Nitrospiraceae bacterium; assembly: GCA_964393845.1. Classification (GTDB taxonomy): domain Bacteria; phylum Nitrospirota; class Thermodesulfovibrionia; order UBA6902; family UBA6902; genus UBA6902. The sequence continues at coordinate 5,545 of CAYMUX010000113.1, forward strand.
AAGGCTGCTATGTACTCCTGCTTTTTAAATCCCCACCTACAACCATTATAGAACTTGAGAAATTAAATAAAGTGGTTGACGCCATCATAAAATTTCTGGTTGTAAGGTTGATAAAAAAGAAACAAATTGAAGCTGTGACAGCAGCTCTTCCTGAAATACCTGTTAATGAAGCTGCGGATGAAACAAAGACTGCCGGGGTAAAGGCAGAAGAAAAGGTGGAGGGCACTCCCGAACCGGAGGGAAAAGAGAATGTTTAATAAAGTAATTCTCATAGGCAATCTTACGAGAGACCCTGAAATGAGATACACTCCGCAGGGGACTTCCGTTTGCAACTTCGGCATTGCCGTCAATCGTAAGTACAAGCAGGGTGAAGAGATGAAAGAAGAAGTCACATTTATAAATGTGGTTGTATTTGGAAAGCAGGCTGATACATGCGGGCAATATCTGAACAAGGGCAGCTCCGTGCTGATCGAAGGCAGGCTGCAGGAGAGACGATGGGAGTCGGAGGACGGACAGAAAAGAAGCAAGCACGAGGTTGTCGCCCAGAGCGTACGTTTTCTGTCAAAGAAACAGGGTCCTGCCGGGATGGATTCAATCGGAGGGGGAGTTCTTGGCGCACCGGATGAAACAACCGACATAGAACCTTTCTAATTAAGTGAGAATAATTTACTAAGAAAAGGAGTTAATAAATTGCGTTATAATAGAAGGTTTCAAAGAAAAAAATTTTGTAGATTCTGTGCGGAAAAAACAGATTTCATAGACTATAAAGATATTAAGACCCTGAGAAATTATATGACGGAGAGAGGTAAGGTCCTGGCTGGCAGAATGACCGGCAATTGTGCAAAACATCAGAGAGAACTGACAGGGGCCATTAAAAGGGCAAGGAATATAGCCCTGTTGCCTTTTATAGAGAAATAATGAGGGTCCCTAAAGGCTGGGTGCCTGTTTTAGCAAAAGAAATTATTAAAGAGCTTCTGCAGAAGGAGCAGATCGATCTTAAGGTTACCGAAGAACAAGCTGTAAAGCTAGCGGAAGAACTGCTGCTGGAGGAGCTTATGGTAGAGGACAGGCTGAATGCTGAAGTAAGAGAAATATTAAAGCAATTCGATTCTGAAATTGAAAAGGGACGTCTTGATTACCGCAAGCTGTTTGAAATGACGAAGAAGAAACTCATTCAGGAACGGAATATTATTATATGAATCTTTCTGATGACAAAATACGCCACCTTACACATGTCCTGCTGAAAGGGCTGCTTGACAAGAGCGCTATTACCCTGCTCGATGAAGAAGGGCATGTCAGGCGTGAAATCAGAAGAGTCATTATTAATGAGATGAAGATAGCAGCAGGCATAGATGAGTTAGTTAAAAGAAAACTACAGTCTTACTCAAAGAAAATACATGAAGGCGGTACAGAATGGGATGTCATGTATAATAAGTTCTTTGAAGAAGAGGCCGCTAAAAAGGGAAGGGGTTAGATATTTCTTCCCAATTATTTTTTCTTACTACTAACGGTCGGCCGTAATTGCTGCTATTATGGAGTAAATACAGCCATTCTTCAAAATAACTTCTTAACCACACCACTAGATTTTATGATTGTAACATTCACAGCAAACTATAGACATTAGTTTTGCAGCTCTCAATAGTTAGCTGATTTTAAAAGAAGTCCCTGGTTTTGTTTTTTCTGCCTTCCTGATTTTTTGCTGACCAATCTTTGGGTATCGTATGGGCACATTTTTTGCCATCCAATTCCTGATTTGGTTTTCACATCGCTTACTGAAAATATCTTGCCTCATAACGTATCCTCCTCCTTCACGTTTTTCTGAGGCATCTAACAAGTAGAGAATAAATTTTGTTATAGTATTACCACCTGCTAAATGCCTCATGCTTGTTATGCAGGGTGGCGGCCTTCTGGAGCCTGAACACTTCGAAGGTCGCCAACTTAATAATCCCGCTTTTCCTTTTAGTTGTCATCACTGCCTTATTCTGCAAAAACTATGCTAGATTTATTTCAATATGTTATATCAGTTGTAACCAACCTTGATTTGCTCGTAGCTATTAAGTTTTTTTCTAAATTTCATTTCACGGTAAGAACAATGAAATCTTAAATAGACTTGTTTAACTATTCGGTAGCAACAATCGAACGCAAGTTAAATCTGTGTCTATTCAGCAGGTTAAAAGAAGCTATGAAGACAACATACTGGTGAATGATTGACTATAACAACATAGTACGTATGATGTACTGAACGATTTGACACCAGAAAAATATATGGAGCAAAATACCGAAAACTCTATTTTGGAAGTGTATAGCTGTTGGGGAAGCTTACGTGTGCTTTTAGTTTTTATTGATAATATGTAATGCGAAACGATTTTTTGGTTTTTCGAGTTAAAAAATCTAAAAAGGGTTATGTGATCCAAATAGTTTTATAGATGCCTGTCTGTCTAGGTGACGTACAAATATATGACAAGGAGATTATGTCCCTTAGAGTATTCCGTTATCTTTAAGGACGCACTCATTTGCCTTCCTCCGTGAGGTTTTCAATTCGCTTCAAGACACTCTCAAGTAACCATGGACGTTTTATAGGATCTTTTTGACGGATGGTTTCTATCTTTTCTCTAATTAATGATAACTCCTCATTTTCAGGATAATCCTTCGCCAATTTTTCGTATAGATGCAAAACCTGATCAAAGCGCTCTGGGTTAGCCTTAATGCCAGCAATAAAATCTTCAATGTATTTCTTATTAGTATAAAATTCAATCTCGAATTGGTCTCTAAGTTCCAAGACGTTAGCGGTTTTGCTTTTCAAAAGCTGCTGGCTGCAGTCAAAGTTCTTAAATGTTTTTCCCTCAAGTATCCAGTTATTTTTTTTGCATTCCTCATAAAGCCTGGTTCCCGGGAATGCATTCAGGATAGGAAGATAGATGTATGGCATGTTTCTGAGACTTTTAAGCCTTTCAAAGCCCGTTCGCAACTCCGCCTCTGTTTCTCCCGGATAACCCATCATGTAGTCGCCATAGAAATCGATACCAACCGAGGAGACTATATCAATTGTCTTCTGAACCCGTTTTAAATATTCATCAATGGTATATTGTTTGACCTTGGGGCGGTTGTAAAAAATCAAGGTCTCCATATTTAGAGACTCGATGCCTACAAAGAAGCTTGCGCAACCGGCATCCGCCATATTCTTAAGGGCTTTTTCCGACCCTTCTTTCAATATATCGTTCATGTTGGCAAAGGAATCCCATTTGATATGGATGTCTCGCCGCTTAATCTCATTACAAATCTGGTTGATTCTGTCGAAGTCGCTTGTGAAATCCTCATCGGCAAAAGTAATACGGTTAATTGTAAAGTTCTTCACGAGGGATTCAATCTCGTCCACGACGTTTTTGGCAGAGCGTTGAATAACTCCAGCACCCCAGGTCGTTGGGGTAGAGCAGTATGAGCAGGCAAAGCGGCAGCCTCTCATCGTATGGATGGTTCCTACGGTGTCGCCCTTGACCGAGCTTTTATACTTGCCCCAGTCAAGTTGTGATCTGTCAGGAATAGGTAGAGAATCTAAATCCGTTAATCTTTCCCGAACCCCGTTGACTATAATTTCCCTATTTCTGGTATAAACAATGCCCGTTACATTATTCAGATTTCCTTTGCTCCTGATGCATTCAAGAAGCTCGATAATGGTCCTTTCGCCTTCACCAGTGACTATATAGTCCACGTATCCCATTTTGAATATGCTTTCGAGGTCATCAAGGAATATTTTATTGTCAGGCTTGTTGAGCCATTTGCTATATTGCCTTGCACAGCCGGAGACATGATAGCCGCCGAATATAACAGGGACATTGCCACCGATGGATTCCTTAATCCTTTTGGCAATCTCTATTCCCTTTTCAAAATTATAAGTCATCGTGGATATGCCCACGGCATCGGGTTCAAAGTCCCTGACCTTACTTATCAAGAGGTCATCTTCCCACGGAATTACTGCCCCGGGTTCAACCCGCTCGATTGGATGGAATATCCGGGCTTCATACTTGGTGGTTTTTATGTCAGCACAGAATATATCATCATTCAGGGCAGAGGCTATGTAGAGAAGTCCAAGAGGCTCTCTAACTACCCTGACAACTTTGGTTGATTCAGTGCCGGTAACGGGTTGGATTAAAGCTATTTTAAACATGCTGGTAAATTCATCTTCACTTCATCTGAGCGTCGAATTTGAACAAGATTATTCAATGATAACATAAGAAACCCCTCTAAACCATTACATTGGGATCGGCGAGCCTCACAAACTCCTTTCCATTTCTTGTTTTCCATTTTAAAAGGCAGGGCGTCTTTCAGGTATTTCATAAGCGCTTGATTGGATTTGTAATCAAACAATTCCTTTCCTATGTCTGATATATGTTTATCGAACTCTTCAAAATTTAAAGTTTTTTCTGGATAAACTGCAATAATAGTTGCCAATAATACGCCCATGATGTAATCCCTCTTATCGTCAATATATTTTTCAGCTTCCTTTATCCTGTATTGCTGTGGATTCATCTTATAGAAAGAATTTTTGTCTATTAATGAAATTATTATATGCCCTATAGTTTCGTTATTTAAGGTTGTATTGCTACTTCTTAAAAGTTTAACCATTCTTGTGTGGTGTAAGTTAGCATAAGGATTACAGACATTGTTTCCGATAAATATTGTAATTCGTTGTTTCAGATATTGAAATCTATCATCTAAATATTTGAACCATAACGGCAAGTTGTTTGTAGGTAATTCAAAATGATTACTACACATCTTGATATTCACCTTCTCAAACTCTTTCAGGTCGGTTGTTAATGACATCTCGCCTCTTGAGGTTTTGGGACGCTGGAGGCTTAATGATATAGGAAGGTCTGACGCGAATATCTTATCTTTTGGGGACATGACAACGAGCCTCTCAATAGTATTCTCAAGCTCCCTCACATTACCCGGCCATTCATAATCGAGGAATATCTGCATTGCACTTTTATCAAAGGTGACGGAACGGTTATTCTCCTTGTTGAACTTCTTAAGGAAGTGCTCTATCAGCACCGGGATGTCTTCACCTCTCTGCCCCAGCGGGGGAAGAA
>CAYMUX010000114.1:0-10600 GCA_964393845.1 uncultured Nitrospiraceae bacterium
AAGAAGGTGAAAACAGGATTGTCATTACTGCATATAATGCCGATAATATTCCTGCGAAAAAAGAGATTACCGTTACAAGGATTGCAGAGGATGATGTTGATACACCGCCTGTTACCAATATGAGCAATCCTGATGCTGTGGCTGTTGTAATAGGCATTTCGAAATTTGAAAACAATGAAATCTCAGGTGTTGATTATGCAAAAAGGGATGCAATGACAGTTAAAGACTACCTGATTAAAACGCTCGGTTTTAAAGAGACAAATATTGAGGAATTTTATGATGAAAAGGCATCATCTACAAAATTAAGAAGTTACTTTGCCACAAAATTAAAGAGTAAAGTGAAACCGGGGATATCAGATGTCTTTGTGTTTTACAGCGGACATGGCGCGCCTGACACTAATTCCAACGAGGCATATTTTGTCACGTATGACTATGATTCATACGATCCTGTTAATACAGGTTTTTCTGTGAAGGAAGTTTATAAGAAACTGGAAAATGTTAAGGCAAAAAGCGTTACTGTAGTTATTGATGCCTGCTTCAGCGGATTTTCCGGGAACGGGAAACCGTTGATCAAGAGTGCAAGCCCTATATTCCTTGAGGTTTCAAATCCTGTACTCAATGCCAATGGTGTTGTTTTAACATCTTCGACTGGAAAACAAATTTCAAGCTGGTATCACAAGAAACAGCACGGACTATTTACCTATTATTTTCTACAAGGGTTAAAAGGGAAAGCGGATATAGATAACGATGGACAGATAGCTGTCAGGGAAATGGATAAGTATATAAGTGAAAATGTTATTGAACAGGCAAGGGTTTTATACAACCGTGAACAGACACCTGAAGTTGTCGGCAATAAGGATGCGGTGTTGGTGAAATATAAATAAGGGAACTACGAAAAGTTTGAGGTTAATTAACTCTTGCGCTGGTTCAATCTCTTTTCTCTGGTAGTGGTAAGGTTGAAATAGTTCTGTTAAAATATTACATATTTCAAGATGGAGGTGGTTTGAATGCCGACAATTAAAGAAGATGTTATACAGATGCTTAATGGATTGCCTGACGAAGTAGATTACGATGAGATTATGGCTGAGATTTATTTCAGGAAGAGAGTAGACAAAAGCCTGAAACAAATCGACGAAGGTAAAACAATAACTCATGAAGAAGCAGTTAAACGACTTTCTAAATGGATAAAATAGAAAAGATTATCTGGACCGATGATGGAATAAAAAGTTTTGAGGATATTATTCAATACATTTCAAGTGATTCAATATATTATGCCAGCGAGTTTGCCAAGAAGATAATATCTTCCATTGAACAACTGCCTGAATTCCCATCCATGGGCAGAATTGTACCTGAGTATAACAATCCTGATTTAAGAGAAATTATTTATCATAACTATAGAATCGTATATAAAATAAGCAGCAATGCTGTTTACCTGCTATTAGTAATTCACGGAAGCAGGCAGCTTCCGGACATATCTATGTAACACATGAGATTATTTCTTTGTGCTGGTTAAATCTTGCAGATTGAACCAGCAGCAAGTAATTAATTTAAGATAAAGGAGAGGAATCATTGCGAAAAGTTAAAATCGTCTGCACCATAGGCCCTGCCACCAGCTCAATAAAAGTCATTGAAAAGATGATCAAGGCGGGGATGGACGTTGCCAGGCTTAATTTCTCACATGGCTCACACGAGCAGCACAGAGAAGCAGTTGAACGCATAAGGCAGGTCGCCCGCAAATATGACGCCCCGGTTGCGTTATTGCAGGATTTGAAGGGCCTGAAAATCCGGGTGGGCGCACTCAAAGGCGGCTCTGTTGTTCTCAGAAAACATTCAACCCTCATACTCACTACAAAGAAAATTGAAGGTAGCAGTGAAGAGGTCCCTGTTTCATACAGGCATCTGGTCAAAGATGTAACTGTCGGAGATAAAATCCTTCTGGATGACGGACTGCTTCAGTTAAGAGTAATTGATAAAGAAAAAGACAGAGTAATTACAAAGGTAATAGAAGGCGGAATACTGAAAGAAAAGAAGGGCGTTAATCTTCCGGGCGCCAGGATATCCGGCGAAGTCTTTACTGCAAAGGACCGGGAAGACCTTGAGTTCGGAATAAAGATGGGCATTGATTACGTGGCAATGTCCTTTGTGCGTTCAGGACAGGACATCCTGAGAGTCAAAAACTGGCTTAAGAAAAAAAATGCGGACATACCCGTAATCGCAAAAATAGAAAACAGGCAGGCCCTTGATAATATTGATGAGATAATTGAGGTCGCGGACGGCCTCATGGTTGCAAGGGGCGATCTCGGAGTTGAATTGCCGCCGGAGACCGTCCCGCTCATTCAGAAGGACCTGATTAGAAAATGCAATGCCGCAATGAAGCCCGTTATAACAGCCACGCAGATGCTTGAGTCCATGACAGGCCATATGACGCCTACGCGGGCGGAGGCTGCGGATGTCGCCAACGCGGTGCTTGACGGGACCGACGCCCTGATGCTTTCGGCGGAAACCGCTATCGGCAAATATCCTGTGGAGGCGTTGAAGATGATGGACCGGATAATCAGGTCAACTGAGGAGAGTAAAATTCAAAAGTACTCAACTGACATTGTCTCAAAACATTTTGCCCAGGCCCTTGCCGAGTCGGCATGTTCAGCCGCAATGGATATTAACGCCGGGACGATAGTATCTTTCAGCCGCAGCGGGTTTACCGCGCTTCTTGTGTCAAAATTCAGGCCCCGCGCCCCAATTACCGGTTTTACAGTCAACGAAAATATGCGCAGGAGAATGAATCTTTACTGGGGGACAGATCCTTATGTCATGAAGTTCCCTGGAAACACTGATGAAATGATATCGGAATCGGAAAAGATACTTCTTCAAAAGGGGCTTGCTAAAAAAGGAGACGCGATAGTAATTATCGCCTCTTCCCCGTTTGAACTCGGGGGAAAATCAAATATCATGAAGCTTCACAAAGTCGGCTACTGACTGTTCTTCGAAGGCACGGGGCTGTAAAAATCCTTTAAACGGAAGGCCTCACTGAAATATCCCTTAGCTTTGTCCATGTCCTTCTTCTCATAATAGGCATATCCTAAAAAATATAATACGCCGGGATCGGGTTTCTCATGGACATAATCTTCCATCATCTTTATTGCCGCCTCTTTTTCACCTTTGTAATAAAGAGAGTATGCCTCTTTCAAAGCAGCTTCATTATTTGCCCAGCAGATTGAAACCGATACTAATGAAACAATTATTAAAGCCAGAACAATAATTCTCATAGAACCCTCCCTTATTTACAATATACTATCAATATAATCCGCGTCTTTTTAATCGATTGAATCGTCAGCTACATCTTTCCCTTTATTTAATTTACTGAGCTCTCCTTTTTGTTTTAGTATCAAATCCCTGTAGAAATCCGTTGCATAAATTGCAGGGACTGTTCCCTCCTTAAAAAATTCTACCATTTTTTCCGTACCATTGGTAGCAAGAAGTCCTGTCAGGGGATCAATAACAGCGGTCACAATACCGTTCGGTACAGGGAAAGCCATCTTCTCAACGTCCCCGCCGTCAAAAGGAGATATCTCTGAAAGCGCCCTTCCCATAAAAGAAACCCAAATGGGAGAGGCCGCCTTTGCGCCAGTCTCTCCGTATCCTAATGTGCGCACGTCATCGAAGCCGACCCATACTCCTGCGACTAATTCTTTTGAATATCCGATAAACCATGCGTCCTTATATTCATTTGTAGTCCCTGTTTTTCCTGCGACGGGTCTGTTAAGTGCCCTGGCCCTCTTGCCCGTGCCGTATTTGACCACGTCTTCAAGCATTGAAGTGGCAAGAAATGCTGTTTGCGCGCTGATGACGCTCTGCCCTTTAGGGACATTATTCTCAAGTATCTTTCCTTCTGAATCAACGACATATTTTACCGCGATCGGAGGGGTCATTATACCGCCCTGTGCAAACACACTAAAGGCCGATGTTAACTCAAGGGGACTTACGCTGAGACTGCCGAGTGCAAGGGTGAGGTCCTGGGGGAAAGGGCCTCTCAGTCCAAGAGAACGGGCAAATTTAGTGACCTTATCAACCCCGACCTCTTCAAGGAGTTTTATGGTAATAATATTTCTTGAATGAATAAGGCCCTCTCTGAGCCTCGTCGCTCCATTGAATTTTCCGTCATAATTTTCCGGCTTCCAGTCGCCGTCTTTTTCGTTTTCATAAATCAGGGGTTCATCTATTATTGTGCTTGCCGGTGTGTAGCCGCTATCCATGGCAGCGGCATATATTATCGGCTTAAATGCCGAACCAGCCTGTCTCCTGGCAGATACGGCCCTGTTAAATTCGCTTTCATTGAAATCATAACCCCCGACAATGGCCCTTATATATCCGGTAGAAGACTCTATGGCAACGACTGCTCCCTGGACTAAGGGGTCCTGTTCAAGCGCGAAAACAGGCCTCTTGCCGCCCCTCTCTTTTAACCTGACTTTAATAATGTCTCCGGGTTTTAAAATACTCGTGAGATTGTATCTCAGTTTCCTTACCAGCTTGCCTTTTGAATTAATAAGTCTGTCAGCCCACTGAGCATCTGAAAGATAAAGTTGCCCGACTATTCCCATTGTCTTGACAGATGCCTCCGTCGAAGACACCTTCAGCACCGTCGCTGTCATGATGTCCCCTTCCCTCATCACGACTTTTTCAAAAGACCCCTGTTTCTCAAGCTCCTCTTCAAGGTTTATGTCCTTATGCCCCAGCGGTCCTCTGAAGCCCTGCCTTTTATCCACATCCAGCAATCCTTCCTTGAGGGAATTAACTGCGGCACGCTGTATATTCTTGTTTAACGTGGTATAAACCTTGAGTCCGCCCTTATACGTCACGTCCGCGCCGTATTCATCTTCGAGATGTTTCCTTACATATTCAAGAAAATAATTGTGGGTAAACTGTTCACGCCTCACACTTGTAAGATAAAGGGGCTGTTGATATGCATCATTTGCCTGTTTCTCTGTTATATAGCCCTCTTCCTGCATCCTGGTCAGGACAACATGCTGCCGCTGCTTGGCCTTATCGAGATTGTTATACGGCGAATATCTGCTCGGCGCCTTTAAAAGTCCGCATAAAAGGGCGGCCTCCGCGAGGTTTACTTCTGAAATTGATTTGCCGAAATACGATCTTGCGGCCATTTCAACTCCATGCGCGCCACGTCCAAAATATATTTTATTCAGGTAAAGCTCTATAATCTCCCTTTTAGTAAGGTTCTTCTCGATCCTGTACGCAAGAGTGGCCTCCTTCAACTTTCTTACAATGGTCTTCTCGGGAGACAGGAATACAACCTTTGCCAGCTGCTGGGTTATTGTGCTTGCGCCTTCCTTGATCCGGCCTGCTAAAATATCTTTTAATATAGCCCTTATAATGGCGAAATAGTCCAAGCCCTTATGACGCCAGAAACGGGCGTCTTCAACGGCAACTACGGCCTTTATCATATGCTCCGGAATTTTATCTATCGATACATACACACCCTTTTCAACCTTAAACTCCCCGATCAGGGTATCGTCATCCGCATAAACCTTGGTTGAGATGACCGGCACAAACCCTTTAATCTCCTCTATATTGGGAACGCCCCTGATAAGGGCAATCTGCGCGCCTGCGAGGACACCAATAATTATAACCAGGATAAATAAAATAGATTTAACAATAATACTTTTCATACGAAAATATAATAGTCATCCCTTAGATGAAGTGTCAATTTATGAAAAGTTCTCCTTTCAAATCTCCCCCTTTGGAAAAGGGGGATTAAGGGGGATTTGCAGATTAAATATTATTCATCCTCTACAAGCGTTATAGCTTCTACAGGGCAGTTCTCCTCTGCCGCCTCGCAGCAGTCCTGAAATTCACAGCCTTCGGGATCAATGACCCTGGATATTCCATCAAGTACCTGAAAGACACTCGGACAGATCTCTTCGCAGCTCCCGCATCCTATGCATATATCTTCATCAACAACCGGTCTCACAACTTTATTTCACCTCCTCCATAACAGCCGCAGCCAGAAGCGGAAACATTATTTCGTGATGCCCGGTCAGGGCGTATGAATTACCTCCTGAAATGACCGGCCTGCGCAGCACATTTTCACGGCATCTGTAATGCTGGATAAAGTCCATATTGACTGTAGTGAAATTTCTGACATTATATTTCAGGTTTCTTGTGACGGCAATTGCTTTAAGAAAAACTTCCGGCATTATTACAGCGGAGCCGAGATTGATATAAACTCCGCCCCTGAGGTCCGAGACGACCGAAGAGAAGAGCTTAAAATCCCTCATGCTTCCTTCTCCGATAGAGGCCCCGTCCGCCTCCGGATTCATGTGAATGATATCCGTACCGATTGCAACATGGACAGTTGCCGGGATATTTAATCTTACCGCTGACGCCAGAATACTTAATTGTTTGTAAGAGGCCTTACTCTTAAGAATATGCTCTCCCACTGCCTTGCCGAGCCCGTGTCCTTTTTTAACGCCGCTTTTAATTGCCCTGTTCAGGTTCCTGCCCGTTTCCTCCGCCATCCCGAACGTGCCCCTGCACAGTTCAACATCAACGTCTTCAGAGGTATGCCCCATCAGGCTAAGCTCATAATCATGCACAATACAGGCGCCGTTCATGGCAACCGCAGTAATCACATTATCCTCCATAAGATTAATAATAACAGGTGCAAGACCGACTTTTATCGGGTGGGCGCCCATGCCGAGGATGACGGGCCTGCCTGTCTTTCCTGCTTTAATTATGGCGCTGACAATTGCTTTGAAATCCCTGGCCGCAAGTATGTCGGGGAGGGAGGCAAGGAATTCTTTAAAGCTTCCTTTGCTGAAAGGTTTTCCAACCTCATCACGTTCAACCTTGCTCTTCCTTGACTGTAATTTACAGGTCTTAACGTTTTTCAATGATATGGGTTTGTATTTATTGGGCACACAAAAATATAACTTTAAGGGGAGGAATAGTCAAGAGAGATGCAAGTTATTTTAGCTTCCTTCCTGGTAAAGCTTCTTTATTACCCCCCTATTGAATTCTTGTCTAAATACCCCGCTTATGATATTTTATAGTCTATGACAAAGGCCACGAAGAACTGGATTGCCACTGCAAATTATGACAAAAAGACTGCTGAGGCAATGTTGAAATCCGAAAGATATATATATGTGATCTTTATGTGTCATCTTGCAATTGAAAAAATGATTAAGGCTGTTATATCTACGGAAATAAAGGGTCTGCCTCCGAAATCACATGGCCTGCTTTACTTATCACAAAAAGCATCAATCCGGTTCCCTGATGATATTCAGGAATTTATCGACCGGATAGATAACGTCAGCATCGTGACAAGATATCCTGAAGATTTAAGGAAACTGACAAGAGAGTTTAACCTTGACAAGGCGAAGGAAGTTTTAAAAATGACGAGGAGGACCTTAAGATGGCTGAAGCAGGACAAAAGGTTAAAAACATAATCTCACAATACATTCGCAATCTCGAAGCTCTTGGAATTTCCGTCCAGAAAGTAATTCTGTTTGGTTCCATGGCGAAGGGGACTTATAATAAAGAAAGCGACATCGATATAGCTGTCATATCAAATAATTTTGAGAAAATGAGTTTATGGGACAGGGCAAAATATCTCGGGAGGGCTGCAAGGGGAATTCCTCACCCGATCGAGACTCTCGGTTTTTCCCCATCTCAGTTAAATAGTATTGAACAGGGAACGCTTCTTGACGAAATAACCAGAAGCGGAATCGAAGTTAAGGTTTAAATTTCTGGCAAAGCTCCTTTATTACCCCCCCTTTGGAAAAGGGGGGCAAGGGGGGATTTTCTTAAACATACTCGTCCGCTTATCCCACTTAGAATCATCCGTACTTTTTTCTTGCCTAATGGGTAAGAGATGGAATATACTTTTTCGTGGACAAGGCTCTTGTAACGCAGACATTCGAGAAACTCAGCTAAGGTGTTATTTTTCATGTCCCCACCCCGAAATGGAATAAAGTCAGAAAATACGAACTTCGTCTTAACATCATATTAAGGAGCAATAGCGAACGGTGTCAAGGCTGCACATTCCATATTTTATTTGAAGAATGTAGATCTGACTCCAGTATATTCAGGAACTTTCATTCTACCTTAATGAAAATTTATCACTGGGCAGAGATGAACCGGGAAGTAATTGAGGGCTTTGTTCAACGTTCATTCTTCTAGCTTCATCTTCAACCATAGGTTTAATGTAACTGTAAATATCAGCTAACGTCATCTTGCCTTCTTTTAATGCCGTTAAAAAATAATACGTGAACAATCCAAGGGACTTTTCCGAATATGACGTGCTTATTTGATTCATTTTTGAAGAAGATATTATTGCTATTTTGTCAGATAACAATATCGGGTTCTTCACTTCAAGAGAGATTGGTCTTGCGCCTTTAGGAAGAATGGATCTTCCTCCTGCCCCTGAAAAACAGGAATCCATTACTACCATTATCTCAGCCGCCTTAAGGCTTTCAAGGTTTGCATATAATTTATCAATCGGATAGCCTGTGACCTCCAGATAACCTGGGTCTCCATCATAAGGGACTATGTACCCATTCCCTTTCACATCCGGAGCGCCATGCCCTGAATAGTATATAAAGACCTTGCTGTTCTCCTTTATATTATTGGGCAGCCATACTTCAAATGTTTTTCTGAGCCCGGAGAGAGAAGCCCTTTCATTTGTAAGATACATTATGTTTCTTTCCTGAAAGCCGAGCGCCTTCAGGTATCCCTTGATAAGCTCTGCATCGTTATAGGAATAATCAGACTTCTGAGAAATAATCTGATAGTTTTCAATCCCTATTACAATCGCTACGTCATTGGGGCGTGGGATGCTGTAGAAATTCGGGACGGAGTGGATACTGTCTCTCGGTAGTTCATCTTTCGGTTTTTTATCAATAACTAAAGATGGTTCATTCTTAGAAGTGGTCTGTCTGATACTTTGTAAAGAGAACTTTTGCAAGGCATTTGATGCTGCTGTTCTAACGTCAGGCTCAGGATCATGAGCAGCGAGAATTTTAATGCTATCCAAGACCACATTATCAACATATCCGATTTTTCCAATTGCTATACTCGCCTTTTCTCGTACGTCTTTATCGGAATCAAGAAAAGCCTTTAGTAAAGCCGGAACTGCATCTTTTGCTTCAGGCCCTATATCACCTAAAGATTTAATCGCCCTTTCTCGAACGTTTGAATCGGAATCAAATAAAGCATTTATTAAGGCTGGAACTGCAACTTTTGCCCCAGGCCTTATTCTACCCAAAGATTCAAAGGCTCTTTCTCGAATGTTTGAATCTTTCGCTTGCAATGCCTCGATTAACTTTGGCACGGAAGAAGGACTCTCTAATTCTTCTTTTGAATTAATTCCGTAATCCTTGTACCAGCCACGATATTTTATTGCGCATGATGATAAAGAAATGACGAGGTACAGCATTACTGCTAATAGATAAAAACGTTTCACTTGCATTTGATTAGCCCCTCCCTAAGATGACAGTACGGCTTGACGGTTATTAGATTCACTCATTTAAATGGCGCTTGTCAAGCACAAAAATATCTCTGTCAAGAAAGAACGTAAAAACAGATGAGAGTCATTGATTTTAGCGTTTTGAGGCAACACCAGCAATTATTATATTATCCAGCCCAAACAAAATCCCAATAATAAATTTATTGTTAAGCCGTCAGCTCTCAGTAATCAGCCATCAGCAAGAAAAGAGAACGGCGAGGTGACTGCCCCACTGATGCCGCTGCTGAATTTGAACGGTCAGGCATTTAATGTGGTATGATAAAAAACCGGCAAAGGAGTAATTTGATGGTAAAATATGATAGAGGCGTTGGGTAAAAAATGTGAAGGAGAGTTCATAATGAAGATAAAAGAAAAAGCCATGAAGGAATTAGAGGCAATGACACCGTCGGAAGTTATCATGCTTTACGATCTGATGCTTTCGTTAAAAACCAAAGCAAAGGAGAAACTTTTAACTCATTCAAAAGCCTATATTAAAGTGAGAGAGGCATTAAATGAATGTAAAGGGTCGTTGAGCAATGACATCATTATGGAAAGAGAGGACAGAATTTGAAGCTGTTCATTGACAGCTCCGCTCTTGTTAAATTCTTTCATAATGAGGAAGGCTCACAGAGGGTAACGGAATTAATAGTCTCAGAAGAAAATGAGATATGGATTTCCGAGATTGCCGGCATTGAATTTATTTCTGCAGTAGTTAGAAGATTCAGAAACAAGGAAATAGATGAGGACAAATTGAATAATGCCATTTCAGGTTTTGAAGAACAGATGAATACGTTCAATGTAGAGCCGTTAGGGCATGCGGTAATTAAAGAGGCTGAATCTTTAATCAAGCAACATGGAAAGTCACAGGGACTAAGAACACTCGATGCATTACACCTCGGTACGTTTAATCTGATTGCCGAGAAAGACTGGTTTTTTATAGCAGCAGATGAAACCCTCTGTAAAGTAGTTCATCAAATGGGATACAACTTTATAAATCCGCTTGAGACACGGGGACAATAAAAAATAGGGTCTTCGCGTAAGAGTGTGGGTTAATTCCTGTCTCCCCCTTTGAAAAAGGGG
>CAYMUX010000115.1:0-10221 GCA_964393845.1 uncultured Nitrospiraceae bacterium
GCCCTTTGAAATATCTTCGCGCTGCTTCAGATAGTCGATGCCGCCGAATACGGGGAGTATCCTGAAGCCCGCAGGACCACCAAGCAGTTTTGCCTCGGCGGCTATCTGGCTCACGAGTTCCCGCGTCGGCGCGATAATAAGCGCCCGTGGTGACGGGCCCCGTCCTGCCGGCGGCATTGTAAGCATGCGCGAGAATACCGCGATCAGGAAGGCTGCGGTCTTGCCGGTGCCTGTCTGGGCCTGGGCCGCGATGTCCTTGCCGAGCAGCGCTTCGGGCAAGGTCTGGGCCTGGACCGGGGTGCACTCGGCAAACCCTGCGGCCCTGATTCCCTCAAGGACCTTGTCGGGGATATTCAGTTCTTCAAATTTCACGACTTATACTATACCTTAAGTACAGCCGATACATAAAGTGGCGGGCATGCAGTTTTTTCTGAAAGGGAAATCATGGGAACAGAACCCTAGTTGCAGCACATAAAAAAATATCTGCTTGACTTACTTGGCAAGCGCCCTTAAAATCTAACATTTGCTGAGTAAAAGCAATTTTCAAAAATACTTGCCCTGATGAGGTAACTATTGATCTTCCCGTCATAAAGACACTGGAACATTTTAGAAACAAGAAATTTATACAAGTTTGTTAATTTAAAAAAATATAATAATAATGTTAAAATTAATCCTTGATATCTGAATTCATTTCTTTGATAAGAAAATATGAAGTCTGTAAATTATACTAAGGATGTCTTTTGCTGTGTCAAGCATGTTCTTTGTGAAGTGCCTGAGTAATTTATTTTGTGAATAGCGGCTTTGCAAATTTTATTTTGATTGACAGAATCGTAAGGGTAAAGGTTAAAAGGAAATTTATATGAAAAAGAAATTGCCTGCATTACAAATAGATGACTTAACAATTAGTCCTCCCATTATACAGGGCGGTATGGGTGTAAGGGTATCGCGATCCGGTCTTGCCGCGGCAGTTGCCAATGAAGGGTGTGTTGGAGTGATTGCAGGCGTTGGTCTGGGAAAGTTTGAGAACCTGCCCCGTTCAGAATTTGAGGCCGTTAATAATGAGGCTTTAAGGGTTGAGATCAGGAAAGCCAGAAGTATGAGTAAGGGCGTAATCGGGGTGAATTTAATGGTAGCCCTTTCTAACTATGAACCTTTAATAAGAACTGCTGTGGATGAAAATATTGATCTGATCATATCCGGAGCAGGTCTGCCTTTAGAGCTTCCCAAATTTGTAGAGAAGAAAAGTATCAAGCTGATACCGATAGTCTCATCAGTAAGGGCTTTGAAAATCATCTGCGACAAATGGAAAAGGAATTTTAAAAGACTGCCGGACGCTGTAATAGTTGAAGGGAGTAAGGCGGGTGGTCATATAGGGTATGATTTTCAGGATGTTGTTGAAGGAAAAGCCCCTTCGCTTGATGAATTAATCATTGAAATAGTGCAATTTGCAAATAAGTTTGATCCGAAGATTCCGGTCATTGCCGCCGGAGGAATTTTTGACGGTAAGGATATCGCCCATTTTCTCAAATTAGGCGCTTCAGGTGTACAAATGGGAACACGTTTTGTTTGTACGGATGAATGCGATGTTCATGAAAATTTTAAAAGGGCATACCTGAATGCCGGCAAAGATGATCTTGTAATTATAAAAAGTCCTGTTGGTATGCCCGGACGTGTGATTAAAAGTAAATTTGTCGAGGCCATTAAGCATGGTAAAACTACGCCTATTGTTTGTAACTTTCGCTGTTTGAAAACCTGCAATCCTAAAACTGCTCCTTATTGCATTGCAAAGGCCCTGGCAAATTCAGCAGAAGGGAATCTTGATGAAGGCTTTGTGTTTGCCGGATCCAACGCATACAGATGCAAGGAAATTGTTCCGGTGAAAAAGCTGATTAATGAACTCGTTTCAGAAGCGGAATATTATTTAGCGGAACCGTAGATCTAAAGGAGTTTCTTTTTTACCCTCAGTTTGGCTTCAATGAAATCTTTGTGTGAGACATATATGAGGTCGGCGATCTTGCGGACCATATATTCTTCATGTTTATCAAGCACTGCATCTGCAAAGGCAACCTCCCATAAGTGTTCGATCACTTTCAGCTTCTGACCGTAGCTGAAACCCTTATTCATCAGGGAGGTAAATTCAAAATAGCCTGTAGATTTCCAGATTTTTTCTTCGGCAAGCTGTAACAACGCGCCTATCTCTTCCACCGTCAGTTCAAACTTTGACCGGATCGTATTTGTTATCATTTTGTGTTCATCCCCGCTGATTTGCGCATCAGCCCGCATCATCTCTACAAGGAGTGCGGCCGTGGCAATCATAAGAGAATGTTCGGACACATTATCCGTACTGTTGGAAGCGGATTTAACATACTTTTCAAAAAATTGTCTGATAGTGCTGATCATGATTAATTTAGCGCTCTGAATATTTATCCGGATTTAATGTTTTGTAAAAACTGCGTTATGTTCATTTCCTTTTTATAAAAGTAATGTTGCTTGATAATTTTTAAAACTGCCTGATTTAACTCAAAGACAGGGGGACAAGTAAACGGCAATAAGTATATAAAAAAGCCCGCAGTAAAGTCAAAATATTTAAACAGGTTTCTATGGTAAAATTAATTTTTATATTGTTGCACTGTTACACTAATGCACTGAGGACCTATTTTCATGAGTTCACTGATTACATTAAGAAAAATAATGATACCGCGTTCCTCAGAGGACGATAAACGGGCGGATGATCAGCGCATCAGAGACGCGCTTGGTTTGGAGCCGCTTGATATGCCTCTCTCGATTATGCGAAAAATCCATTTGCAAAAAGGGAATGAACTTTCATGCATTGTCGGAAGGGAAAGGCATGGTTATAAACTGATCGATATCTCAGCGGGTACTTCCTGCTCTATCGCACTTGACCTGGGGACAACGAACCTCGTTGCCGCATTGTATGATAATGTTTCACAACGCGTTATTTCCGAATTGAAACTTGAAAATCCCCAGACGGCTTTTGGAAGCGACATTCTCACCCGTATGCATCACGCGATGCTGGACAAAGCGGAAGAGGTGAGTCAATGCCTGCTGGACGGCGTCAATGATGTAATAAAAAGGTTGTGTAATCAAGCGGGAATTGAGCGGCATAATATCCATGCACTGACAGCTGCCGGCAACACGGTGATGAGTCATTTCTTTCTCGGGCTCGATGTAAGCAGGATTCCGGTGGCGCCTTTTGTCCCCGTGGTACGGAAACCGGGATTTTTTAAAGCATCAGACCTGCATCTCGATATTCACTCCGAGGCAATCGTTTATGTTTTTCCAAATGCGGGAAGCTACGTTGGCGGAGATATTGTGGCCGGTATCCTTGCATCCGGACTGTTCGACTCTGAAGATATATGTGTTCTTATTGATGTCGGGACGAATGCGGAGATTGTAATCGGCAACAGGGACTGGCTGCTGGTAGGCGCAGGAGCGGCTGGCCCTGCGCTTGAGGAGGGAATAGCAGGGATAGGGAAAAGGGCGGAGAGGGGCATCATATACGATGTTGATATACGCGATGAAGGGATGGAGTGCAAGACCTTTGATAATGCCCCGCCGGAAGGCATTTGCGGTTCCGGAATTGTGAGCCTCATTTATGAAATGTACAGAACAGGCATAATCGGCAATGACGGCAGGCTGGACCCTGAACATAAGGGGGTGGATATTCTTAACGGCGAACCGTCATTTGCAATTTCCTGTGCTTCCGGAGACGGGCTTGTCATAAAACAAACAGAGATAGATAATTTTCTCAGATCAAAGGCGGCAATGTTTACGCTATTGCTTGTATTGCTTCGCTCGGTGGGACTGCGGTTCAGTGATATCGGGAAAGTGTGTGTTGCCGGGGCGCTTGGAAATGGTATAGATGTCCGGAAGGCAGCCGGCATCGGGATGCTTCCGGATTGGACGCCTGAGGGAATCATCCCGATCGGCAATGCATCACTGAAGGGAGCGCTGATGATACTCGGGGACAGCAGTCTGCTGGCGCGGGAAGACGAGATTACTGACCGCATAACTTACAAGCATATGCATGACGACCCGGAATTTATGAAGGAATTCAGCGGAGCCATTTTCATTCCTCATACAAATCCTGACCTGTTAAAAGTGCAATAGTGCCGCAGTCCTACAGCGCCGCAGTACAAAAACGCGGAAGAAAAAAACGTTTGACTGGCTCAAACTGTTTAAACTGTTTCCATGATTGCCTGGTATGATTTTCATCATAAAAAAATTAAAGAATTTAGTAATAATACCGATATGAAGGTTAAGAAATGAATAAATTTATTGTCAAGGATAATGATTTGTCGTCATGGAAAATGAACTTTACAATAATTTCAATGATGAGATAAACAGGTATAAAAATGCACTCCTTTTTTATGCAAAGAAATGCGACTGGGACACTTTCAAAGTCAATGCCGGCAGACTGTTTGATTATTGTGAATCATTTGAACTGTCGGTGATTGAAAGAAAATTCTTCAATATCTCTAAAATAATAGTTGCTGTCATATTTTTTATGGTAGTGCTTATCGTTAAGATGAATCCCAATAAATACCCTGAACTCGCCAGGGTAAATGAAATGATGACTTTGATAGCGGTTGCGACCAGCTGTTTTGAAGTTTATTTTTTCTGTAACTTCAGAATGTATATGAAGGGCAAAACCGTTTACTACAGAAGAAGGCGGGAGAGATTCATCATGAATATTCAGAGGGATTTTGAAGAAATGACTATTTCTATGGCAGCGTAACTTATTATTTATAGATACTCCCGCAATATAATTCCTTCAACCCAATTGGAACTCCCGTATTTCAAGCTTTTTATCTTCTTTTATAAAGAAAAAGAATGTTTTTTTGAAACCTTCCTGTCCGGAGGGAGTTACTATAAATTCTATCGGGTAGCATTTATTTTCCTTTATAAATTCTCCCCGGTGCGTTATTTCGACTTCAACCTGCGTCCCGCTATAAAAAAAAAGATAATAATCCTTAACAAGCCTGGCAGCCTCTTCATCTGATGGAGCCTGAGTTGAACATCCCGAATTCAGAGAGAAAATAATTATGATCAGCAAATAACTTGCAGCATTTCTCAGCATTTAATCCACCCAGTTCAGAATTGGATATTCCGGTATTGAAACTTAGATTTAAGTATATCAAAGGTTATGAGAAAGTCAAGAAAGTGCAGCATTAAATAATAAAAATTTGCTATAGTAACGGCATTAAATTAAAATACATCTTAAGCATTTAATTAGCTGTAATATAAAGGAAATATCATATTTTAACTTAAGTTATTTATTGCCGTTACTATAGTACGAAAATTAGAGGTTATTATTGTTAATAAGAACGATCAAGTTCTAATTATTATGAAAAAGAAAGGAATCTTATGGACAAGATAATAATAGTCGCAGCAGACCTCGGTCATTTTAAAGCCTACAGGATTACACAGGAACCCATGGAAAGTCCCAGGGTCGTATTGATTGATAGTTATGATGCTATAGAAGGACACGGTAAATTAGCGGATAAATTAAGTGATAGCGCGGGAAGATTCGGGAGGGGCGGCGGTAAAGGCGAGGCAGGAATGTCTTCCGGCGAACGTCATAATATCGAACAGGAAACAGAAAAGAGACTCATAAAAATGATAGCAAAGAATATAGATGCTTTAATTGCCGGTGAGAAATGCAAGACATGGCACCTCGCTGCGTCCAAGGCAATAAACAGGCAGGTTATAGAAAATTTGAAGCCGGAAATAAAAGCCAAAATGGACAAAAATATTTCTGCTGATCTGACAAAGACTGATAAATCTGAAATCTTAAGTTATTTCACTTAAATAAGGGAAGTAGTTTCATTTAAGAAGATTGAGCCACTTGCCGCCAGGGGAGGGGATGTAATTTAGCTAACAGGCGACAGTTGCAGGCATGATTTTGATATACTCCTTAATAAAGAAAAAACTGTATAATTATGGATGAAAGATAGAAAGTCGGCTTCAAAAAAACCCTGTCACACTGTAGGTCTTAAATTAATTAAATGATGACTCTAACTATAAAAGTAAAGGTTATCTCTGTCTTAATTGCAATGTCCTTTTTACTTTCTCTCACAAACGCATACGCTGTCCATAAAATGAGCCTGGAAG
The DNA here is from genome assembly GCA_964393845.1 of uncultured Nitrospiraceae bacterium. GTDB lineage: Bacteria > Nitrospirota > Thermodesulfovibrionia > UBA6902 > UBA6902 > UBA6902. The sequence goes on from CAYMUX010000115.1 coordinate 6,136, forward strand.
TCGCTATTGACATTGAGCGTTCTCAGATAAACGGCATGTCAAGAATGAATGTATCTGCCGGGAAAGAAGTTGTGCTGATGACCGGCACGCTTAAAATTGATGAGATTAAGCTTAATGGCGAGCCTGTTGATTATGACGTGGCTGAAGGAACGGTCAAACTTGTGCCCCGGCACGATGGGGAAATAGCAATCAGGTATACCGGGATTTTTAAAGATCAGGGTGTTTCACACGGGGTTGAAGACCCCCGGGTGGCGAATGTGATAGATGAAAGAGGGGTTTCGCTCACGAATGTATGGTATCCGGCCCATGGAGGCTTGACTTATTTCGACCTCAAGGCCACTTTCCCGGCGCGTTATACAGCAATATCGGAAGCTGAGGACATAAAAAAGGAAATTAAAGAAGGCAAGGTGGAATATCAATTTCGCTTTCCCTATCAGGTGGACGGGATCAATCTCGTTGCATCCGATAAATATGTAATCGTCAAAGACAAATTCAGGGATACTGAAATATACGCATACTTTCTCCCGGAAGATATGAAGCTGGCAAAGACCTATGTCGAATACACAAAGAAGTACCTGGGGATGTATGAAGACCTTATCGGCAAGTATCCTTTTAAGAGGTTTTCAATTGTGGAGAACTTTCTCCCGACAGGGTATTCAATGCCGACTTATACATTATTGGGAAGCGCTGTAGTAAAACTCCCCTTCATTGTTGAAACTTCCCTGGGACATGAGATACTGCATCAGTGGTTCGGAAATTCTGTTTATATAGATTATGACAGCGGGAACTGGGCAGAGGGATTGACCACATACCTTGCCGATCATATGTACAGGGAGCAGGCAGGAGAGGGCTGGAAATACAGGAAACAAATACTGATCGATTACAGGAGCTATGTTAAGGCCGGGAAAGATATTCCACTGAAATCTTTTACCGGCAGGGTGGACAGACCGTCGCGGGCCGTGGGATACGGCAAGGCGGCAATGGTCTTCCACATGCTTAATAAGATTGTGGGCCAAAAGGCATTTTACGAGTCATTAAAAGATTTTCTTGAAGGCAATCGCTTTAAGAGGGCCTCCTGGAATGATATCAGGACGTCGTTTGAGAAACAGTATGGCCAGGATCTGGGCTGGTTCTTCACACAATGGATTGAAAAGGAAGGGCTGCCTGAGTTGAAATTACATGGGGTTGAATTGAACCAGGCAGGAAGAAATTTCACGCTCCACTTCCATATCGATCAGGGAGAGAATATATTTAAACTGAAATTGCCCATTACTATGCATTTTAAAGACAAAGTATTATCGGACATGCTCAGTATCGAAGGAAAAGAAAACAGTTTCAATCTGACCCTGCCGGACAAACCTCAGAAGATCGTCCTTGATGAGGATTACGACATTGCGAGGGGCATTAACAAAGACGAGTATCCGTCTGTTATCGCCAGGCTCCTGGGAGACGATAAAAAAATCATCGCTGTCCCTGAGGGAGGGAAAGAAGCGTATGGAAGTATAATTGAAGAATTTGAAGGGAAAGGGGCTGTTTCAAAGGCTGTTAAGGACATCAGGATTTCGGACATTGAAGCAAATTCCATTATAATATTGGGCATCGACAATCCATTGGTCCTCAAGCTGTGCGGTCCGCTCGCTTCCGAAGAGGCAGGATTCTACTTAATCATGAAAGACAACCTGTGGAACCCGGAAAAGGTCATCGCTGTTTTCAATGGAAGATCAAAGGATGAAGTTGATGCGGCCTTCGGGAAAATACCGCATTACGGTAAATACAGCAAGCTGTTATTCAATAAAGGCATTAATACAGGTAAAGAAATTAAGGAGACAAAAAGGGGAATTATTATGGATCTGCAGCATGAGGCAGCCGCTATTGAAGTTTCTTCCATAAAGACATTGACGGATGTAATAAAAGGCGTTGAAGACAAGAGAATAATCTATGTCGGAGAAGTGCATGATGTATTCGCCCATCATGCGGTCCAGCTTGACGTCATTACAGGCATATATAAAAAGGACCCTCGGATTGCCATTGGCATGGAAATGTTTCAGAGACCCTTTCAAAAGACGCTTGACAGCTTTATTGCCGGGGACACTGGTGAAGCGGAGTTCCTTAAACAGTCGGAATACTTTAACCGGTGGGGCTTTGATTATCCCCTCTACAAACCGATCCTTGATTTTGCAAGTGCGGAGAAAATCCCGGTGATAGCGCTGAACCTTCAAAAAGAAATAATTGATAAGGTATCTCACGGCGGAATTGATTCACTTTCTGATGAAGAGAAGAGCGCCATACCTTCAGCGCTGGACTTCTCCGACAACGAATACCGTGAGCGGTTGAAAGAGATATTCAGCATGCATAAGGACGCCAAAGAAAAGAACTTTGAATATTTCTATCAATCACAAATCCTATGGGATGAGACTATGTCTCATTCGGTAGACGAGTTTCTGAAGGGCAATCCTGACCGTAAAATAGTTGTCCTTGCAGGACAGGGACATCTGAGGTATGGGTCGGGCATCCCGAAAAGGACCTTCAGGAGAAACGGGCATGATTATGCAATTGTCCTGATAGATGAAGAAGTGGAGAAAGGCATTGCCGACTACGTTGTCTTCCCGAAGCCGGTTGAAGGGATTACTTCTCCTAAACTTATGGTTTTCCTGAAGGCGGAAGAAGGGAAGATTACGATTTCAGGGTTCCCTGAACATAGCGTATCCGAGAAGGCAGGTCTTAAAGCTGAAGACGTCATCCTTTTTGTTGATGATGTTGGAACAAAAACCATAGACGATATAAAAATTTATCTGCTGTATAAAAAGAAAGGCGACATCGTCAAAGTCAAGATACTGAGAAAAGAAGATGACGGTGGGAAAGAGATGCTCTTTGACGTGGAATTATGAAAATTACACTGCCGGATGATATAGTTATAAGACAATGAAAATTGAAGATGTATATCTTGCCAAGACAAATGATGCATACCTGGGAGCATGTGAGGCGCTGGATGCGCTGAAGTTTAGTGTCAGCGGAAAGCGTGTTTATATTAAACCTAATCTCACAGGGGGACGGCCTGCCAAAGATGGTTTAACTATCGATACAGGTGCGGTCAGGGCAGTGCTCGAAAGGCTACATGATTGTCCACAGATAACCATCGGGGAGTCCTGCAGTGATACAACCTCGGCATTTGAAGAATTGGGATATGCCGAATTAGTTAAGGAGTTTCCTAATGTCCGGCTTGAGGATATTCGCTCTTCCGAGATAGTATGGAAACCGGTACCGAAGCCGTATCACACCGGGGAAATGCCGTTTAATGCCAATGTATTTAAACATGACTACATAATCAACATCGCTAAAATGAAAACACATTCACTGGCAGGTGTTACGTTATGCATGAAAAATATTTTCGGATTTGTTCCTACGCGCAAGCATAAATTAATGTACCATCCGTTTATACGTAAAGCCATCCTTGATATGAACCAGATCGTGCCGAGTCATTTCTGCATGGTAGACGGCGTATGGGGTAATGAATTTGATGAAATACAGAGCACTCCTAAATTCACCGGCGCCATTGTGGCTGGAGAAAACATATTAGCCGTGGATATCGTTGCCGCCGAAATTATGGGGATAAACCTGAATAAAATAGATACGTACAAGATGGCGTTTGAATTGTGGGGTGACCCTGAGGTCAATCTTCTGGGCAGCGAGATTGATGAAGTCAAGACCAGGTACAGACAGGGATGCCTGTTTACGACAAGAATCCGCTATCTAAAGGAAACCACAGCCAGTATCGCATATCGCGCAATTAATCGGCATTAAGCCTTCTTTTCCAGAACTCAGCAGATGTCCATAGCACACCTATTATAGTCACAAGAAAAATCCAGACAGTTTTCAGGCTGAAAGAAGTTATTATGTTACCTGCTTCACTTGAGTAATCTTCATTCCTTAAAGAGGTTGTGTCCCCCAAAGCCTCAATATTTTCAACAGGCCACTTGTAATTAGTATTGTTTAACGTGCTGCCAAAATATTTCTCAACGATTTGGTTCTCTTTAACCCGAATAATGCATTTAAAAAAGTCATACCTGTAGAATCAGGCCCATCAAG
>CAYMUX010000116.1:0-10177 GCA_964393845.1 uncultured Nitrospiraceae bacterium
TTCTTGCTCGCCTGTACAAACAGCCTTTCAGCACTCTTACGGGCTGCGGAAATTTCCTCGTTGTAATCTATAAAAAGTTCAATCCCTGCAAACAGGGCAAAGATGAGGATAAAGGATTCAACCAGTCCGAATCTCGGTCTTTTCATATGCCACACACCTCATGGTCAAAGAGTATAAAAAACGCCTTAAAAAAGAAATTCTACGATCAGAATTCACTTCAGATACTCATTCCGAATTTCGATTTCAAATAAGCCCCTTATTCTTGCATCAGCATATCCGATAATAAGAGGCTTGTCAATCGCTGCTACAGACTCTCCCTTTTCCCCGACTTATTACACGCCGTCCCATGTCAAAGGTCAGATGTCTTTTTTGTGGCTTCTGCAAGAAACAAGACCTGACCCCACAGACTTTTGCTTGATGCCGACAATTGGACTATGAGAACCCATTGACTTGGCACCTGGTCCACCAATAATGAATATTGCCAAGAAAGAAATACCTAAAATTACTCCTTTAGACATAAATCGTACCCCCTTTCACTGCTCGTCATAAGCAGATAACGCGGCAGTTGAGCAGTGCCCGAAGGGCATCTGTTTCGAACTCCTGGTTCTTCCCGTAGCGGAGCGGAGGGGGGAACCAGTTATTAGATAGTTTTCTGGATAACAACATGAATTTTTAGCCGGGTCAATAAAATAAAAATTGTTTATTTGGCGTAACTATTCATCTTCATTACACTAACCGTGTTGACTAATATTCCGTTTGTCATATTATACAGTTATCTGCCTAATAGCACATGCTCAATTCCTTCTCCTCTTTTGTGCTTGAGCCTCGAATGCGTCGTTGGGTGCAGATAACCAGAGCCATAACACGGGAAAAACAGCTTAAGAAATGGAACAGATCATGGAAAATTGCTTTGATTGAAAAGAATAATCCTGAATGGCGGGATTTATATTGTGATTTGATAAAGTAAAACCAAAACCATATCCGTCCCTGAATGCTTATATCGGGGATAGAAGCACTCGGGGATGACAGAAAAGATAGAAGCCTCAGTGAATTTGGATTAGCCACTTGAAATGAGAAAGAACCAACCAGATAATATTTATATTCAGAGGCATTAATTGTATAATACAAACGTATTGAAATTTTATTTATCGTAAATTAGTATTGTTATAAATATTGGAGGGTGGACATTGGATATTCCTTCGAAAGATGATCTGGTTAAAAAAGTTGGAGATGTTAAAATCCTTCCTTTTGTTGCAAGGAAATTGATTGAGATTATAGGCGATGATAATGTTTCTATTTCCGATTTATGCGATGTTGTCGAAAAGGACCAGATTATTGCATCAAGGGTCCTTAAAGTGTCCAACAGCGCCTTATATGGCCTGAGGATGGAAGTCACGAGTCTTCAGCAGGCGATAATGATACTTGGATTCAAGACAATAAGAAGTCTCGTGTTGTCCGTATCTACAAAATCACTCCATAAGAGAATCGGCATAACGGAGAAAATGATGTGGGACCATTCCGTAGGGGCAGCCATTGCGACAAAGATGATTTCTGCTCACCTTGAAAGCGAGGTAAAAGACTTTGCATTTCTCGGCGGCCTTATGCATGATCTGGGAAAAGTTTTCATGAATAATGAACTGCCGGAAGCCTTTTCCAGGGTGATGATGAAAATCTACAATCAAGGTGTTGAATCGATAATCGCTGAAGAAGAGATTTTCGGGTACACACACGCTGAGATCGGCGCTAAAGTAATATCTAAATGGGGACTTTCACCTGTGCTTGTTAAAATACTTGAAATGCACCATCTGAAAAATAACAGTCTTGAAAATATAGGCGGGCCCGTAGTTGCAAAAAGTGTTGCATGCGTTAACCTGGCTGATCATATCTGCAAGGTCCTGGGGATAGGCTACAGAGAACCGGATGAATCGACTGTTTTACAGGAGCTTCCATCAGCGGTTTTTCTGAATTTAAACAAAGATAAACTGGATAAATTAGTAGAAGGAATCAGTGAAACTTACAACAGTGAAAAATCGGTCTTTGAGTAAACCGTAATTTCTAACTGGATAAACCGTCACGATTAATCGGGACTGATAACTCCTACTCTCGGAACAAGTAAAAAAGAGGGTAGGAGTTTTTTTATTATCGTCGTGGAGGAAAATGTTAAGATGGACATAAACAGGGGGATGATTGAATCATCTGAGATATCCGGGTATTCTCAACTGAAAAAGGATGATCTGATTACATGAAAAATAACAGAAGGTTTTTTGGTTTTGGAAGGAATGTATTTGTTACCGGGATTGTCAGTTTTTTTATGGATATGAGCTCTGAGATGATATATCCGCTCGTCCCGCTTTTTCTTGCAAACACACTTGGCGTAAACAAATCGGTAATAGGTCTCATTGAAGGCATTGCAGAATCAACCGCCAGCCTGCTCAAGGTCTTTTCAGGATGGTTCTCTGACAGGATCGGAAATAGAAAATGGCTGATGGCTGTTGGATATGGAATTTCCACATTGAGCAGACCCATTGTCGCCCTCGCTTCAGGATGGCATCATGTAATGGGTTCACGCTTTATAGACAGGTTCGGCAAAGGCGTCCGAACTGCGCCCCGTGACGCCATAATCGCTGAGTCAGCGGAAAAGGCATATTTAGCGAGGGCCTTCAGCTTTCACCGTTCATTAGATACGATGGGCGCAGTTGTCGGACCTGCGCTCGCATTTTTCTTTCTCGGCATATTCTCAAATGATTATCGCAAAATCTTTTGGCTCTCCATGATACCGGGCGTAATCGCAGTGTTATTGATTATCTTTTTTATTGCAGAAAAGAAGAAGGTTACAGAAGTCCATTCAGAAAAACCAAAACTCACCCTCAAACATTTTGACTGGAGATTCAGGTTTTTTGTCTTCATTGTGGCTGTATTTGCCTTAGGCAACTCAAGCGATGTGTTTCTTATATTGAGGGCGGAGCAGGTAGGGATTCAGACAACAATGATTCCTATAGTATATCTGCTGTTCAACTTAATCTATTCACTCTCGTCAATTCCTGCCGGTATCGCGGCAGACAGGTTCGGTAAGAAGAGGGTCATCCTTCTGGGCTTTGTTTTGTTCGCATTACTGTATTACGGATTTGCAGCAGTATCAGATACGAAAGCCGTCTGGCTGCTTTTCAGTTTTTATGGTCTATTCATGGGATTGACTGAGGGAATACAAAAGGCATTTCTTGCTACAATAATACCGTCGGATTTTAAGGCGACAGCTTTTGGGGTCTATAACACCATAGTCGGGCTTGCGACGCTGCCGGCAAGCCTCATAGGCGGATGGTTGTGGGATAAAGTTTCACCGGCTGCAACTTTTTATTTCGGGGCTGTAACGGCAAGCATATCGGCTGTTTTGTTTGTTGTGTTCATAATTGCAATAAAGAGAAATGACTCTGGTTAAGCAATTGATGAAAATGGTAATATTTTAAATATGCACTTTTAATTTTTTAAATGACAATTGTGATTCAAATTATTTACAATTGCTCCCGCTTGCTATTATTATAAGGCTGGCAATAATAATGGCAGGCATAGAGAAATTAAGCCCAGGCCGGGCGGATAATCAGACAAAGTCAGTAAAGGGCCGAGACAGTTGTAACGGTTTACGGCGAGGAACAGTAGAATAGATGAAAAAAATATTTATCGGGGTCTTCCTATTCGTTGCTTTATTCCCTATTTTAAGAAGCCAGTTGCCAGGGACTTATAAGACGGATAAATCAGGATCGGCAAGGCCTGCCGAAAACGAGAACGATAAGAAGACAATCTTTAGCGAGATAAAAGGAAGCATCAGGAAGGGTGAAACGTTCTTCAATATCTTCAAGAAATACAATCTCGACATAAGCGAGCTTTTCATGATCAGGGAAGCGGCTGCGGACGTTCACGGGCTGAGGGAATTACATCCGGGCCGGCAATATAAAATAACGGTTGACAACAATGAGAAGATAAATTCATTAGAATACCGGATAAACGATGATGCAATACTGAACATAACCCGCACTGCATCGGGCTTTTATGCCGAAAAGATACCTATAAACTACGAAAAGAAAATATTGCATATGGGACATGTAATAAAAGACAACCTCATCTCTTCGCTTGGCGAGGGCAGGGAGAACCTTGTTCTGGCGCTTGAGCTTTCGGACATCTTTGCATGGGACATAGATTTTACAACCGACATAAGAAACGATGACAGTGTGAAGATCGTTGTTGAAGGCTTATACCTGGACGGGGCATTCAAAAAATACGGGGATATACTGTCGGTGGAATTCACCAATAACGGTCAGGTGTATAAAGCATACCGGTTTGTAAATAACGGAAAGGCCGGCTACTATGACGATAACGGTAAATCTTTTAAAAAGGCTTTCCTTAAAGCGCCCCTGAATTTCAGAAGGATAAGCTCATATTATTCCGGTAACAGATTTCATCCTGTATTAAGAATCTACAGGCCGCATCACGGAGTTGATTATTCAGCGCCCATGGGCACGCCGGTTTCCGCCATCGGAGACGGGAAAATCATCTTTGCAGGGGAGAAGGGCGGATACGGCAAATTTGTCGGGATCAGGCATCCGAACGGTTATGAAACATTCTATGGGCATTTATCAAAGATTGATAAAGGAATCAGAAGCGGGACCAAAGTAGATCAGGGAGAGATTATCGGTTATGTCGGCGCTACGGGACTGGCGACAGGCCCGCATCTTCATTATGAGATGAAGGTAAATCATAGATCTGTTAATCCCCTTACTATAAAACTGCCCAGGGCAGAGTCCATCTCAGGCGGATTAATGGCTGAGTTCAGAAGCTTCAGGAATCAAATGGACACCCGGCTTGTCTCAATCAAACCTCCGGTTTTTGCATTTGCCGAAAAAATGCGGGACGATTTACACAGCGATAATCTGTAAAACCTGTTTTAAGGAGTGCAAGTGGAAATTAATAAAATATTTATTCCTTCAGCAGCAGCATTTCTGTCAGCGGTAATATTATTTGCCGTCAGGGCGATAGCTTTCAAGATACTGCATAAATGGGCGGAGAAGACAGAGACCCGGATTGACGATATTATAATCAGGTCATTGAAAACACCTTCCATATTATGGTGTATCGCTATCGGGTTATTCATAGGTGTCGGCGTTTCGGACCTCCCGGAAAAATATGTCCCGTATATAAGCAAAGCCATCCACATAATCATAATATTTTCTTTCACGATTGCCGCCGCCAATCTTGCGGGAAAGATATTCAGAAATTATGTCCAGTCCTCCAATCTCCCCATTCCTACAACCGGACTTGCATACGGGATATTGAAAGGAACGATTCTCGTCCTGGGTTTTCTGATCATTCTCTCTGTCCTCGGCATCTCAATCACGCCGCTGATTACCGCCCTTGGCGTCGGCGGTCTCGCAGTCGCGCTCGCGCTCCAGGACACACTGGCAAATCTCTTTGCCGGTATTCATATACTGATGGAAAAAGCCGTCAGGGTAGGGGATTTTATCAGGCTTGAAACAGGGCAGGAAGGATATGTTGACGACATTACATGGCGTACCACAAGAATCCGGATGATTCCGAATAATATGGTCGTGATCCCCAACAACAAGCTGTCGCAGAGCATTGTTACAAATTATCACCTGCCTGAAAAAAGGATGGCCTTATTAATTCCGGTTGGGGTGAGTTATTCTTCTGATCCCGACCAGGTGGAGAAAATACTTATTGAAGAGGCCCAAAAGGGGGCCGGTGAAATCCCGGGACTTCTTGCGGACCCGGGGCCTTTTGTGAGGCTCATCCCCGGGTTCGGGCAGAGCTCGCTTGATTTTACCCTTACGTGCCAGGTCCGTGAGTTTGCGGACCAGAACCTCGTGCAGCATGAATTGAGGAAGAGGATTCTAAAGAGGTTCAAGGCCGAAGGCATTGAGATACCATTCCCGCAGCGGACTATTTATTTGAGAGAGGAAAGGGAAGGGCTGAAGTAGCGGATGGCCCTGAATTCAGTCAAAAGGAACTGCGTCTCAGGGCCGGAACAGGGTTACCGTTATCGCTGTACAGCGGGGCGAAGAAATCCGAGATGATAAATCCATATGATAAGTCCGTCACAATTTGTTCCGTTCGAAACCGGGGTTCCGCTGATTGCCAGTTGGGACAGGGTGACCTCGACAATACCTGATATACTGACAAAAATAAAGAATGCGGTTGAAGAGGATAACAAATAATTTCACTGCGGTTGAATTAAGCATTCTCATATGTTATATATAAGCATGTCTTTACGGCACGAAAAAATATTCCGGTCCCTGTTCATTTTCTATTTCCTGTTTTATGCGGTATCGCCACTCAGTTATCATTTCTCTCATTTAGAGGATACGCCTGTAATTTCAAAGAAAGCGGGTTACGGTGCAAATGGGCTGCGCCTTTTTCTGGGCGAACTGCTGTGGTCAAAACTCTTTCACCAGGGAAAATCCACAGAGTCATCTGACAATAACCGCATACTTATCAAAAAAGCCCGCGCTATTCCAAGTTCAAATAACGACATCACAAAACTCAAGGGTGGATATGCCATCCTTTCCGGAAATCTGCGCGTATTCTCATCAATACCCTTAAGCGCAGAAACGGTAAACTATCCCCATTTATATCACGTTGTGTTCTATCGTGAATTTTCCGGTCTCTCGCCTCCTTTCGTCTAATCACCCACATCTTTACTTCATTTACTTCAGCGGCTTGCTGAATTAATGCTTGCGTATTTTTACGCGCGAGGCCCTTCTTGTTGAAAGCAAGCCGTCTAAAATAATTTTGACAGGAGGATAAGTCATGAAAAGGATAACTATTTTTTTTCTTATTTTATTATTTGCGGGATGTACAAAACAATATATAACGCAGCCTGTGCAGCAGCCTGTAAAGACTGATGAAACGAAAGTCACAAAGACAGAGGAAATCAGCAAGGACAAGGCTAGGGAAACCGATGTTGTCAGTGAGAAGATTTTACGCGAAGAAAAACTTAAGACTATTGCTTTGCCGACGGATAAAGAGTCTGTTAAAGAAGAATCCCGTTTTGAGTTTAAAGATGTTCTGTTTGATTACGACAGGTACAACATAATACAGGATGCCAGGGCAGCGCTTGACTCAACTGCCGAATGGCTTACAAAGAATAAAAATATCAATGTCGTAATCGAAGGGCACTGTGATGAAAGGGGAACGAATGAATACAACCTTGCGCTCGGTGAAAGAAGGGCAAAGTCAGTGAGGGATTATCTTTCTTCGCTAGGCATCTCTTCTGGAAGAATGAGTTTTGTAACTTACGGAGAAGAAAAACCGCTCTGCACTGAACAGAATGAATCCTGCTGGCAGAAGAACAGAAGGGCGCATTTTGTTACGGCCAAGTAAATTTCAAAAATATATTTGAGAAAACATATGAATACCGTCAGGAAGATAGCCAGGATAATCAGCATGCTGGTTTTGGGAGTATTCATGCTGTGTTTTGCAATGTTCACATTGATAAAACTTTTCGTTGAATTGGCGCTGATCAGAAGAAAGCTTAAAAAACTGTAAGAAGAATTATTGCTTGAAGGAGGTATGATGAAGAACTTTTTCACAATAATTGTTTTACTGGCTGCAGCCATATTTATGTGGACCCGCTTCCCGGATAGGAAAGATGTCAGGAAAGAAGTAGTCGCCGAACCGCATAAAACGGAAACTTCACGGAAGATAAGCGGGACCATAAAAAAGGGAGAAACCTTTTTCGAAGTCTTCAAGCAACGCGGACTTGATATCGCGGAACTCTTTGAAATCCGGGAGGCTGCCGCTGACGTGCACCGTCTGAGAAAGGTGCAGCCCGGGCAGCAATATAAAATCTCCGTCACTGAGGATAACCGGGTCGATTCCCTGTCCTACTGGATTGATGATGACGGCATACTTGAGGTGACCCGTAAAGATCAGGGGTTTGCCGCCGAGAAGGTGCCCATTGAATACGAAAAAAGAATGGAGTATATCGGCGGCGCCATTAAAGACAATCTCATTTCGTCAATGGGCGAAGGCAGGGAAAGGCTTATGCTGGCTCTTCAGCTTTCGGACATCTTTGCATGGGATATAGACTTCGCTTCCGATTTGAGAGAAGGCGATGCCTTTAAAATTGTCGTCGAGGGACTTTATATTGATGGAGAGTTCAAAAAGTTCGGGAATATACTTTCAGCCGAATTAGACAGTAACGGCAAGATGTACAAAGCTTACGGATTCGTGATTAACGGAAAGGCAGACTATTATGACGCTGAAGGCAAGTCACTGAAAAAGGCCTTCCTGAAAGCGCCTTTAAACTTCAGGCGGATAAGCTCTTATTATTCGGGAAGGAGATTCCACCCGATACTGAAGGTCTACAGGCCGCATCACGGTCTTGATTATTCAGCGCCCGTATGGACGCCTGTCTCCGCCCTCGGAGACGGGAAGATTGTTTATGCCGGTTATAAGGGAGGCTACGGCAAGCTTGTAATAATAAGGCATCGCAACGGGTATGAAACATATTACGGTCATTTGTCAAAGATTGCCAAAAATATAAGGACAGGGGAAAATGTTGATCAGGGTCAGGTCATCGGCAATGTCGGGAATTCAGGGCTTTCAACTGGTCCGCACCTGCATTTCGAGGTACGGATAAACGATAAGCCCATCAACCCGTTAAGGGTAAAATTACCGGGCGGAGAACCCATGCCAAAAAAACTGATGGCCGATTTCAGGAAATTCAGAAACCGGATGGACATACAGCTTGCATCAATCACCCCTCCGGTTTTTGCATTGGCGGGAAAAATGAGGGATAATGTACACAAGAATTAATAATCTTATCTGGCCTTACAGGAGATAGCCAATGGACGTACATTTGATAAATAAACTGCTCGCCCCTTTATTAATTGCGGCTGTGTCAGCAGCCGCTCTGTTTGTGATAAGAGGCGTAGCATTCAGACTCCTCCACAAATGGTCGGCTGGAACCGACACAAAAATCGACGATATAACTATAAAGGCCCTGAGTGTCCCCTCAATTTACTGGTGCATAGCTATCGGACTATACATAAGTATAGCGGTTTCTGACCTTCCTGAAAAATATGTCCTGTATATAAGTAAGGTCATTCACATCATTGTTATATTTTCGATCACTATTGCCGCCGCTAATCTTGCAGGCAAAATATTTACCAATTACATTCAGAAAACGAACCTCCCCATTCCGACGACAGGACTTGCATACGGGATTTTGAAAGGAACAATTATTGTCCTGGGATTTTTGATTATCCTTTCCGTCCTCGGCATCTCAATAACGCCGCTGATTACCGCATTGGGCGTCGGCGGGCTTGCAGTTGCACTTGCGCTTCAGGACACGCTTGCAAATCTGTTTGCTGGTATTCACATCCTCATGGAAAAAGCCATCCGGGTCGGAGACTTCATAAAGCTTGAGTCAGGACAGGAAGGCTATGTAGAAGACATTACATGGAGGACTACGAGGGTAAGAATGCTGCCTAATAATATGGTTGTGATCCCCAACAGCAAACTTTCACAAAGCATTGTCACCAATTACTATCTGCCGGAAAAAAGGATGGCCCTTTTAATACCGATTGGTGTAAGTTATTCGTCAGATCCTGAAAAAGTTGAAAAGATACTTGTTGAAGAAGCGAAAAAGGCTGTCGGGAATGTCCCTGGATTGTTGGGCGACCCTGAGCCGTTTGTGAGATTCATACCAGGCTTCGGCGACAGCTCGCTTGATTTTACTCTTATCTGTCAGGTAAAGGAATTTGTTGACCAGTATCTTGTGCAGCATGAATTGAGAAAAAGGATTTTTAAGAGGTTCAAACAGGAAGGTATTGAGATACCGTTCCCGCATAGGACAGTTTACATGAGGGAGAATAAGGAACTGGAGAAATAATAATAAAAAACGTGAGAAAAATCATATGAAGATTACAATCCGTCTTATCGTATCCCTTATTTTTGTGGTAGCTCTGGTAGCTGTTATTTTTTCGTTCTATCAGGTTAGCAGTGAGAAGAACCGTCTTACAGGTGAATTGGAGCGCCGCGCCATTGTTTTAGCTGAGAGCCTACAGGAGTCGGTAAGCCCTCTTGTCGAGTCTAACTCTCTTGATAAATTGAACCGCCTCGTAGAACGATTTGGGAATCGTGAAAGATTGGAAGGGGTTGCAAT
>CAYMUX010000117.1:0-10148 GCA_964393845.1 uncultured Nitrospiraceae bacterium
TTAGGGGGTCATTTTTATATGACGTTAGGGGGTCAATTGTATTTTACGATCTACAACTTTGACCAGCTCTTTACTCTCTGGAATCAGGTTAATGATGACAATTTAAATGTTACCTTTGACTTTTCACATTGTTATTTCCTGAGGCAAAATGCAGTCGCTTTTCTTGGAGGACTTGCTCAGTTGATACAAAACAGGTCGGGAATGGTTTCTTTCAACTGGGACTCTATGCGAGAAGACATTCGTTCGAATCTTGGGAAAAGCGGATTTTTAAACTCCTTCGGTCACGGAGGCAGTTTTTGGACAGGGAATACGATTCCATACAGAGAGAATTTGACCTTTGAGAAGAGAAACGTCGTTGACTATTTAAAGTTATATTGGCTTGGCAAAGGCTGGGTTAACGTTAGCAGTCTATTACGGGATGCAATAGTCGTCACGGTTTTAGAGATTTATATTAATGCGTTTGAACATAGTGAATCTTCTATCGGCATATTCAGTTGTGGACAGCATTATCCAAATCTTCATGTACTGAAACTTTCTGTGGCAGATTTCGGTGTGGGTATCCCTTCAAACGTGCGATATTTTTTCAAGGATGATTCCCGCTTTCAGTCTTTAAGTGCTGCAAGTTGTCTGAAGTGGGCATTTCAGCGTGGAACTACAACGAGGCCTAATGGCACAAGCCGTGGGATGGGACTCGACCTTTTAAAAGAGTTTGTGAAAATAAATAAAGGCAGGCTTGAAATATTCAGCCATGAAGGTTATGCTTTAATTACCGAGACTCAGGAGGAATTTATGAATCGGGACTCATTCTTCGAGGGGACGCTTGTAAATATTACTCTTCAATGCGACGAATCATATTATCATCTTACTTCAGAGGTTATTAACGAACCTATCTTCTAAGAGGGAGGATATCATGAAAATAGATGTATTCAAGCTGACAGGTGAAAATTGTATTACTTTAGAAGACGGTCAGAAAATCTATGACATGATCCATTCTGGATTATCGGCAGGCAATAATGTAGAACTTGATTTTGAGAATGTAAAGATATTCGCCTCGCCCTTCTTCAATTCGGCAATCGGGCGATTGCTCAAAGACTTTAAACCTGACGACCTTAACCGGCTTCTTAAAATAACCAATTTGACTTCAACAGGCAGGGCTGTTCTTAAGCGTGTTATCGAAAACGCCAAGGAATATTACACAAATCCGAACATGCGTAAGGCTGTTGATGATGTCCTGTTGGAACAGTCTCAAAATTTATAATGCCGGTACAATATGCGATTAAAGCAGACGTAATTGACCTTCGTAATGATACCCCGCAACAAGATGATCTTTTCCTTGTTGATTCCAATGCATGGTACTGGACTACTTACACAAGAGCCGATTTTGCCGATACCCGTGCCAAGGTGGTCAAGGTCATTACCGATGACGGTGATTATGTTTCTGTCCCCGGCATTCAGGTATTTACGGCACATCCACGCGTAATTACTGCAGCTCAAAGTCAGGGAAAGTTGGTAAGCAGATAAAACAACGTACAGGTAAAGACTCTCGCATGAGTGTCATCGCAATTATCTTTTGAATTCTTCTTCTGCCTCTCTTTTTAATTTTTCAGGGTCATCCATATATCTTGGTGAAAAATGCATGACCTCCAGTCTACCCACTCCCGCCTCCCTGGCAATCCTTCCGGCTTCTTTTGCGGTCAGATGATAACGTTCCCTGGCCCTGTCTTTATCTTCGTCTAAAAAATAAGACTCAATGTAAAGAACGTCGGAGCCTTTTACAAGCTCAACTATTTTTCTTATATTCTCTTCACTGCCAAGAGCGTCAACAACATAGGAGAGCTTTTGCCCTCTCGTTATCGTTGCTATACCATTTAACTCCTGGAATGTGTAAGTCTGCCCATTAATTGTAAAAAGACTGTCCTCTTTATTTTCTCGGATGGCTGTTTTGAGTTGTCCCAACCACGGGCCGACCGGAAGATTGAGACTGCCTAGTTTAGATTTATCAATGTTAATGTGATAGTCTTCCTCAAGACAGAATGCCAGACAAGGAATTTGATGATCAAGGATCGCGGCAGAAACCGTGTAAAAAGAATCTTTCATTAAGATGCCGTAAAAAGGCTCTGTTTTCAGGTCTTCTCTTGTAAAGGAATTTTCCGCCTTAAAAACTGCTTTCTTAATGGAGGAATCATTTATTTCTGCAACTTCAATAATAATCGGATAATCCCCTATCAGATTCCACGTATAACTTCTAAGCTTCCCTTCTACACAACCTATAAACCCTTCCGGACCGTAAAACTTTAAAGGACTTTCTTTTTTCAGGCTGACTCTCAATACGTTATCAAACCCTATGAAATGGTCGATATGTGTGTGAGATATAAATATATCCGTAGTCTTAAGGATGTCCCTTGCTGAGAGAGTTGTGGTAAATCCAAGGTCAAAAATTATGGCCCGGCCTTCTCTAAGGACTCTTATATAAAGACCGGGGTCATCAAACGGTCCATTAAAAGGCCTTACATGAAAAGACGGTTTCATGGAAAATTATAGCTTACTTAATGATATAATATGAACACTATAGAAAATGACATGTTATCCGATTTTTAGTTTATTAACAATTATTATTAGCGATATTAGGAGGTTTGGATGCCTGAATTAAGGAAAGACCCTATTTCCGGCAGATGGGTCATCATTTCAATTGAAAGGGGGAAAAGACCGTCTGATTTCGGTATGCGGGTTTCACCAAAGAAAGGAGGGTTTTGTGCGTTTTGTGAAGGGAACGAATATACTACCCCTCCCGAGATCATGGCCTTCAGATCCAATGGCGGAAAGCCTAATACTCCAGGCTGGACATTGAGGGTTGTATCTAATAAATTTCCTGCCCTGAACATTGAAGGAAAGCTTAACAGGGTCGGGGAAGGCATATTTGACAAAATGAATGGAGTCGGAGCTCATGAAGTAATAATAGAATGCCCGGACCATAATCTCACACTTTCAACAATGCCTTTAAAATCTGTAGAAGAGGTTTTATGGGCATTTCATCACAGGATTACGGACCTGAAAAAGGATACACGTTTCAGATATGTTCTTGTCTTTAAAAATGAAGGAGATGAAGCAGGGGCATCCCTTGAACACACTCATTCCCAGCTTATAGCTCTTCCCATAGTTCCCCATCTGGTGGAGGAAGAACTCTTTCAGGCAAAACAATATTATGAATATAAGGAAAGATGTATTTTTTGCGACATAATACATCAGGAGACAGAAGACCCGATAAGAGTCATTGCGGAAAATAATGACTTTATTGCCATTGCGCCTTTTGCGTCGCGCTCGCCCTTTGAAATAATGATATTACCCAAAAAACATGAGTCCAGTTTCTCGCCTAATGGCAGTTTCAGCCTGTTAGCTCAAATACTTCAGCAGACATTGAAGCAGATAGACAAAGTCCTTGACCTGCCTCCATATAATATGATGATCCACACATCCCCTTTTAAAAATGAGCAGAATGAATATTATCACTGGCATATTGAAATAATCCCCAAGCTTACAAAGATTGCAGGATTTGAGTGGGGTTCAGGCTTTTATATTAATCCTACGCCTCCTGAAGAGGCTGCAGAATTTTTAAGGAAAGTGGAAATATAAAGTAAATATCGACTTCTGATTTATTTTATATTTCCACTTAAACGCAAAAGAGATAAAATATACTTATGATATAGCAAAGAAAATATGGCCGGAATTGCAGAGACAAAACAGAAGATGGATAAGTCTTTAGAGAAAGAATTATTAATAAAGATTACCGATATTGCCAGTTCAACACTTGAGCTCAGGGAAATCCTCGATATTATTGCTCACGAACTGGTGAATGCGCTGAATAAAGATGTTTGTTCAATCTGTCTCCTTAAGCCGGAAAGAAAGATTATTTGTATTGAAGCTGCAAAAGGCGTAAGCAAAGAATTATTAATAAAGATTACCGATATTGCCAGTTCAACACTTGAGCTCAGGGAAATCCTCGATATTATTGCTCACGAACTGGTGAATGCGCTGAATAAAGATGTTTGTTCAATCTGTCTCCTTAAGCCGGAAAGAAAGATTATTTGTATTGAAGCTGCAAAAGGCGTAAGCAATGAGTCCGTTACCGTATTTTGTATTGAGGATGAAAGTGGAAATATTGAAAAAATATTTAAGGAAGTCAAGCCAGTAGTAATTGATGATATCAGGAACTATCCTCACGTAAAAGCAATTCTCAAACCTGAAGCGGATGACCTGCTTTCTCTGCTTGCAGTCCCGATTGTCAGAGATAATTCGGTCGTAGGTATTCTTATGCTTCAGACCAGGGATACATGTATTTACAGTCAGGATGAGATAAACCTTCTCACGATTATCTCACATAATATAAGCGCTGCCGTTCGTAATGCAGATCTTTACAGAAATGTTAAAACTCAACTTGACGAGCTGAAAGTAATACATGAAATTGGAAAAGCCATTACGTCTATTTTGAATATTGACGAGCTGCTTCCATATATATGTGAAGAGGTATCAAAAGTTTATAAAGTCACAGGATGTATCCTCAGGCTTATTGAAGGGAATAATCTTCAGATAAAAGCCTATTACGGCCTGGCGGATGCGATAAAGAGAGAAATGAATCTTCAGATCGGAGAGGGGATCGCAGGACATGTGGCGCTCACAGGTAAACCGATATTAATAGATGACATCTCAAAAATGCCGGACAATCTGCGTGTCCCCGACATCGATGCCACATCTGCAATATGTGTCCCTCTCGCAATCGGTGAACGGATTATCGGCACCCTCGGCCTTTACGATAAAAAAGATGAATGGGGCATGACAACTTTTTCAGAGGATGATCTTAAATCGTTGATGACTTTCGCCTCTGTATCATCAATAGCAATAGAGAACGCAAGACTGTACAGGGCGGAGATAGAAAAGGAAAAAGATATTTCACAAACAAAAGACTACCTTAAAAGTCTGATAGACGATTCAGCAGACGCCATTGTTACGTCCGATACCGAGGGGATTATCACTTCATGGAACAAAGGCGCTGAGAATATTTATAGTTATACGGAAGACGAGGTATTAGGCAAGTTCCTCCCGATGGTGCCGCCGTTTCTTCGGGAAGAAGAAAAAAGTTTTATAAATAAAATAAAGAAGAAAGAGACATTGAGAAATCTGGAAACCATAAGACAGACAAAGAACGGCAGACTTATCGAAGTAAGTCTGACGCTTTCACCAATACTTGATTCTACAGGTAATGTTACCGGGATAAGCGGAATCTCCAGAGATATATCAGAAAAGAAATTGGTCGAGAAGGAATTAATCAGAAAGAACCAGGAGTTATCCAGGCTGTTTTTTATAAACTCTGTTGTAAGGAGCACCCTCGAATTAGATAAACTCCTTAAAATGGTGCTTACTGTTGTTACAATGGGAGACGGGTTGGGATTTAACAGGGCAATACTCTTTCTTGTCGACGAGTCAAAGGATGTCCTGCAAGGCCAGATGGGAGTAGGCCCGGCAAGCCCTGAAGAAGCAAAAAATATATGGCTTTCCATGGAAGGCAAGAGTTTAGGGGCAATTATTGAAGAGATAGAAAGCAGCCCTGTCCACCTGAATTCCCATCTGGACAGACTAAGCCAGAGCTTGAGTATAGATATAAACGGAGATTGCATCCTGTGCCGTTGTGTAAAGGAAAAGAGGCCTTATAATGTTTACAATGCCTTAACTGAGCCCTTGGTCACTCCTTACCTCATTAAGGTGCTTGGAGCCGATTCCTTTGGTGTTGTTCCGCTCATTTCAAGAGATAAAATAATAGGACTGATATGGGTCGATAACCTTTTCACGGGCAGACCCATAAAAGATGAAGACTTGCAATTCCTGATGGGATTTTCAAGTCATATTGCTTCAGCCATAGAGAATGCGAGACTCTATGAAAATGTTACTCTTGCCCAGTCTGAACTTAAAAACATATTTGAATCCATATCGGACATGGTCTACTATACTGACAATGATTTGATAATAAGGCGTGTTAACCAGGCGGTAGTCAGGAAAATCGGGAAGCCGGAAGAAGAAATAATAGGGAGGAAGTGTTTCGAGATATTTCACGGAATGGAAGAACCCTGGGAAATGTGCCCTCATTTCAAGTCAGTGGATTCACAAAAGCCGTATGTTGGTGAAATAGAAGACCCTTATCTTAACGGCACGTTTGTCGTTTCAAATTCTCCGATATTTGATTCATCCGGAAATTTTGTCGGGACTGTTCATATTTCACGTGACATAACAGAGCTTCGTAATCTCAGGGAGAGGGTTGTCCACTCAGAGAGAATGGCTGCCCTGGGTGAATTGGCTGCAAGAGTAGCGCATGAGATCAGAAATCCTCTTATCTCCATAGGAGGTTTTGCACGAAGGCTTGAGAAAAAACTTTCCGGTGATATTCAGGAATATGCAAAGATTATAGTCAATGAAGTCAGCAGACTTGAAAATATATTAAAAGAGATATTAGGTTTTGTAAAAAGTTCAAGAGTCAACAAGTGCAGCGTAAACATTAATGATTTGCTTGACAACATAGTAGACTTTATAACGCCTGAAATTGATGAGAAGCACAACATAATAGCTAAAGATTTTTCAGAAATACCGATAATATCGGAAATAGACCCTGACAGGATAAAAGAGGCAATACTGAATATTGTTTCAAATGCAGCTCAAGCAACTGAACATGGTAAAATTATTATTAGGACCAGACTGGAAGACATGGAAGCGGTTATCGAACTTACAGACACGGGCTGCGGCATTAAAGAGGAAGACATTAAAAATATCTTTAATCCTTTCTTTACAACCAAGCCGCAGGGTACAGGTCTGGGTCTTGCCGTAACGCATAAAATTATTCAGGAGCACAATGGCAAAATTAAAGTAGAAAGCATATGGGGCGGAGGTACCTCTTTTAAAATCTATCTGCCTATTGAAAAGACCTGATGGCCGGGAAATTATATGTTTAATGATATTAAAGATGGAGAATGAATATTAATAATGATAACTTTTCAAATAAGGGAGGAAGCAGTATGAAACTTCTAATAGTTGATGATGATACAAATATCCAGAGGCTCTATAAAGAAGAGTTAGAGGAAGAAGGATATAATGTTGTTATTGCCGGTACAGGAAAAGAGGCAATGGAGATGTTTGAAAAAGAAAATCCGGACATAGTTACACTGGATATACTTATGCCTGATATTGACGGGATAAGCCTTTTAAGAAAAATGAAAGAGCAGCGTCCGAACATCCCAATCATAATGTCGACGGCTTATGACTACAGGGATGACTTTGCTGTCTGGGCGTCTGAAGCTTATATAGTAAAATCATCCGATCTCGGTGAATTGAAAAATACTATTAAAAAGCTGATTGATAAGTAGCGATTTTTACCGTGCAATTATTGAAAGAAGTTTTTAATGTTTGTAAAAACAGATTTGCATTAAATTATATTCATAAGAAAAAGGTTGATGTCGGTTTCATAATCTCTGTCATGCATTTATCCTCAAAATTGGTTCAACCGTCAAAGGTTTACAAAACAAACTTCAATTGGGTAATATTTAAAGGTATATTAAGGTAATATTTCCCGGAAACGTCGCTCTAGTCAAAACCTTCTATACTTGGAGAGGTGGCCGAGTGGCTGAAGGCAGCCGCCTGCTAAGCGGTTGTCCCGAGAAATCGGGACCCAGGGTTCGAATCCCTGCCTCTCCGCCATTGAAAGACGCCGGCTACAGAGAAGTAGCCTTGAGCAGTTTATGGTAGTTATTTTAGAAATATTATTTCAGGAGGAATAAAATGAAGAAATTTATTATGGTAATATCAATAACAATTTTATTGTTTTCATTCGGGGCATGCCAGAAAAAGGAAGAACAGTCTTCTGCACAAAAAAGTCCCGTACCAAAGGGGCCAATTATAGAAACGCCATCCTCTCCGCAAGGTCATGGGACGCCGGGGCAGAAAACCGAATTTCAGCTAGTCGTGCCTCCGGAAGTCGGAGGGCAATGGTCTAAGGTAACTATAATTGTCGATGATAAAAAAGAAAATAAGAAAAAAGAATTCACTCTAAATATCGGTGATGAGTTTAATATCCCCGGCTCCGATTTAACTGTCAAAATAGGACCTTTCCTTCCGGACTTTAAAATGAACGGAACAGTCATTACGTCATCCTCAAATGAAGCCAATAACCCTTCAGTTGGAGTAGCAATCTTTCAAGACGGGAATAAAATATTCCCCAACTCCGGGGAATGGGGATGGCTGTACGCGAAGTTTCCGACCATTCACTCATTCCAGCATGAGCGTTACAGCCTGACACTTAAAGAAGGCATAAAAAAATAAAGGGATAGCGCCCATAGCTCAATTGGATAGAGTGTCTGACTACGGATCAGAAGGTTGGGGGTTCGACTCCTCCTGGGCGCGCCATTGCTTTATTGTGGCATTCCAGTTAAACATCAAATAAGTAAAAAGAGAATCAGCTTTTATTATTCAGAGAAGCATATATTTTTTGGGAAAGCCTGGAGAATCCTCTCTCCCGGAGGGATTTGAATATATCTTCTGATGCAAGCGACTGCAAAAACTTTTCTCTTTCCCTGCTGTCTATTATTTTCTTCATTGCTTGTTTGCGAATCGTTTCTACAAATTTAAGATAAAGAGCAAACTCCTTACCGTAGAGTTCCTCGATCTCCTTTCTTATTGCCTTTGATACAGCGGGACTGGCCCCTTCAGTAGAGATGGCAATCGTTAATGGACCGCGTTTTACAACCGAAGGGACTATAAAGTTGCCCTCAGAAGGCATATCAATTACGTTTACAAGATGACTCGCCTCCCGCGCTATTCGTGTATTGAGCACTGTTGAGGAAGTTGCGGCAATAACAATGAATGTGTCATTAAGATCTCCATCCCTGTAATTTCTTTTTATATGTTCAAGCAATCCCTTTTCTGCTAATTTTCTCAGATTATTTGTAATGTCGGGGCTTATTAATTTAACTGAAGCGCCGGTATTTATCAGGAGACGCACTTTTCTTTCTGCAACCTTGCCGCCGCCAATGATTACAGCTTTTTTGTCTTTCAGATCAAGAAAAGCAGGATAAAATTTCACTTTTCCATATCAAAAGAATTAATACGTTTTTTTGCTTTTATAGAGAGCTCTATGGTTGGAAACTTTTCTATCAGGGCATTCAAATTATTAATGGCTTCATCTTTTTGACCAAGATTTTCATATGAAAGACCGATATAATAAAAAGCATCCGGCACGTTGCTTGAATCAGGATAATCTTGAATCATACCTTTAAATCTGCCTATGGCTGCTTTATACGAACCTTTATCATAATAAAAGTTGCCGACATAAAATTCATACTCGGCAAGTATATTTGTACATGCTTTTATCCTTTTATCTATAATTGCCATATATGGATTTCTCGGATACTGTCTTTGGAGTTTCTCAAATTCATCCAATGCCCTTTTCGCCCAAGAATAACCAATATCAACTGTTTTTATCCTCACAAAAAAACACATAGCCAGCTTATACTGCGCATAAGAAGCATATTTGTGATAACGATATAAGTCCAGAAAAGATTCATATTCAATAACTGCCTCATCATACGATTCTTCATCAAAGTATGTATCAGCAATGCGTAACCTGGCTAATATTGCATACTGCTGAGAAGCATCTTTGCTCTTAATAGTCTCTAAAATCTTTCTTGCCTCTTCATAGTAGCCATCCTTTATCAATTCACCAGCCTTACGGAAAGACTCTTCAGGCACAAAAACAGATTCTTCCTGCTTTGCTGTTTTATCTGTAGAACAGGCGGAAACAGTCAAGAACATAATAAGATATAAAAAAATCCGTTGGGTAGTTCGGTATACTTTTAACTTTGTCGGCATGTTGACTCTTCTGATTATAAATTTGGTTAATTGTATCTTAAAAAACACTTTTAAATCAAACAAACCGGGTGACTTTTAATTTCATATACTTATTTGTTATATTATCTACTCTGAAGTTATCTATGGTCTAAAAGATCGGGCGGGTAGCTCAGTTGGGAGAGCACAGCCCTTACAAGGCTGGGGTCACAGGTTCGAGCCCTGTTCCGCCTACCATTTAATTCTGCAAGGGTAGTAGTTTATACCTTTTA
>CAYMUX010000118.1:0-9937 GCA_964393845.1 uncultured Nitrospiraceae bacterium
TGCCGTTTGAGTCATTACCGGTAGTGTCAACTGATATACGGGTGGTAGTTCCCGTAATCCGGTCGCGGACAAAGATATCACTGAGTCCATTTGTATCGCCTGTAACAAGGTCTGAGGCCTGTGACTCAAAAGCCACAAATATTCCGCCTGAACTGATGGATGGGGTGAAACTATTGCCGTTTGAGTCATTACCGGTAGTGTCAACTGATATACGGGTGGTAGTTCCCGTAATCCGGTCTCGGACAAAGATATCACTAAGTCCATTTGTATCGCCTGTAACAAGGTCTGAGGCCATTGACTCAAAAGCCACGAACCTTCCATCTGAGCTGATGGATGGAGTGGAGCTGCTGCCGGTAGCTGCCTGATTACCGCTGGAATTAACTGATACTCGGGTAGTAACCTTATTTGAGTTATTATTATCATCACTGCCCCCGCTGCTGATGCTGCCTCCTCCGCTGCCGCAGGACATCAATATGAAGCAAAATAAAATAAGCAGAATAATTGATGAAAACTTTTTTTTCATTATAACCAGGCCCCCTGTATTTCCCCTCTTATATTTAATTATGAAAAGAAAATCTGATTCTTGAACGGGTGAATAACAGACCAATAATTATTAAAAATATAACATCAAATAGGTTGAATGTCAAACTAATAAATTGATAATCGATCTTCGACTTTTAAGGATTATTCATCCGGCTCCTGCATCCATTTCTGAAGTGTCTCGATAATCTTGCCTGCCTGTTCATTGCTGGATATGTTGAATTTTGATTTTTGGCTGTAGTTGCCTTCCCTTTTCTGATACCGGCGAATACTATAACCGACCTTTCCGTATTTTTCATTTTTAGCGTCCCACTGCTGGTATTTAAATATAATTGTTGCCCACGCACCCTTGGAAAGTATTTCCTTATCAAGCTCTTTCACTTTCAGGATATTATCTTCTTCAAAATTTATCGTTAAATCATTTACCTCTGAGGCCATTGCGTTCTCCTTTGATTTGATTTTTCTGTTTGAAGATTATATGTCATATAAGACGTATTGATCAATCATCCGGCGCTCTCGCCCCGCCGGAATATATCGCTTTTCAGCCAGAGCCAGAACATGCTTTTAGCGCCTTTTATTGCTGCTTTCATGTCATTCATATTTCTCATTGCCAGTACCTTCTTAATTACATACGACGGTCGTGAATAAAACTTTTTGTAACCTGTCTGTCTGAGCAGCGCTATCTCTTCTCTGGTAAGCGTATATGGAATGAAAGCCGCCCCTTGATAGGTGAAATCAGACAGGTCATTAGACATGGTGCCGTACTTTTCAATATTATCATAAAGTTCCGTGCCGGGGAAAGGAGTGAGCGCATGAAAGCTGACAATATCAGGATCTATTTCGCAGGCAAACTCGATGGTTTTCAAACCGTCTTCGAATGTCTGGCCTGGAAGTCCGACAAGAAAAGGGGTGTGTACAGTCAGGCCGATTTCTTTGGCTGTTTTGACTGCCTTACGGATTTGCTCGATTGTCGTGCCTTTTCTGACGGCATTTAAATTTTTCTGAACTCCGCTTTCAGCGCCCATGAGTATTGCCCAGCATCCCGCATCTTTGAATGCCTTCAGCAGGGGCTTATCTACCTGATGAACACACGCCGAGGCAAACCAGGTAAAATTCAGCTTCCGCCTTTTTATTTCCCTTGCTATCTGCATGGCCCTGTCATAATCAGCAGCCAGAGTATCGTCTAAAAATTTTATTTCCCTGTATCCCTGACTCAGACAAAGCTCTATTTCTTCCATTACATTCCCGACGCTGCGGAAACGGACACCGAGTTCCCTGTCTTTATCAATCTGGAAGCAGAAGATGCACTTCCTGTTACATCCCCTTGAAGTTATCATGACTGCAACAGGTTTTCTCTTATAGGTAGCTGGAGGAGGAATATAATCTATCGCATTGCCAAGGAGTTCCCGTGCGGGGAAGGGCAGGGAGTCAACATCTGTTATGAGAGGGCGCGCCGGATTTTTTAAGATATCCCCATCTTTTCTGAAAACCACACCTTCCACTCCATCAAGCGATTTTCCCTGAGACAGCCTGTCCATCATCTCAACCATTGTTATTTCGCCTTCACCGGTAACAACTGCATCAATGTCCGGAGAATCATGCAGACATTTCTCCTGCATTGCAATCGGATAGGGACCGCCGACTGTAATGTGAGGACGAGTTTTAAACTTGCCCCTTCGGATTTCTGATGCAGTGAAGGCGGCTTTTTTCCAGCCGAAAGTAGTTGAGTAGATGCCGACTATATCAGGCATGAAGAGCGAGACTTCCTTCATTATTTCTGCATGCGTCATAAATGCGCCGTTTAGAAATTTAACCTCATGTCCTGCTTTTAGGATGGCTGCGGCAACGTACAGAGTCCCAAGTGGCTGCCAATAGTTGATCTGGGAGCCTGCAACTTTTGATGGAAATATTTCTTCCGGTATCCAGGCAGGTATGATAAGGGCGCATTTCATATGTCTATAATAAATAATTTCAATTATTTTTGTAGGAGAGCATAATGCGGACAAAAAAATTCGGGGCTGCTCATGGAGCGCCCCGAAAAAATATACTGAAGTGTATACTTGTTACGTATTATTAATGTTTCTCTTCTTCTGCCTTCTTCTCTTCACCGTAACCACCAGCAGCAGGTTTTTCTTCACCGTAACCACCAGCAGCAGGTTTTTGCTCACCCTGAGCAGCCGGCTCTTCGCTCTTTACTTCAGGTGCGGCAGGCTCTTCTTTTTTCTGGCAGGATACAAGAAGCAGTCCCAGCGTTAAAACGATGATACATGCAATTGCAAAAAATCTTTTCATACGGAATCCTCCTTCATAATTTGGATTTTCAAGGGTGTCTCCCTCAATTAATTTGTACACACTGATCTATTTTTCTATGTACAACAGGGAATGCCTCTTACATGAATTATACAAAAATTATCTTTTTTGTCAATCTCTGCTGTGCATCCTGACATAGAGACAAACCCTATAATTTTTTTTGCGTCCGATACTGTTTTAACCAGAATATCAATAGACATGTTACATTCACGGTTTGATGACAGTATCTCTTTTAATTTTATCAGCAAGTCATGCGATTCAAGTTCACGTGCATCAATATGCATTGTCTCAGCTTTCAGCGTATCTTTTTTAATCCTGCATAGGTTTGATAAACCTTAAGTAAACATTTGTCCAGTTGCCCAGAATGATAAAAATAATGGCAACGAGGCTTCCGATTGACAGTGTGGATGCCCCTGTAAGTCCCTGACCTATATTACAGCCGCCTGCCACCGTTGCTCCAAAGCCCATCATAAGACTTCCAATGCAGACGGACAGCATTTCATCAACAGGAGGATTTTTCCACTTGAACTCTTTTAAAACCTTCGCGCTTATGAATGCCCCGAATGGGACCGCGATTATATAAAGGGACGCCCAGGTCATTTTAAAAGGTCCGATATCGAACATCGGGAAGACTCTTGCTAGAGGATGGCTAGGTAACATGGCGCTGCCTGTTAATAAAGTCCCGAAAAGCTCGCCGGTCGGTGTTGTGAAAGAAAGACCTCTTGGAAAACCTTCATAGACAGTTGCAAGCCAGAAAGAGGCTAGCCCCAGGATACCCAGAAGCACCCCAACTTTCGGCCATTCAAGGCCTTTCTGTTTAGGCGCTGAAAAGGGTTTGCCCTTTAAAATAAAGACGATTAGTGGGATAACAACTGCTGCAATCACGATCCACTTAATAGCAGGGCTGTTGCCGAATATGTGCCATAAGGTGGGAGCGTTATGTCCTGCAATCGGGACCTTTACACTTCTCAAAAGTCTGTAAACAGGACTCAGGACGCCAGTGGCTGTCATATGAATCCCAATGAAAAAACCGATGACTGCAACAAGTGAATTAAACTGGCCTTCCCCTATCTTATACCATACGCCGCTGCCGCATCCTCCGACCATAACTATACCGAGTCCGAAGATATAACCTCCAACGATGTTTGCAATAGGATAAAAGGGCTGCACCGCAAGATTGATTACCTTCAGGTCATTTAGAATATTGGCGCCCACTATCATGATTACCAGGGCAATCAAATACCCACGGAAGAGCGTGAAATCCTGGATGAAAATTGTGTCTCTGAATGCAGTATTCATGCAAAATCTTCCGCGCTGAAGAACAAAACCGATAGCTAATCCAAGCAGTAAGCCGGATGCAATGAAACCGAAGCCTATACCTCCCATTTTTTATTCCTCCCGAAAAAATATTTTTGCTAAAGTAGCACAGAAATTATATCTTGTCAAAAAAGTTTTTTTCTTAACTGACACAATATACCATAAAGACTATTTTTTTACAGACATATTTTAAAGAGATAAAAAACTAAGGTGCAATCTAAAAATACTAATCTTATCAGGAAAATTTGTAAATTAAAATATTGTAATAGAAATATAAGATATCCTTAGTCTCTTTCAAATTAGTAGATTTTAAAAATCAATTTATTTGAACAAATAAGGATAGAAATCAGTATAATTTTAGATAGTTATGATGATCCGGCAGTTTAAGACAATGAAAGTAATAGAGAATATAGCCAGGCTTCAGGACTTCTATGTGCTGTCCATCAAGGCACCTCTGGGCATCTTTAGCAGGCCTTTCTATTTCAGGGAGACAATTGAACACATGGATTATATGGGAACCGGCTCCCTCTTTATCGTGGTACTTGTATCACTTTTTATCGGCATGGCCCTCTCGCTGCAAATTTCGGCAGAGCTTGCCGGACTGGGGCTTAAGATGTATACGGGCAAGATAGTGGGAGTGGCCATTATCAGGGAGTTGGGACCTGTTGCCATAGCCCTCGTATTTGCGGGAAGGGCCGGCTCCGGCATGGCATCTGAAATTGGGTCCATGATACTGGGTCATCAGGTTGACATACTTAGGGTACATGGCGTAAGTCCTATAAAGAAACTGGTGACGCCGAGGGTCATCAGCTCTGTCTTAATGCTGCCGATCCTGACTGTAATAGGGGATGCCGTTTCCCTGTTCGGAGGATATTATATTTCAGCGTTTGTCAGCCACCAGAGCGGGGCTTTTTACTGGAGTCAGATTAAAGAGATTATGACTTTTGAAAATATCTTGTCGGGTATTTCAAAACCTTTTATCTTTGGTTATTTGATATCCTGTATAAGCTGTTATATGGGGCTTTCAACAAGCGGAGGCGCAAGAGGTCTCAGAACGGCAACTACAACGGCTGTTGTGTACTCCATGATATTTATTATCATATCGGATTTTATGCTGACAAGAGCTCTGCTTTATATTTTAGGGATGCGTGTATGATAGAATTTCAAAACGTTACACTTGCCTATAATCATAATAATATGGTGCTGAACAATGTCAGTTTCAAGGCCCGCTTTCATGAAAAGATTGCAATTCTCGGAGGTAGTGGAGAAGGCAAGACAACTATCCTGAGATTAATGCTCGGTCTTGTACGGCCGGATTCAGGAAAAATTTTTATAGATGGACAGGACATTACCATGCTTTCGGAATCTGAGCTGAGAGACGCCCGGATGAAATTCAGCATTGTCTTTCAGGAAGGCGCATTGTTTGATTCGATGAATGTGCGTGAGAATGTCGCCTTCTGTTTTAGAGAGTATTCAAACTTATCCGAAGAGGAAATTGAAAAGAAAGTAAGAGAGCTTCTTAACAGATTAGGCATCGAAGAAGCCATTGATCTTATGCCTGAAGAACTCAGCGGCGGCATGCAGAGGAGAGTTGCAATTGCACGGTCGCTGGCCGGATGCACTCCGAAAATGTTCCTTTATGACGAAGCTACATCAGGATTGGACCCGCTTACGGCGGATAATATATGCAGTGTGATTAGAGAGCTGTCAACGGGAGAGCCTCCGGACAGGACCGGTTTTATCATCGTGACTCACAAAGTCTCGGATGCCGTAAAGGTGGCCGAGAGATTTATGTATGTAAGAAATGGAAAAATAGCCTTTGACGGAGATATCTCAGCGCTCAGAAATACAGAGGACCCGGAATTGAGAACATTTACGGATGAACTTCATACAGCAGAAAAATGTCTATAATAGGGGGGAGGAATGTACGATTATGTAAAACAGCATAGATTGGCAAAGCTCAAGGTCGGCGTTGTCATTACCATTGCCCTCTTAATTATCTTTTTAGCGGTGATGTTTGCCGGCAATATCGGAAAAGTTTTTACTCCGAGAGTGATGATATATGCCATGGTTGACGATGTGAAAGGATTGCGGGACGGCTCTCCAGTGTGGTTTTCAGGGGTTGAGATAGGCGTTGTCAAGACTATATCTTTTTCCGTCCGGCGGAGAGTAGAAGTGGAAATGTCAATTGCATCTGACGCACTTAAATATCTGAAGAAGGACTCCAGGGCAAATATTATGGTCCTCGGTCTTCTCGGCGATAAATATGTAGAAATATCTCCTGGTTCAACTGAAGCAGAAGGCCTGAAAGCCGGAGACTTTATCAGTGGGACTACCCAGATAGAAATTAAGGATGTTGTTCAGGCCAGTCAGGCGTCTATAGCAAAAATCTCCGATTTTGTCGGCATGCTTGAGGAGATACTTGTAAGGGTTGAGAAAGGTAAAGGGACTGTATCCAGGTTTATTCAGGACCCTGCTGTGTACGATAATCTTAAAGAGGCAATTAAAGAGTTAACAACGCTTATCAGGAAGATTGAAAGCGGTGAAGGCACGATGGGGAGATTATTGAATGAAGACAATCTGTATGTTGATCTTGCCTCCTCGGTTAAGGATATCAAACTGTTTGCGCAATCCCTGAAAGAGTCGGAGGGGACATTAAATAAATTAATAAACGACCCGTCGCTTTATGACAGGTTTCAGAAGGCATCGACATCTCTTGATACGTTTACTCAAAAGCTTGTCTCATCGAAAGGCACTGTCAACAGATTGATTGAAGATGAAAGCCTTTATGAAAATATCAATTCTGCTTCTGTAAAATTAAACAACATTCTTGAGCGTATAGATAAAGGGGAAGGACTTATGGGCAGTCTCGTAAAGGATGACGAGCTTTCAAAAGAACTTAAATCTACAGTCAAGGAGCTTAATGCCTTAATTAAAGACATAAAAGAAAAGCCGGATAAGTATTTTAAATTCAGTATTTTTTAGCCTGGTTCATTTATAATTTTTTTGTATCACGGCAGGCATGTTTCGAAAACGTATTTAATTCGATATGACCCATTAAATTAGCTTGTTAATTTTGTTATAATCATTTGCTTGAAACTTTTAAACTTTATTGAAGGAGGATTTATGAGAGTTATTAGAATCAGCTTTATCTTCATATTGATGCTGGTGTTTGCTGTTTCAGCGCATTCAGAAGTTAGAAACAAGAAATTTACGAAAGAGGAGATTAAAAAGATGTCAGAAACCAAAACAGTTATCGAGACAAAGTTCGGGAATATTGAGCTTAAATTTTTCCCGGATGTTGCGCCGAATCATGTCAATAATTTTATTGAGCTGGCCCAAAAGGGTTTCTATAATGAAACAACCTTTCATCGCGTAATACCCGGCTTCATGATTCAGGGTGGTGATCCCAACTCAAAAAACCATGACAAAGCTATGCACGGGATGGGTGATCCAGGATATAAAGTCAAGGCAGAGTTTAATGATAAACCTCATAAGCGTGGAATTTTATCCATGGCCAGGTCCGGTCATCCTGACAGCGCCGGCTCACAATTCTTCATTTGTGTGGCTGATGCAATGTCCCTTAACGGTCAATACACTGTTTTCGGTGAGGTAGTCTCAGGACTGGATGTAGTTGACAAAATAGTCAGCCAGCCTAGGGACAGGAGCGATAATCCGAACGAAAGGATAGAGATGAAGGTGAAGATAGCAGAAAAGTAGGATAAATATATCAGGCGGAGACTGACTTTGTAGGGGCACGTTGCCACGTGCCCCTTTTTTCATCCTCATTATCCTGCTAACTTTTTTGCAATGCCTTTTTCCAGACAAGAGAAATCAGAATAAAGAGCAGTAGATATGCTGAAATCCAGATGAACAGCCAAATGCTCCTGTCACTCTCCATTTTTTCAATAAAAAAAGGTATTGAAAAAATAATTGAAAACACGTACCAGATGATGGTAACTAACACGTGCAGACGGAGGCTGCTCCGTTGAGAGAATGTCTGTTTGTCAGCGCTGCTGACGATGCGACAACTTGTTTTTAATTCTGCCTCTAACTCGCTACGGGAGTATTCACGCGACACACCGACTGCTCTCAAAGAGGTTGTCACGGCAGTTACAGAGCTGATGATAGAAGCAATTAATGCAATATTTTCAAGCATCATAAAGTGATATACTCTCTCTGACTTATGTTATTGAGTGTAACAAAAATAAAGAGTAAAAATTGACTACAATTTTTTTTGCTAAAGATTACTGATGTCTGTATCGATATATATAATATAATCTTAAGCCGGACTTGATTACTTTAAATAAATATTTGAGGTCATACATTTGAAAGTTGAATTCGTAAATCCTTTTCTTGAAGCGATATTAAACGTGCTGCGTACTATGGCGAAGATGGAAGCAAAACCCGGTAAGCCCCAGCTTAAAAAGAGTGATATTGCCAATGGCGATGTTACAGGACTGATCGGCATGGCAGGGGAGCAGGCAAGAGGAACATTGGCAATTACTTTTACTGAACCCGTAATTCTGGAAATAACCAATCGCATGCTGGGTGAAAAGCTGACTGAAATAGATGAAACTGTAACGGATATGGTGGGAGAAATAACCAACATGGTTACTGGCGGCGCAAAGAAACTGCTTAGTGAAAAGGGGTATCGTTTTGATATGGCCATTCCATCAGTGGTTGCGGGAAAGGGCCATATTATACACCACAAATCCAAAGCCCCGATTATAAATGTGCCATTTAGTTCCGAGGCCGGTGAATTCTTTATAGAGATATGCTTTGAAGAGCGACTGTAGAATATTCTGTCTCTCCTTAATATTATGAAAATACCGATTGTCAAAGAGTGGGGTTCCTGGGCCGTTTTCGTTTCCTCGTGTCTGGCCGCTCTAATGACAGGATTATTAACCAGTCCCTGGGAAACGCGAGGGAACTTTGCTACGGGAACAGCGCTGACAATCCTTGGTCTTGCCTTTTTCATTAATTCAAAGAATCCTCTTGCTTCAATACTTAGAACAAAGGGGCAAATGAAAGAGCACCTGTTGTGGTTCTTGTTTTTCAGCGCTGCAGGCACAGCTTTATTAATCCCTTTTTTAATTGACGGATTTAAGACGTTTTCAATTTTCTCAGTTCTTGTTTTGATCTATGTAATCCTGTTATACAAAGGCAAAGAACACAACCTCTTTACAGAGTTGAACGGATTTGCACTGCTGACACTGTCCGCGCCTGTTGTGTACTTTTCGGTAACCGGTGAATTGTCATTGAAGCTGTATGCTGCTGTATTGTTATTCTTTGGCGCCGGGGTCTTTAAGGTCAGGGTCAGGATCAGGAAAACCTTGAAGTACAGATGGATCATGGCGCTTTATTGCGCTGCGGCAGTTATCTTTTATTACCTGCTTAATATTTCCGTTATCATACTCCTGCCGTTAATAGAAAATATTATATCCGTAATATTTATGAGAGAGGAAAAGCTCAGGACGACAGGCTACACTGAGCTGATAAAAGGAATTATGTTCATAATCCTTATCGGTTTCTTCTGGCAGTAACCATTCAATCACAGAAAGAGATTGTATGGGAAAATGCAAGCATTTCTAAAAAGTCATAGAACATCAAACAGCCACTGCAACTGGCCGCAAAATACAACAAGTAGAATTACCGTTAATTTGTGATATAATCTTTCCCATAACGAATTAACGTAATTCTAAAATAATAAAACATTAACCCATCTTCCGCAGTTGGAGTTCAAAATTCAACAAAAATAAAATATGGT
>CAYMUX010000119.1:0-9873 GCA_964393845.1 uncultured Nitrospiraceae bacterium
TTATGCTCATACATTGCTATAAGACTCCCGAGCGTCCGTGGAGTCAGCTTTTTAAATAATATTGAGTTGGTCGGATTATTGCCTGTAAACACTTTGAATGGCGCAAGTTTTTTTATCTCTTTATCGCTTTTACCCGATGCTTTTAGTTCTTCGACAACTTCCTCTTCGGTTTTCCCTTTCATTAAAGCTGCTGTTTGCGCAAAGAAATTCGACAGCAGGATATTATGGTGCTCGCCAATAGGATTGTGGCTGATTGCCGGCGCGATGAAATCGCAGGGGATCATTTTAGTCCCCTGATGGATAAGCTGATAAAAAGAGTGCTGTCCGTTCGTCCCCGGCTCACCCCATATGATCTGACCGGTCTGGTATTCAACTTCTTGTCCTGCCCTGTCAACGTACTTGCCGTTGCTTTCCATATACGCCTGCTGAAAATAGGCGGCAAATCTGTGCATGTATTGGTCATACGGCAGAATTGCCTCAGTTTGCGCTCCGAAGAAGTTGTTGTACCAGATGCCGATTAACGCCAGAATGACGGGTATATTTTTATCAAAAGACGTTTCTCTGAAATGGTTATCCATTGCATGTGCGCCTTCAAGAAAATCGGTAAAGTTTTTGAAACCGATGTAACATGCAATTGACAGCCCTATTGCCGACCAGAGAGAATACCTCCCGCCGACCCAGTCCCAGAATACGAACATATTTGCCGGATCTATGCCGAATTTTTCCACCTCTTTTTTATTCGTGGAAAGCGCCACAAAGTGTTTTTTAATATGATCCTCGTATTTTGCAGAATCGAGAAACCATTTTCTTGCCGTATGCGCATTGGTCATCGTTTCCTGTGTGGTAAAAGTCTTTGATGCAACCATGAATAACGTTGTTTCCGGAGATAATTTCCTAAGTATTTCGGTAATATGGGTGCCGTCAATATTAGAGACAAAATGCACGTTTATATTTGGTCCGGCATATGGCTTTAGCGCTTCTGTGACCATAACCGGTCCCAGATCCGAGCCGCCTATTCCTATGTTTACAATGTCTGCAACCGATTTTCCCGAGTACCCTTTCCACTCACCGGAAATGACTTTACCGGAGAAGTCCTCCATTTGCTTTAAGACAGCGTTAACTTCCGGCATTACATCTTTCCCATCGACATAAACCGGAGTATTCGAGCGGTTTCGTAATGAAGTATGGAGAACAGCCCTGTTTTCAGTCTCATTGATATTATCTCCTGAAAATATCTTTTCAATAGCGTCGTTTAATTTTACCTCCCCGGCAAGTTCCAGAAGAATATTGATAGTTTCTTCATTGATAATATTTTTTGAATAATCAACCAGCATATCATCGAAACTGAGTGTGAATCTGGAAAACCTGTCAGGATCGTTACTGAACATGTCCCGCATATGTCGGCCTTTCATAGCGGCAGCGTGGCTTTGAAGCTTTTTCCAGGCGGGCGTTTCAATCGGATTTATTCTCTCAAGCACTTTGTCCTCCGTAATACCTATTTTTTGAAGTTAAACGTTCGTTCATTTTGCTACTTTACTTTATTCATGTCAAGGTGTTTCAGGAGGTCTTTCCAGTCTTTGACTTCCGTCGCGTCTTCCGTCTCTTCAAAGCTATACCTTTTATCAATATCCGCAGCTTCGGAAATTACGCCGGGTGAGGCGATGACCGCATATAATTTTACTCCCTGCTCCCGTAGTTCATCAAACATTTCAGCCCCTTCCCATTTAAAAACAGGAGCGGGGGGGAAGCCACTTTCTTTGAGAAGTTTTTTTGATGCATCGACCCCCATCAGGGTGGTTAAATATATAATCCTGAATTTTTTTGAGAGTTTTAGCAGTACCTCTGCACTATCTTTTGCAGGTTTCGATGAAAATGGGAAATCCGCAGAGGTTTTTTCAATTTCAATCAGCAATATCCTGTCGTCTTTAGCAGTTACCAGGAGTGTCCCTTCGTCAACATCATCACCGGACTCGGCCTTCAGGAGTTTTATTCCTGCGGAATCGGGCTGATATTTCATGAATGCATATCCGTCACCGCCGCTTAAAGCTGTACCGGCAAGCTTTCCATTCAGGTAAATTTTTACAAGCCTGCCGCCTTCTGAAAAGAATTTCCCTTTTGTGAGGACCTTTAATTTGACGGAACTACTAACTTCAACAACATTGTCGAACACGACAACGCCTGCAGATGCGGTTTCAATAAAGGATAGAAATAGCAGAACGGATTGAATTAGAAGAATACAAATATTTCTCATTGTAGAAAAGGTTACAGTGTCAGAAGCTTCGCTTAATAATGTTGTAATACATGTCCCTCTGGACAGGTTTAAATTCAGCTCCTTTTATTGCATTAACAATATCATTTATAGAAACTCTGAACTTCACTCCCGCTGCTGCAACGACGTTTTCTTCAAGCATTGTCGATCCAAAATCGTTGGCCCCGAATCTCAGGGCGACCTGTGCCATCTTAAGTCCCTGCGTTACCCACGACGCCTGCAAGTTCGGTACATTGTCGAGATAAATACGCGAAAGCGCCAGCACCCTGAGATATTCCACCGCGGTAGTAGGGGCACGGCGCGCCGTGCCCCTACCCAACTCCGTGTTCCCGGGTTGGAAACTCCAGGGAATAAATGCCGTAAAGCCTCCTGTCCTGTCCTGTAATTTGCGGACAGCATCGAGGTGTTCAATTATGTCTTCAGGCCCTTCAACGCTTCCGAACATCATGGTTGCGGTTGTCTTCATGCCGATTTTGTGGGCTTCCTCCATGACCTTCAGCCATTGTTTAGAGCCGATTTTGTTCGGGCTGATTTTTTCCCTGACGCGGTCTGAAAGGATCTCCGCCCCCCCGCCGGGAATGGAATCAAGACCGGATTCCTGAAGAGTGAGAAGAGTGTCCTTTATGGGTAAACCTGCTGTTTCTGTAATGTAGGTAATCTCAGGGGGAGAAAAACCGTGAACATGAATTGGAAATCTCTCTTTAATCGACTTTAAAAGATCAACATAATAATCAAGACCGAGTTTGGGATGAAGTCCGCCCTGTATAAGAATTTGCGTGCCGCCGCAGTCGATGGTTTCCTTTATCTTTCTGAAGAGCTTTCTCTTGCTCAGGATATATGCATCAGGGGCATCCTCATCCCTGTAAAAAGCGCAGAACCTGCACTTGTTAATACATACATTGGTGTAGTTGATATTTCGATCAATGATAAAACTGACAATACCTTTTGGATGAAGTGTCTTTCTCATGTCATCCGCCAGCATGCCGAGCCCGAGAAGGTCGGCGTTTTTTAGAAGATCAAGTCCTTCTTTTCTGGTGATGCGGGGAGAAACATCTTTTTTTGATCCGGCTTTCATAGCATACTATTTTATACTTTTTGGCCGAATTTATTAAGCAATGTTTTACTCTGCAATTATCGTCGGCACAACGGACATTCCGACCCTTAAGACATGCTCCTTGTCCTACCCCCCTAAAAACGCCTTTTTGATCCTGCTTCCATCTTTGAGACCGGCTGCGCTGTCTTCCAGAACCACCTTCCCCATTGCAAGGACATAAACCCTGTCAGCGATCTCAAGGACTTCCCTGACCTTCTGTTCAACGATGAGTATCGTTGTATTAAACTTTTTACGGGCTGTTATTATCGCATCAAAGGCTTTCTTAATTGCTTTCGGAGACAGACCGAGAGACGGTTCGTCCAGTAAAAGGAGTTCGGGCTGCAGCACTAATGCCCTTCCAAGCGCGAGCATCTGTTTTTCTCCTCCGCTCAGGTTGCCTGCATCCATCTGTTTCCTTTCTTCGATCTCAGGGAACAGGGAGAACACCTCTTTTATCCGGGTATCGAGGATATCTTTATCCTGCAATATATAGCCGCCCATGTAGAGATTCTCCAGTACTGAAAGGTCGCTGAATACTGTATTGCCCTGCGGCACATAAACGATCCCCTGCCTTATATTTTTGTCCGGTTTATTGCCGTTGATAGGATTTCCTTTATATAATATT
Organism: uncultured Nitrospiraceae bacterium; assembly: GCA_964393845.1. GTDB lineage: Bacteria > Nitrospirota > Thermodesulfovibrionia > UBA6902 > UBA6902 > UBA6902. Next base: position 3,988 of record CAYMUX010000119.1, read on the forward strand.
TCGCCCGTTCTTGCCTTAACAATTCCCATTACTGTTTTAATTACAGTTGATTTCCCCGCGCCGTTCGGCCCTATCAATGCGACGATCTCCCCTTTTTTCAGGCCCATTGAAACATTGTTAAGCACAGGCTTCTTGTTGTATCCTGCCTCTATGTTCTTCAGTTCAAGCATTAACTTATATATGCCTCTATGACTTCCGGCCTTTCTTTGACGACCGATGGGATTCCATCTGCTATTATCTTCCCTTCATCCATTACAATAAGCCTGTCGGATATTTCCATCACAGCATCCATATTATGTTCAATGAGAAAAATAGTGATGCCGGACTTTTTCAGTTCTCTGAAAAGCGAAAGTATCCTCTTAATCGTTTCCTGATTTACCCCGGCAACAGGTTCATCAAGCATCAACAGTTTAGCGTCAAGGGCAAGGCAGCAGGCAAGGCTCAACAGTTTCTGCTGTCCGTATGATAATGACCCTGCCGGTTCGTCAGCCTTATCTTTCAGGCCGACGAAATCAAGCAGTTCATACGCCTTTTCTCTATTCTTCATTTCATGCTTCCTGCTGATGCTGTACAACAGGGTTTTAATAAAGCTGCCGCTCTTATGATTAATGAATGCAAGCATAAGGTTCTCAAGGGCAGAAAGCCTTTTTATCAGCCTCATGTTCTGAAATGTGCGGCCTATCCCTGCCGAAGCCCTCTCATGTGGTGCGCGCCCGTTAAGGTTTATCCCGTTAAATTGCACCGCCCCTTTATCCGCCTCAATATATCCGCAAATGATATTGAAAAGGGTTGTCTTCCCTGCGCCGTTAGGCCCTATGAGGCTGGTAATCGTGGCTTGCGGTATTTTCAGTGAGGCGTAGTCCACCGCCTGGACGCCGTCAAATGTTGTTGTAACTCCCGATGTCTCAAGCATCCTTGTTCCCCTCTGTCTTTACCGCGCCTTCCTTACCAAAGGCAAATTCTCCCAGTATGCCCTGCGGCCTGAACATCATAAAGAGCACAAGGAGAAGCCCGTAGAATATCTGCCTCATATTTGCCGCTATTGAATTCGGCATGCCGACAAACCTGAGGATCTCCGGGATGAATATCAGGAGCGCTGATCCGACAATAGACCCTTTAAGATTGCCTGCGCCTCCTATGATGACTATGGAGAGTATAAAGATGGATTCCATAATGGTAAAACTCGTCGGATCGATAAAGCTGATGTAATAGGCATAGAGGCTTCCGCTGATTGAGGCGATGGATGCACCTATGATAAAAGCGGTCAATTTAAATTTCATGACATCCTTGCCGAGGGACATTGTAAATATCTCATCTTCCCTGATCGCCTTGAGGATCCTTCCGAACGGTGAGCCCATAAGGCGGTCAAGAAGGAGATAGGTCAGGGCTGCAAATGTTAAGACAAAGATCAAAAAGGAAACATGAGTCGAGATCTTTAACCCGAATATCTCAGGCTGAGGAATACCGGGAAGTCCGAGAGGCCCGCCCGTGAAAGACACCCAGTTGTTCAGGATGCTGAAGACGATTATCTGAAACGCGAATGTTGTGATCACGAAATAGTCATCGTAAGTCCTGAGAGACGGCCACGCGATAAGAAAGGCAATGACTCCTGAAAGAATGATCCCTACGGGTATATTTATCCAGAAAGGGAGTCCCGCGTTTAAGGCAAGAAGAGCGGTTGTATAAGCGCCTATTCCATAAAAAGCGGCATGGGACACGGAAAGCAGTCCGGTATATCCGGCGAGGACATTCAGGGACATCGATACAATGGAATATGTCGCGACCATTATCAGTATGTGCAGGAGATAATCCATTACACCTCCACCTTTCTGATCTTCTTCCCGAAGAACCCGTACGGCCTGTATAAAAGAAATAGAAGCAGGATGATAAAGGCTATCGCGTCCTGCCATTGAGATGATATCTTCCAGACGCCGAAGTTCTGTGCAAAGGCAAGGAGAAACCCGCCGAGCGCTGCGCCGGGAATACTTCCGACACCGCCGATGATAACTGCCACAACTCCCATCATAAGAGCGTTCATCCCCATTGTCGGTGTCATGTCTATGTCAAATGAAACGAGGATTGCCGCAATACCTGCAAGCGCGGAGCCGAGGGCAAAGGTGAAGAGAATGATTCTATCGGAGTTGATCCCGGAAATGACCGCAAGATCAGGGTCTGACGCAACAGCCCTCATCGCAGTACCTATCTTTGTATATCTCATCAACGTACGGCACCCAATCAGCAATAACATGCTGACTATTATAATCGCTATCTGTATCGGCGTTATCCTTGCCCCCAGGACTTCAAGCCCTTCACGGACAATCCCGCTTCTCAGGGTCTTCGTGTCGTCTCCGAAGGTCATGGAGATGATATTCTGAAGCACAATGTATATTCCCAGTGAAGCAAGGAGCAGGATCAGCGGAGTTGTCCCCTTTTGCCTGAGAGGTTTATAAATCAATAACTCCGTAAGAATGCCGACAATTGCAGACGATACTATCGCAAGAGGTATGCTGATAAAAAGCGGTATTTGTAAAATGACGGTGAATAGGTATGCGAAGTATGGACAGAATGTATAAACAGCTCCGTGGGCGAAGTGGAAGAATTTTGTGGTGGAGTAGATGAGAGAGAAGCTGAGGGCGATGAGGGTGTAGGTGCTGCCTGCGATTATTGAGTTTATTAGAAGTTGGTTGAACATTTAATTAAAATAATTCCTCTATTTGTTCAAAATCCATTCCCAAAAACTCATCGACTCCTATCCCGCCTCCGCCTACGAGCAGTAGTTTCTTCGCGCGATAGTTTTTTGAAAACGCTTCCATTCCGGGCAAAGAGGTTATTGCCCTTCCGCTCTTTACTTCCACTGCGATCAGCTCCTTCCCTTTCTTGAGGACAAAATCCACCTCCCTGTTTCTGTCTCTCCAGTACAGGACTGCAACATCCGTTCCCTGTGTAATATTAATAAGATGCGCGCCGATTGCGGACTCGACCAGTCGCCCCCACCTCTCGCCATCGAGCCTGGTCTTTTCAAAACCCGTATCGGTCTGCGCGGTAATCAAAGCCGTATTCAACACCTGCAGTTTAGGGCTCGAGGCCTTCTCCGCTATCTTCTTCGACGAATACTTCTGCAGCCCGGTTATCATCCCTGCCCCGGCAAGAAGATCGAGGTAATGTGAGAGCGTTGTAACATTTCCTGCATCGTGCAGTTGCCCCAGCATCTTATTCAGCGAGACGATCTGGCCTGAATATGAACATCCTATCTCAAAGAGGTTTCTCAGCAGCGCGGGCTTGTCCACCCTCGTCATCATAAAGATGTCCTTTGATATTGTGGTCTCTATCAATGAGTCCCTGATATAGTGCCTCCACCTGTTTTCATCCGAAACAAGTCCGGCCGCTCCCGGATAGCCCCCGAAATACATAAACTGCTCAGGAGAAAAGCCGAAGGCCTCCCTTATCTCGGAATACGACCAGTGCGGGATCCTGAACATTTCGAATCTGCCGGCAAGCGACTCTGTCAGCCCTTTTTGGACCAACAGGGGAGCTGAGCCTAAAAGCACAACCTTGATATTGATACGGTTCCCGGTATCCTGGTCCCAGAGGAGCTTCACGGTATTGCTCCAGTCGGGTATTTTCTGTATTTCATCTATAACAAGAATAAAGCCTTTTTTATGAAGGCTGGATTTGTGTTTGATCCTTGCCGTTTCCCACTGCTGTTGAAGCCACACAGGCGAGGCCGCTGAAACCGCGTCCGCAGAGACGTAATGGTCGGGGATGCCGATGTCCTTCATTACCTGTTGTATCAGGGTGGTCTTCCCCACCTGCCTCGGTCCGGAGAGCGCCTGAATAAACCTCCTCGGCTCATTAAGACGGTCGAATATTTTTTTATATGCGTATCTCTTAAACATGCGATTTACTCAATAGCTTGAGTAATTTTACTCAGAATATTATGAGAATGTAAAGTTAAAAAACTGCGATGTGGATTTTATTCTGCAAGGATTCCGAAAACCTGAGCTTCGGATAAGATACAACTCTCTTCAACTCTTCAAGAATGTCCGGGCTGATGTAATTTTTTATGCGATTGTCTTTTATAAGATTCAATAATACTTCCGGCTTCCCATCCCAGCCGAAACCCGAAATGAAGACATTTGTGTCAATGACTACCTTTTTGATCTGGCCCACTTTATCGCTTCCTGAACAACTTCCGGTTTAAGCCTTTCTTTTCTTACTGTCTTGCCTGCCTCCCTCGTTATTTCCTCAAGAGTCGGTGGCACAAAAGCCTTCTGTTTGAATAACTCCCTGATAATCTCTTTTAATTCTCTTGGAGTAAATTGAACAAGGGCATCAATTATTTGCTTCCTGCTCAATTCTATCGTTGGACTGCTCATTTTCTAACACCTCCCCTGGCATAAGAACCGAATATGCCTATCTCCTTGACGCCGTATTCTTCCTTCAAGCTTTTCCTGTGCTTTTTAATTATCTCTATGAGTTCATAAACGGTCTGCATATGCGCCATCGTAATGATTATAATTATATCCTATCTTAATTAATTATTCGTGCCTGCCCGCCTGGTCTACGACCCATAGGGTAGAGTAGGCAGGTACATTCGCGGCAAACCGCCGTATCAGGTTTATATTTTAACAGAAACACCGTGAATGAAGTGGAAGAATTTTGTGGTGGAGTAGATGAGGGAGAAGTCAGCGACGATGGAATGGCGATAATAATAAGTCAACTAATTCAACAACGTCCCCACCTGCTTCCCCAGCACCCAAGGCAGCCCACCGGGCGTCCGGGTTTTAATGAGCAGAGGCCTCGACGTGGAACTTCAGCCCTAATGCGCGCACAACCTTCAGTATCGTAGCAAACTCAGGATTTCCGCCCGGTGAAAGCGCCTTGTAAAGACTTTCACGGCCAAGCCCTGTTTCGCTGGCAATCTGCGACATTCCTTTAGCGCGGGCAATATCTCCGATAGCGGCCGAGATCACGGCCGGATCGCCATCCTCTATAGCGGCTTCCAGATATGCAGCCATGTCCTCCTTGGTTTTGAGGTGTTCAGACGCATCCCAAGGTATAGTTTTGATTTTGGTCTTTTTCATGTCCAGTCCTCCTTAAGTGTCCGTGATAATTGTATCGCGGTTTTGATATCAGCCGCCTGTGTGCGCTTGTCACCGCCGGCCGGCAGAACCACCAGTTCCCGGCCGCGTTGCGCAAAATACACCCGATAACCGGGACCATAATCGATTCGTAATTCAGAAACCCCTTCCCCGACCGGTTTGACATCACCAAAGTTGCCTAACGACAAGCGGCGTACGCGTATATTAATACGGGCACGAGCCTGCCTGTCGCGCAAGGCATCAAACCATTTGGCGTATATCTCGGTCTGGCGAACCTCTATCACATACCTATTGTATCCCAAAGGATACACAAAAGCAAGTGCCTGCCTTGTCTGCGCCTGACAAATATTTTCCTGTATGCGTATATGATTAACTCGGCAGCGTGAGTAATTTTACTCAGGATTACCTCCGGACCATCTTTGCAAGGGTCGTCTTGCCTGATTGCCGGGGCCCGGTTATGGCCACAATCTGGAATCCGCGCGCAAGACGCTTGAGAGTATGGCCTGAATCCCGCTCGATCACGGTACTGTCCTAAATCATGCCGTACAATATGTCAATGGCATTTGCAATTTGTACTGAAAGGGAGAGGAGGGGGACTGACGGGAGCCGACAATGCTGACTACCGGGTATCTTCTGAGGGATTTTTTAACAGCGCCCTGGATACTTCTTTTATCGTGCGTGTATTTTGAAAGATTGGGTTTCGATTTGCAAGGTTAAAGTTTGATCCTATGTAACCATTCAGTGACGGGTGGCAATTGTGAGTACATAAACAGATAGCAATAAG
>CAYMUX010000120.1:0-9754 GCA_964393845.1 uncultured Nitrospiraceae bacterium
ATACGTTTAAGGAATCGAAAAACAAATAATTTTCCAACATCCGCATTATTTTAAATGTATTTTTCGGATAAACTACTTTACCCCACGCCATGTGTATGATTTTTTTCCATAACTTTGTATCACGTATGGAGAAATTGACAAAGACGGTATATAAGACATATAATTTATTCATCTTTTTTACTAGAAAATTCTTTATATATTATAGATAGGAGGACTTAAACATGTCAGATGCAGTTACGAGCGTTACGAATGACACCTTTGGATCTGTGGTATTACAGTCAAAGAGTCTTGTTATGGTTGATTTCTGGGCAACATGGTGCGGCCCATGCAAGATAGTAGCACCTGTTGTTGAAGAGCTTGCAAAAGAATATGCAGGCAAGGTAACTTTTGCAAAGGTCAATACGGATGAGAACACTGATCTCGCAACCCGTTACAATATTAGAGGGATTCCTACCCTTATGTTTTTCAAGGAAGGCAAAGTTATGGACCAGGTAGTGGGAGCTGTACCAAAGGCCCAGCTTAAATCTAAACTTGACGCTTTACTCGGATAAATTCGGATAAATCATGTATGACGTTATAATTATCGGTGGAGGCCCTGCTGGTCTGACAGCAGGGCTTTATACTTCCAGGGCAAGGCTCAAAAGCCTCCTTATTGAAAAAGCCTTTACCGGCGGGCAAGTCATGACTACTGAATGGGTAGAGAATTACCCGGGTTTTGAAGATGGCATATCAGGGCCTGAACTTTCCCAAAAGATGGAAAAGCAGGCGACAAAATTCGGACTTGAGATAACTCAGGGTTCCGTTCTTGATATTTCTCTGAACGGCAAGATTAAAAAAATAACCCTTGAAGATAATACGCAGTACGAGACCAGGAGTATTATTCTTGCCACAGGTTCAAATCCGAGGCCATTGAAAATCGAGGGGGAGGACAAATATAGAGGCAGGGGGGTCTCATATTGCGCTACCTGTGACGGAGCTTTTTTTAAAGGCGAGAAGCTGGCTGTTATAGGCGGAGGAGATTCTGCGGTAGAAGAGGGGCTGTTTCTGACGAAATTTGCAGAGACGGTTTATATAGTGCACAGAAGAGACAGGCTGAGAGCGACAAAGGTTGTGCAGGAAAGGGCATTTGCAAATCCAAAAATAAAATTTGTGTGGAACTCTGTGCCTGAAAAAATAGAAGGAGATGACAGCGGCATCAAATCCATACATATAAAAAATTTAAAAACCGGGGAACAATCTTCACTTGACGTGGGGGGAGTATTCATCTATATAGGTTACAACCCGAATATCGAGTTTCTTAAGGGGCTGGTAGATCTTAATAGAAATAATTATATAGTGACAGATGAGAATATGTCGTCTTCATCTCCGGGGATATTTGTGGCCGGAGATGTAAGGGCAAAGCCTTTAAAACAGATAGCGACTGCTGTCGGTGATGGCGCTACGGCTGCTATGGCAGCTGATAAATATATAGAGGAAAATTTTTGAAGTTAGATTAATAAAATTGTAGGGGCATATTGCAATATGCCCCTACAGCTAATAAAATGTTTGAATCATTATCTGACAGATTAGAAGGTATACTTAAGAAATTAAAAGGCCGCGGTCTTCTGAAAGAGGCGGACATAGCCGTTGCCCTTAAAGAAATCAGAATAGCCCTGCTCGAGGCTGACGTTAATTTCCAGGTAGTCAAGGACTTTGTTGAAAAAGTCAGGGAAAGGGCGGTAGGTAAAGAAGTAATTGATAGCATTACTCCCGGACAGCAGGTTGTAAAAATTGTCCATGACTGCCTCTGTGAGCTTATGGGCGGAGGCCATAGTAAGATCAATCTTGCCCCCAACCCGCCAACAGTTATCATGCTTGTCGGCCTTCACGGATCGGGTAAAACGACAACCTCGGCAAAGCTTGCAATGAATTTCAAAAAAGACGGTAGAAGACCGATGCTTGTGGCATTGGATACCGGCAGGCCTGCTGCCATTGATCAGCTTAAATCTCTCGGCATGCAAATAGGCGTGCCGGTGCATGCAGCTCAACCGGGAGACAATCCTGTTGCCATATATCCTGAAGCGCTGAAAAAAGCGAAATTGGAAGGAAGAGATATATTAATCCTTGATACTGCCGGCAGGCTACATATTGATGAAGATTTGATGGAGCAGCTCAAGGAGCTGAAAAGAGAGGCAAAACCGGATGAGATCCTGCTGGTTGCCGATGCCATGACAGGGCAGGATGCCGTAAATATTGCAAAGTCTTTTAATGAAAAGCTCGACCTGCAGGGGGTTATTCTCACCAAGATGGACGGAGATGCCCGCGGCGGCGCTGCCCTTTCAATCGTTAATGTCACAAACAAGCCGATTAAATTTATCGGTGTAGGTGAAAAAATTGACTTCCTTGAGCCTTTCCATCCGGAGAGAATGGCGTCGAGAATACTGGGTATGGGTGACGTAGTAACTCTGGTTGAAAAAGCACAGGAAGCGGTTGACCTGGAAGATGCCCTTAAACTTGAAGACAAAATAAATAAAGACAGGTTTACATTTGAGGATTTAATAAATCAGATAAAGCAGATTAAAAAGATGGGCCCTCTGGAGAATATTCTCAGCATGATTCCGGGATTAGGCAAGCAGTTAAAGGGTGTTAATATCGATGACAGGGCCTTTGTAAAGGTCGAGGCGATCATTAATTCCATGACAATGCAGGAAAGAAGAAATTATGTTATACTTAGCGGCAATCGGAAAAAAAGGATTGCCGCAGGCAGCGGGACAACTGTTGCCGATGTAAATAAAATAGCAAAACAGCATCTTATGATGAAGAAGATGCTGAAGAAAATGAAACGCGGTAAGGGACTGCAAATGCCGCAATTCAAATTTTAAGATTCTTGATCCACGACGCAAGATACAGATCAAATAAAGAATATTTTAAAAAATAACTTGAAACCTGGATTATGTATCTTGTATCATTAATATTTATTTGACACGGAGGAAGCAAATTGGTAAAGATTAGATTGACAAGAAAAGGCGCCAAGAAAAACCCTTTTTACAGGGTCATAGTAACTGATTCACGGAAGAGGAGAGACGGGCCGTTTATAGAAAATATCGGAACTTATGATCCGTTAAAGAATCCATCTGAAGTGAAAATAGATACAGAACGGGCAAAGTACTGGCTTGGCTGCGGTGCACAACCAACTTCAGCTGTTAAAAAACTTTTGAATATTTCGGGTCTGTAAAAATCAGCCCGGATGCAAATGGAGGGGGATATGAAACTGCTGATCGAAGACATGGCGAAGGCACTGGTGGATAAACCGGAGGATGTCAAGGTTGCCGAAGTTGAGGGAGAAAGAACTACTGTTTATGAGTTGCGTGTTGCTACAACTGATCTTGGAAAGGTCATTGGTAAGCAGGGTAAAACAGCCCGTGCAATGAGAACTATATTGAGCGCTTCCGGTACAAAACTCGGCAAGCGTTGTGTGCTTGAGATACTTGAGTAAATTATTTCATTCCATAGTATATAAGCTTTAAATTTAAATCCATATAGAAGGATAAGTGTCTGCCTCTTCTCTTCTTAAATTATCTGTTTGTGCCGAAAAATGAAGTGTGATGTTTTAACTATCTTCCCCGATATATTTATTTCTTATCTTAACGAAAGTATCATAAAAAGGGCCCGGGCAAAGAACCTTCTGGATGTAACGCTCTATAACATCAGAGACTTTTCGTCTGACCCGCACAGGACTGTTGATGATTCTCCGTTCGGAGGAGGAGCGGGTATGGTGTTTAAACCGGAGCCGATATTCAGGGCGATGGACTTTCTCAAGGAGGATGGAGAGCCGCGAAGGGTTATTCTCCTGACACCCCAGGGAAGACCTTTCAGTCAATCCATTGCAGAAGACTATTCCAAAGAACAGAAAAGATTTGTATTTATATGCGGCCGTTATGAAGGCATTGATGAAAGGGTAAAGACCCTGGCAGATGAAGAAATTTCAATCGGAGATTATGTATTAACGGGGGGAGAACTTGCAGCCCTTGTTATAATTGACGCTGTAACAAGGCTCATTCCCGGCGCGCTTGGTGATGAGAGATCTATTGAGGATGAATCCTTTTCATGGGGATTGCTTGATTACCCGCATTATACAAGACCGCGGGAGTTCAGGGGTTTAAGTGTTCCACAGGTGCTTGTTTCGGGTGACCACAAAGAAATAAACGACTGGAGGAGAAAAGAGGCGCTCAAGAAGACGGTGGAAGTCAGACCTGATCTTATCGAAAAGGTGAAGCTTACTGATTTCGACAAGAAAATTCTTTCTGAAATTAAAGCATCCTCTGATGAAGACGCTTGATTTCGGATATGGTTAGCTGGTATTCTACTATGCTTTATGTTGTTACGGTAATGAGTGAGAAATAACATAAAAAGAATATAAAATAAAGTCAATTTATAGCAGGAGGAAAAGATGGACGCTGTTAAAGTTATAGAAGAGGGATATAAAAGAGAAGTACTTCCTTTCCGGGTTGGAGATATAGTCAGTGTAAGCATGAAAATCAAGGAGGGAGAAAAGGAAAGGGTCCAGATATTCACGGGCATTTGTATCGGAAGAAAAGGCAGCGGAATTCGTGAGACTTTTATGGTGAGAAAAATATCGTACGGGGTTGGTGTAGAGAAAATTTTCCCTCTTCACTCTCCCTTGATTGAGAGTATTAAAGTTGTCAGGCAGGGTGATGTAAGAAGGGCAAAGCTTTATTATTTGCGAGGCAAGAAGGGTAAAGGCGCCAAGGTGAAAGAAAAGTCATTTGTCAGCAAATAATAAAATTAAAGATCAAAATGTAAAATTAAGGAATTTATTTAATTAAATTATTTCTTTCCTCAATTTTGATTCACCAGTTCAACTGTTCAGTGTAACACCTGGGGCAGCAGCAAAGGGAGTTACAATCCGAAGTGTCTATGGAAAAGCACTACAAACACATTAAGATGGAAAAGCGAATGAAGGCACAATGGAAGAAGCTGTATTGCAGTATTGCTGCCGCGCTGATTTTTATATTTGTAGCGTTATCTGACCTGCCTGTTTTTGCTGCGAGTGAATTTCACCTCTCCAACGAATTATCTGTGACCTCAAATCATGTTTCAGGGCCTGGAGAGAGCTCGTCTTCGCTTTCCGAGGGTAGTTATACACTGAATGTCCTGGGTATTAACGGCAGCGGTGATATCAAACAGTTCACCTACAGCTATAATCTTGGTATCAAGGCAACCGATGACCGGACGAACGACCCCAAATCATTATCCCTGACCAATCTTCAGGGAAAACTTACTAACAAGATACATACACTGACCCTGGGCGATACGTTTGAATCTTTTTCGCAATATTCATTGAGCACCGCATTGAAAGGCGCTTCGTACAGGTTTTTTGATGAGGCAGAACATTCTCCGGAAGTGACGCTGGTATATGGCGTTGCCTATCCGAGGTGGGACAATGTCTGGCATGAACCCAAGACAAGATCGCTCGAAAGACAGGTATACGGCGGCCGCGTTAAATATGAATTTTCACCTGAATTTGCCGCAGGGGTAAGCGTTGTGACATCCGATGATGCAAAAAGGACAAATTCTTCAGACGCTCTTATTTACGATACCATATATGAATTAGATGCGGAGTACAAGCCTATCCCCGGTTTGACGCTCCACGCTGAAGGCGCTTTGAACGACACTGACGAGTCGCCCGGTGAAGGGGCGGAAAATGATGCGTATAGCGGGAACGCTTTTAAGATTGAGGCAGTCGGAGACGGCGGGCCCAGCAGGGTATCTCTGGAATTTGAGAGGGTATCGCCTGATTTCACGACGATGGTCGGGTCCGCTACCTCTGACAGGGAAAAATTCAAGGCAAAATGGCAATACAAGTTTAGCAAGGATGTGACCATTACCACCGGGCTGCTGTGGTACAGGGACAACCTCGAAGAGAATAAGGCTTACACAACCAATTCTTTTAAGCCCGACCTCGGGGTTGCGGTAAAAAAGCTGTTTGGCAGACAATACGCGGCATCTGATATCTCTTACAAATTCGACAGTAAGGACGGCGGCAACACAAGCACGTCAGATCATATCACGAACTTGAATTACAGGGACAGGTTCGGGGTTTTTGACAGCGATAGCAATCTTGGATATACTTTTTACGATGAAAAGAAGCGGGTAAGGGACGGGCAGGAATATACCTATAATACGTCTCTGAGTTCAAGGCACACGGCTGGCAGATTTATATTGAAACCCGCTGTATATGCCGGGGGATGGACCTCTGATGACGAACTTGCCGAAACAACAGACAGGATTTATGAGTATTCCCTGGGGTTGGGGGTTGATGTCCCGGATATGAAGATCACCTCAAACTTTAAGTTTGGTCAGAACAAACTTCAAAAGGACATAGGGGATGACTCAAGCAAGGTCTTCGGGAATATGAGCATATACATCAGACCGGCCTTTCTGTCCAGGTTAAATCAGGGCATGATATACATTAGGGCTTACGTCAATGATTTCAACTATACGACTGGGTCAAGGAATTTCAGGGAATCAAGCATAACCGCCGGTTTAAATATCCAGATATAACGGGAGAAAAAGACAATGAAAAATATCAAAATACATCTAGTTATAATGCTTTTTTTGATCATGTTTTTTACTGTACAGGCCGAGGCAAAGTGGTGGATATTCGGTAAGTCCAATGAAGAAGTCTCAATAAACTACATGTACCTCAATAATATCTCATACGATGAGAGCGGCCCGAAGGTATCACTTAACAAGGAGACCCTCCAGGACGGGATGATCGTCGTCAATGGCAAGGCCTCTGTAAAGAAGGGAAAGATCGGCGGGGTCAGGGTGTCTGTCAATAACAGGGAAAAGTGGGAAGATGCGAAATTTTCCGACAACGGCGCTTTTGAATTCAGGTTCAGGCCCGAACAGGACAAGGTCTATACCTTTTTTGTAGAGATCATGGACACTGCCGGCAAGACAAACGACATCGAGGCGACCCGCAAGGAAGTTACGATATCCGGACAGAACAGCATGGCCCTTATTATAGAGACCCTCGATAAGATGATAGAGGCTTACCGGAATGAGGACGCGAACCGTTTCATGTCCTTTGTGAGCGAGGACTTTGCGGGCGATGCAACAAACCTTGACAGGGCGATCCGGAAGGACTTCGGCGCGTTTGAAAATATCGACCTCAGGTATTCGCTGAACAATGTGGCGGCAGGCGCAAAGGGCAGGATCTATGCGTCCCTGAACTTTAACAGATCAGTAACTTCGGCAAGGGACGGAAGGGCCTACACTGACAGTGGGATGACTGAATTCGTGTTCCAGCTCGGCAGTGTACAGGTATACAGCATGAAGAACCCTCTTATCTTCGGGCTGAGCGATGCAGCCAATGTTGCTACAGGGACGGTATCAGGCGTAACAAACCAGAATGTGCTGGTAGTAAACGCAAAAGGGGACCCCAGACTGATCACATTTCAGGAGGCTGTCAGGGGGAACTGGGGTGAAGAAGATAGTGCTGCTGGGTCAGGAACCGTTGAGTCCGGGACTTTCACGCTGAACAGCTGCTCACCGCCGTGTTCTGTGCAGCAAGGGTTTATTTTTGAAGACAACTCCGTAGTGAGTGACTGGACAGGGGATATTAACCTTGAGTTCAATCTTATGTTCCTCCATGCCGGCGTTACCCGGCTTGACCTCGGAGTACAAAGCATAAGTTCTGTAACTGAGGCTCCTGCATCCGGCTACACAACCGATGATTTTGAGGTTTCTCCAAATATCGGACACTGCTTTGCCTTTAAACTGGCAAACGGGAAATATGCCGTTATTGAGATTATAAGCTGGACTGATTTAGGCGGCGGGAATTCCACGGCAAGTTTTAAATACAAGTATCAGTCTGACGGGTCAAGAAATTTTTAATAATCCAGAAAAGTTGGATACACGCTTATGTCAAAAAAGTTAACTTCCCTTATACTGACAATCGCTGTTATATTTCAGACATCGGGTATCGCTTATTCAGCGGCTCTTACAGATTCAGATGATCTCTCCAAAGGCATAAAGCTTGGGCTTGACCTTGCGACAGCCACTGCTGAAGAAAAAAGTTCCATTGAGGGCGCGAAAAAAGTTGCTCAGAAAGAGTTTGACGACTGGACATGGAAATATGTCGTCGGCAACTATGAAACCCTCATAACACAGAACGCCGATGCTGAGCTCCCCGATTTCAAGGAAAAGATAAACAAACTCCAGGAATTTATTGACAGGGTCGGACAGGTTGCAACCCAGCTTGGCGAGGGAAAATATGATGAAGCGTTATTCACATCAGTTGATCAGGCGGTCGCGACCTTTGACCATCCTGTAGTGACGGTTCTTTGGGCATCTGTGAAACTGACCTATGAATCACATAAACTTGTGAAGGAAACAAAGGCAGCGCTTCAGATAGAGGCCCTTTACGGAAAAGTAAATAATGACAGGCTCTTATTGGGAGCTTCTTCCCCTGACAGTCCGAAACAGATCCAGGTGAACAGCGTGACCGTTGACAGATTTTTCTTTAATTATCTTATTAAGGACGAAGGCACAAGGGAGCTTATGAAGCCTTATGTTCAGATCACGCTTGGACAGGAATGGCCTGAGCTTTCGACAACAGACTGGCTTAAGAGTTTTACTCTGCTCGGCACAGGGTTAGATGAGCAGAAAGATTATGAAGTAGAACAGCTTACTCAATTCAGAAATGTATCAAGGCAGTGGATCACAGCGCTTTTGAACGATATTAACAAACAGGCCAAGGTTGACTGGGCTGCCACAAGGGCAAGGCAGCAGAAAGCAGAGTTTGACGCTTATGCTTCAAAAATGAAAGGATTCAGCGCAGAGCAGATCATTGAATCATTCATTAAGAGAAAAGCGATGCTCAAGGCAAAAAAAGATTATCAGAAGTTTATGACCGATAGCCCTGCACTTTACCAGAAATTATCCAGCGAATTTGGAAAGTTAAAACCCACGCAGGTAGTAAGGATGCAGGAGATCTATTCTTCTGCCGTCGGCTATAAGGGCACAGCTGAAAATTATTCCAAAATGGCCTTGATGATTGATGACCTGTCGTTGTCCGATCAATTGGAAAATGAGAGTATAACCTGGGGGAAGTTGGCTTATGCCATCCTTAAATCTATCAGGGCCAATCAGCAGAATGTTGATGAGGGCGTAGTTCAGGATTTGGCTGCAATTCCAATGTCAGATTATGCATGGCACCTGTCCCAATGTTACGGGCAATTTTCCGGAGCTGTTCCAGGTTTTAGTTTCAAGGAATCTCCGGAGACAGTATATGAAAAAGTAAAAAGCTTATTGAATGGCGGGGAATTGGGAGCTGCTGCCGGTACTATAGGCACTTGGTATAGTAATGAACAGGCCAACGCTACTCAAACTTATCATGACTCATTAATCGCGTTAAAAAAAGCTCTCGATAATGCTCCAACAGGAGAAGGAAAAAGTAGTTGCGGTAGCGCATCTGTAACTTCTCTTACCGGGGGATACAGGAGGGTGTATGAAAGAGGTGATGTGAGTTGTGACTGTGCTATAAGTGCCCGTGTGGCTGATGATGCGGGAAAGACGGCATATTTTTCTTTCACAACACAGATAGATATTGAAGCCGGAAGGATGAATGAACTCACGGGTGCTTTCAGTTCACTTGCCAAACAGCGGGCAGCAGAACTTGCTGCTCTAAGGGCCGCACTGAATAAAATATATTCAAAGCTCGATGTGATCGTGGCATGGGGTTGGG
>CAYMUX010000121.1:0-9534 GCA_964393845.1 uncultured Nitrospiraceae bacterium
TTCCGGATCCGATTGCCTCCTGCATGACATCTATCAGATTAATAACTTTTCTGTTAAGAAGCAGTTCTTCTTTTTCAAGATTGGTAAAATTAAGAAGCCTATCGAGAAGGTTAATTAATTTACTTGTCTCATCGGATATTATTTCAACAAACTCTTCGGGGTTTGTTTTTTCATCTTTCTTTGCTTTTAGATAATATGTGGCCCCATTGATTGCATTTAGCGGTGTCCTTAATGCATGAGACATATTTGCAATAAATTCCGATTTGTGTCTGTCAGAATCAATAAGCTTTCTATTCATTTCATCAAGCTCTGATGCCTTAGAACGGAGTTCGGACATTAAATGAGCGTTATCTAATGCAATGGCTGTCTGGTTGGCCAGTATATCTATCAAATCAGTTTCATCTTTTGTAAAAGCGCTCCCATCAACTTTGCCGGAAAGGTTGATAACTCCGAGGAGTTTATCTTTCTTCGTGATAGGACAGCATATGCCATGTCTTGTTTCGTATTTTCCGTTCCCCTTTTTTCTGAATCGCTTGTCTTTTTTTATGTCTTTTGGCATTAAAATGGTTTTAACTTTTGCAACTTGATCGCAGATGTTCTCACCTGATTTGAAATTCAGTTTTGGTATAACCCCCAAACCCATATTTTTCGCAGCCCTGGTTGTCAGATTCCCGTGCGTGTCTAGAAGCATAATAGAGCCGCTTTTGGCTTTTGTATTGCTTAATGCGATGTCAAGAATCAAGTTGGTTATGGTCTCTGAATTATCAGTAAAAGTTATTGTATTTGCGACTTCCTTTATAATTGAAATCTTTTTTTGGAGGATAGATTCTTTTGTCATATGAACCATATCTAATTAACTGACTTCTTCAATAAACTGCTTCTTTCTCACCGTTTCATGACTGCAATTTACTTGCCAAGTAATAATTAGTTGTAATTCCAACGAATTATGAATTTAGAACGTCAAAAAAATCTAAAAAGTCGGATTTTCTTACATTAGTGAGAATAAATATTAATAAAAACCGCATCAACCGTCGGATATCATTACACGGTAATATTCTTAATGAAATTAGGCAATACTCTTGCTCTACGAGTCAGCTAGAAACAGTCTTTATTTATTTCAAGTCGATAGAAAAATGCGAAACATTATAATGAGAATAATCTGTATTTGAATTTAAGAAGGAATTTGGGCTAACATAGGATTCATGAAAGCTATTATTTTAAGCGGTGGCAAGGGTACACGTCTGAGGCCGTTGACTTATTCAGGCGCAAAACAGCTTGTGCCTGTGGCTAACAAACCTATACTGTTTTATTGTATAGACAATATCGTTCATGCCGGCATAAATGATGTCGGCATTATAATATCGCCTGAAACTGGACAGGAGATAAAGGATGCCGTGGGTGATGGAAGCCGATGGGGTATTGCTATAAAATATATAGTGCAGGATGTACCCGGCGGACTTGCACATGCCATTAAAACAGCCAGAGACTTCCTTGCTGATTCCCCCTTTGTAATGTATTTGGGAGATAACCTGATTGGAACCAGGATTGATAAATTTGTTAATGAATTTCGTAACAATTCCCCGGAGGCTCTTATCCTTCTTAAAGAAGTGGAAAACCCGAGGCAGTTTGGTGTTGCCGATGTTACAAAAGAGGGGAAGGTACTGAGACTTATTGAGAAACCGGATGTTCCTCCATCAAATCTGGCCCTTGTCGGCATATATATCTTTTCTCCAAAGATACATGAGGCAATTGAGAGAATAAAACCTTCCGGAAGAGGAGAACTGGAAATAACAGACGCCATTCAGGAACTGATTAATATGGGTTGTAAAGTGGAGAGTTTTATTCTTGATATGTGGTGGCTTGATACCGGGAAAAAAGATGACATGCTTACCGCAAATGTCATCGTTCTCGATGAATGGCTGAAAGAAAATATTGCCGGTGAAATAGACGACAAAAGCAGTATTCTTGGCCGTGTATCCATTGGCAAAGGTTCCATTGTTAAAGAAAGTAAAATACGGGGGCCCGTTGTTATTGGTGAGAATACGGTTATTGAGAATTCATTTATTGGTCCATATACGAGTATTGGCAATAATTCGAAAATTATAAAATCTTCAGTTGAGCATTCGGTTATAATGGATGGCAGCGAAATAAGGGATATTGAAAGGCTGGAAGAAAGCCTTATCGGCCGCAATGTCAGAATCTTCAGAAACGATAAGATACATAAAGCCCTGAGGCTTATGATAGGTGATGATTCTGTGGTGGAGGTTTAGGTGGAAGGCCTTGAGGTAAAGGAATTAGCGCTTTTCAAGGACCAGCGGGGCTGGCTCGGAGAGATAATGAGGGATGACGAATCTAAAATCAAATCCGTAATGTCTTACCTGTCAATGACTAAACCCGGATTTGTAAGAGGTCCTCATGAACACAAGGAGCAAACGGATTTTTTCTGTTTTATAGGTAGATTCAGATTATATTTCTGGGATAATAGAGAAACATCACCTACATACAAAGAACATAAAACAATAGATACATCTAATCCTACAATAGCCGTTGTCCCTCCCGGTATAGTGCATGCATATAAAAATATTGAAAGAAGAGAAGGCTATGTGATAAACATGCCGGACAAACTGTACAGGGGATGGGGTAAAACAGAAGAGGTTGATGAATTACGATATGAAAATGATCCTGAGTCTCCATTTAAGATAGAGGATTAATAATGAAGCTATTAGTGACTGGCGGCGCAGGTTTCATAGCATCTAATTACATCAGATATGTTTTCTCTGAGCATCCTGATTATCATATTATCAATTTAGACAAACTAACCTACGCCGGCAACCTTGAAAATCTTAAGGATATTGAGTCATCAGATAGATATACTTTCTTAAGAGGAGATATTTGCGACAGAGAATTACTGGAAGACGTAGAATTTGATGCAATCGTTAATTTTGCCGCAGAGAGCCATGTGGACAGAAGCATTCTTGATGCACAGCCTTTTTTACAGACAAATGTCATAGGTACTTGCAACCTTCTTGAGATTGCCAGGCAGACAGGATGCGTTTTTTTACATGTATCAACAGATGAAGTTTACGGATCCACCCCAAAGGGTTCATTTAATGAAGACTCCCCTTTAATGCCAAACAGCCCTTACGCTGCAAGCAAGGCTTCGTCAGATCTGCTGGTTAGGTCCTATATAGAAACCCATAATTTGAAGGCCATGATAACAAGGTGTTCAAATAATTACGGGCCCTATCAATTTCCCGAGAAGCTTATTCCTCTGGTAATATTAAATGCCATAAATAAAAGGCCAATCCCTGTATACGGTGATGGTATGAATGTCAGAGACTGGATTTATGTAACAGACCATTGCAAGGCTGTGGATGCTGTTCTTCATAAAGGAGCAGCAGGGGAAATTTACAATATCGGATCAAGAAATGAGCGGCCGAATATTGAAATCGTGAAGCTGATACTAAAGAAAGTCGCAGAAAAACTCAATCTTGATGAAGGCTCCCTGATGGATCTGATAACCTTTGTTGAGGATAGAAAAGGGCATGACCGTAGGTATGCGATTGACCCGACAAAAATTGAGCAGCAAATCGGGTGGAAACCGGCGATGGATTTCGACGAGGGAATTACAAAAACTATTGAATGGTATATCTCCAACGAACAATGGTGGCAGAGAATTTTATCCGGAGAGTATATGAAATATTATAATGTTCAGTATGGAGAGAGGCTGAAAAATTGAAGATTGCTTTAACTGGTTCAGACGGAATGCTGGGTTGTGATATAAGTAATGTTTTTTCAGATGTTGAGCTCATAGCATTTACTTTAAGTGATTTTGATGTTACAGACCTTGATAAGACCTTATCTATAATCAAAGAAATTAAACCTGACTATTTAATCCATTCCGCAGCTTATACGGATGTGGATGGAAGTGAACATGACCCTGATAAGGCATATCTTGTTAATGGTGTTGGCACAAGAAATATAACCATGGCCTGTGAAGAGATCAAGTGTCCGGTGATTTATATCAGCTCGGATTATGTATTTGACGGCACAAAGCAAGAACCTTATAACGAATGGGATACGCCGAATCCCATAAATCAGTACGGTCTTTCCAAGCTCCTCGGAGAAAAGTTTGTGACTTCCCTGACTAACAGATTTTATATTGTAAGGACTTCATGGCTATATGGCAAAAACGGCAAAAACTTTGTTGATACGATCAGCAAACTTCTTTTGGAAAGAGATGAGATAGAAGTTGTAGATGATCAGGTCGGCTCACCTACTTATACATATGATCTTGCAAGAAAATTAAAAGAGCTTATCGGAAAAGGTTACGGGATATATCATGCAACTAATTCATCACAGTGTTCATGGTATGAGTTTGCTGCCGAGATTGCCAAACTGCAGTCGAGTAATACGATAATTAAACCAACAACTTCTGATAAATTCAAACGTCCTGCCAAAAGACCGCTCTTTTCCGTGCTTAACAATAACATGCTCAGGCTTGAGGGATTATATGAATTAAGGCACTGGAAAGAAGCGCTGAAGGATTATTTGAGTCAATAGTTCTTCTTATCAGGACATCGTTATCATATCATAAGCCGGCTTCCATGTGTATATCTTTTCTTGAAAGTATAGTAACCATTCAGTTACGGGTGGATTGGATAATTCCCCTCTTTGGAAAAGAGGGGTTAGGGGAGATTTTATAGAATGAATTTTAATAATCCCCCCTCGCCCCCTTTTCCAAAGGGGGGTAATAACCACCCGTAACTGAATGATTACGAAAGTATATGCTGATTTCTGCAATATCTCAATTGAATCCCCTCCCATCACGGGAGGGGATATTTAGTGAGTCGTGTCCAGACATAAGACATTTCAAATAATATTGGAAGCATTGCTGATTAAATCTTACTTCGTTTTTTCCTAAGATATCTGGCCGCCAACGTTGCCCCGCCTGTAATAAAAAGAATAGAACTTATTGGTTCGGGAACTACAGGGGGAGCGGAATCACCGTCACGGACTGCCCATGTGTTGCGCCTTTGTGTCTTATCACCATAACTTTGTGTACCGTAGAGGAAATTAAAACGCCATGCTTGAGAGTTGTCATATTCGGTTGACGACCAGTATATAGAAGGTCTGACATCAGTAAACCATCCTGGGGTTCCAGATGTCACACTCTCATTATAAAAGAGATGCCCCATTTCACTGCCTGTACAATTGTTTCCGGAGCAGGAAGTATCGGTAAATGGCAATCGCCAGTCATCATAGCCTTGATAAACAAGATTATCCACCCAGATTACAGCATTATCCCACGTCAAAGTATTTCCAGTATAATTTGCATTCTGGAGCCATGTGGTATTTAAATCGTCATCGTATATGAGACCTCCTCCCCTGTCATACAGCGCTGCTTTTGCAGCGGATGTAAAAACAAAAAGTAACACCAACGTAACAAGTAACACGCCTGCCTTCCTCATTTTCTGTCCCACCTTTAAATATCCTCCTATGCGCCTCAATAATACAAAGATTTTATTGAGGCATTTAAAGTCTTACATTTACTCACGGGTAAACTGCAAGTACTCTATTGTTTGCTGATACATTAGGGGAAAAAAGAGAGGACTATACTAAATTAAGATGCCCAATATTTATTTCCCATGTCCCCAATGCTGTATATTTATAAAATATGACCGTATTTTTGTCAAGAAGTATTTAATGGTTTATGTTTTCTGTCCCCTGCATCATCCATTTCAGAAGAGGTAAAGATTTCATTTATCTTTTAGGATAAATTTTAAGACTGTTATATCATCAGCAATTTCTGTGCCATATTTCAGACAATCTCATTACCTCCAGTTATCTTAAAAGACAAGAATTAAATCATCGAGATAAGTTATTAATACTAATGAAAATATTCATTAAGTAAACCTGTTTATAAATAGTTTTAAAGTTTAAGGAAATTTTTTCCGACTATATAAATGTAAGATGTGACACTGTGACAATGCGTGCGGTTTTTGCCATGACACACAAATATTTTATTGTAAAAACGTTATTTCGACAAGGGAAAATAGGCTTGTTTATAGCAAAATATCTTGATTTACAGTAAAATTCTTACTTACTTTTCTTAGATAATACGAACTATTTAAATATAATTGCATTTCACTTGACACGATAACAGATATTTGAGAGAATTCTATGTCATTAATAGTTAAGCCTGTTTTGGATGAACAGGAACTGAAAAACATTTACAGATTGCGTTATAACGTTTACTGCTACGAATGGGGCTTTGAGAAGCCGGAAAACCATCCTAATGAAGTAGTAACTGATGTGTATGACAATAATGCCTTACACTTTGCAGTTAAAGATGATATGAAGATTGTCGGCGCCATAAGTTTGATCCTTAATTCTTCTGAAGGATTTCCAACTGAAAAATACTGTGAATTAAATTTAAACCGGGATGAACTGTCCAGCGAATCGGTAGCCGAAATTTCCCGGCTTGTAATACACAGGAATTATAGGAGAAGATCAGAAGACCAATACATATACGGCCCAGATGAGGAGAGAAGAAGTATTGGTAGTTATAATTATTCATCTAACTATTCAAATAACGGGAACTTAAGACGAGCTGATGACAAGTACAGACATAGGGGCGCCAGACGTTTAAATGAATCATTTAGCGAGAGAAGAAGGAGACATGAGATAATAATAAACTTGTATAAGGCCATATATCAGGAAAGTAAGCGCAGACATATAACCCACTGGTATGCGGTAATGACAAAAGGCATTGTTATGTTACTTGATAAATTCAGCTTTAAATTTGAGGCGATTGGTGATCCCGTCGATTATCACGGGATACGAACGCCTTATTTAGGATGCATAGAAAAGATAGAACAGGAAATGTTGAACGACAATCCGGAATTTTATGAGGAACTTACTAAAAATTCCTAAATTTCATTTATTTTAAGTAAATTTACTTAGTTGATTCATTCTATAAGCAAAAAGCGATATGATTGATAAATGCGATTTTAGTGTTGATCAGGCTCTAATCATTAAATCTTGGAACTCAGGCATGGAGAAATTAAGCCATCTTCGGGCGCAGGATGTTGTCGGTAGCAAGATAAAAGATGTTTATCCAGTGTTGAATGATAAAATATCCCCGGTTTTTAGAGATGGAAGAAAAAGAAACCTGAAAAATTTTAGAAATATCTGTTTTATGAGTACGGATCTTAACGCGGATATTCAGATCATCCCTTTAAAAAACAAGAAAGGGAAAGTTATAGAGGCTAATGTCATATTAAACAATATTTCCGGAAAATGTCCGCTTACTAAAAAACTCGCTGATTCAGAAAAAATGGTTGCCATTGGAAAAGTAGCTTCATCTCTGGCCCATGGTGTCAGAAATCCCTTAAATGCCATAAAAGGTGCCGTAGTGTATTTGAGAGAAAAATACGGGCATGAACCAACATTACTTGAATTCAGCACAATAATATATGACGAGATCAATAAGCTCGACAATTTTATCTCCAGTTTCTTAAGCACTGCAAAAGGCGAGTCGAAATTTTTCCATGTAAATCTCAATGATGTCCTCAAAACAATTTTTACCATGATTAAACCTCGGACCGAAATGCAGAATATTAAAGTATTGCATGATCTTTCAGTTTTGCCCTTTATTCATGCAGATACTTTTCAGATAGAACAGGCTATTTTTAATATAATTAACAATGCAATAGAAGCAATGCCTAACGGCGGAACAATTAATATAAAGACTTGCCTAAAGTGGGAAGGTGACAATAATTACGCTGTAATTGAGATATCGGATACTGGTGAGGGTATTTCTGATAAACAGCTGCGTAAGCTTGGAGAGCTTTCTGAAAACTCGGAAAGAAGCGACAAAGGATTCGGCATTTTCCTGTCCCGCGAGGTTATTAAAGCGCATAAGGGTAAATTGATATGGGAAAGTGCGAAAGACAGGGGAACGACATTTAAAGTTTTCTTACCGGTGGAACAAAGTGGAGAATCAGAATAAATCGAGCGTTCTTATTGTTGATGACGAGCCGAATGCACGTAAGGTTTTGTCGGCTATACTTAAAGAAGTCCCATACATTATATACCAGGCAGATGGAGTTGACAGGGCTAAAGAGATTGTTTCCGCAGAGAATATTGATGTGGTCATTACAGATCTCAAGATGCCGGGAAAAGACGGCTTAAACCTTTTTGATTATTTAAAAACAAATTATCCTGATATCCCTGTCATCTTTTTAACTGCTTTCGGTACGGTTGACTCTGCAGTAACAGCTATTACAGAAGGGGCTTTTTTCTATTTTATTAAGCCTCCTGATTATGCAAAACTTAAAGCAATACTGGCCAAGGCGGTTGAGCAGAAAAAACTCAAGTATGAAATTACGAGCCTCCGCAGCCAGCTTGAATCCACTTACAGGTTTTCCAGTATCATCAGCAAAAGCCCGAATATGGAAAATGTGTTTAAAATGGTGGAGGCGATAAAGGAATCATCCAGCAATGTCTTCATTGTCGGCGAAACCGGCACCGGTAAGGAGCTTGTAGCAAATGCAATACACTATACCAGCCGAAGACATTACAGACCATTCGTGGCAGTTAATTGTGCTGCCGTGCCCCGTGAACTTCTTGAGGCCGAGTTTTTCGGCCATGAGAAAGGAGCATTTACCGGCGCTGTCTCTAGAAGAATCGGAAAATTTGAAGAGGCTGATACAGGCACTCTCTTTCTTGATGAGATTGGCGAATTGGAGCTTTCACTACAGTCAAAGATATTAAGGGCCATACAGGAGAAGGAGATAGAACGCATCGGCGGGAACAAAAAGATAAAAATAGATATACGGTTGATCGCGTCAACAAACCGTGATTTAGCAAAAGAAGTTAAATTGAAAAATTTCAGGGCAGATCTCTACTATCGTCTGAATGTCGTACAAATTAAACTCCCTCCTCTAAGGGAGAGAAAGAGCGATATACCCCTTCTAGTTACACATTTTTTAGATAAGTTTTCACAACGTGAGAATAAGCGTGTTTCCAATGTCTCGCCGGATGTGATGAATGTCTTATTAAGCTATTCCTGGCCCGGTAATTTAAGAGAACTTGAGAATGTAATAGAGAGGGCGGTTGTCCTTGCCAGGGGAGACAGTATCAATATAAGAGGCATACCGGGTGAAATTAAAAAAGAAGCTAAAAATAATAATACATTAAAGGAAACTCTAAAACCTCTTAAAGAAATAGAGATCGAAACGGTTATACATGCGATTGAAGCGTTTAATGGTAACAAGTCAAGGGCAGCACATGCTCTTGGCATAACCAGGAAAGCCCTCTACGCCCGCCTCCAAAAAGCCGGCAGTAAAAAAAAGAAATGATTGATAATCTGTTTTTGACCCAAACAATACAGACTTTAAATAACAATATTTCTTACTCATAAATATTCATAGATTGGTAAGCCCTCAGTTATGGGGCGTATTCCCCCTTTGAAAAAGGGGGACGAAGGGGGATTTTGAAATAAAAACATTCATCAAAAAATCTCCCCTC
>CAYMUX010000122.1:0-9178 GCA_964393845.1 uncultured Nitrospiraceae bacterium
CTCAATGGCCGCATTGAGTGCAAGCAGGTTGGTCTGGTCGCTGATATCTCTGATCATATCGACCATCTTTATCATGGAGCCTGCATGATCGGATAAAGAGAAGGCTTCAGCCTGCTCGCGCTCCAATTCCTCCAGGCGCTGGTCAACATAGTCGCGCAAGTTGATAATTGTCACTTTGTTTTCCGATATCGTCATATGTGATAACTTCGCCAGCTCCTCGCTCTGTGTCTGTAAGGATGAGAGGGTGTTGATCAATCCCGTCATCGATTGGTCTATGGCCCCGGCTTGTGTAATGATCTTATGGGCGGCCGAATCGGTCTCATTGACTATATTTTCGAGGTGCGCCGTAGTGAGCTTGTCTAATTTTCTTTGAGAAGTAAAATACTCCTTAAGTCTACTGCGCCGTATTTTTTGTTCTTCGCATTCTTCCACGAATGAAACTAACAGCTCATTTTCCTTGAGGGCTATCTTTGATAAAGGTTTTGCAGATATGTATACAATAGTAAGAAAACAGCCCCCTGCTCCAAAGAGCACACATGCCACATTCTCTATTAATCTGCCGCATATGAAATGCAAATATGTGTTAAACACATAAGCTGCTGCCGTGGTTATTAAGATTGTAAGAAAAACATAAAACGGTAATATGCGTTTGAATTTCGGCAGGTTAAGAAAAAGTAAACCGTCACATGAAATGTCTTTAGTCATATAATCTTCCCGTCTTTTTTTAGTATTCCCCTTGTCAGGATGAAATTCTTATCGGGTCGTTTGATTTTTGAATAAATAGGGAATAGCCCTGATTTACTTCTTCGAAAAGACTGATTTTGTTCAAATGGGGGTTAATTCCCCTTGATTAAATGCATGGCGGAGGAAATGAAAGGATGAGCGAAGGCGGTGAGGCTGCTAAATTTCTCTTGGCTCTATTAAGAATTTAATGCCTTCAATAATCTGCTTGGTTTTTGATGGAGACAGAGCGCCGATTTTTTCAACAAGGAATGATTTGTCTATCGTTTCAATCTGTGTTATGTTCACTACACTATCTTTTGGAAGATCGCCTTCGCCTTTTTTCAGCAATACGTTGCCGGGAGATTTTGCCCATTTAAGATTGGATGTCAGGGCGCAAACCGCAACTGTATTAATCTTGCTTTTATTAAAGATATTATTTTGTATTATCACATGCGGATGTCTGTACCCGGGCTCTGAGCCCTTTGGAATGCCGAAATCAATCCAATAAATGTCCCCTTGTTTTATATTCATATTATTTTTTAATAACGTTCTTTTAAAACTTTTTTAGCATAGTGCTTGATAGCTTTTTTCCTTAATGCAATATCTACCGGAGTTTCAATATCCGAGTAAACTTCGTTGAGAAGTTCTAAAAGCTGCCTTGATCTAAGCTTTTCGAGAAACTCCTTTACGGCAATAACAAACACCTCGCTCCTGGAGTAATTGTGTTCTTTGGCAAACTTCTCTATTTCTCTAAAGATTTCATCAGGAATAGAAATAGCTGTTTTCATATCAAAAGGATAACATAAAGTTATACCTCAGTCAATACTTCTGGTCTGATCACTCTTCCACCGACGTCAGGCCTTCACGGATTGCGAATTTTGTAAGCTGCGCTACGCTGTGGATATTCAATTTTTTCATTATCTGCTGGCGGTGCGAATCCACGGTCTTTACGCTGATGTCAAGACAACCGGCTATCTGTCTGCCGGACTTTCCTTCAGCTATGAGCTGAAGCACTTCCCTTTCCCTGTCGCTCAATTCCGAATAGAGCGGGTGTTTTGATAATGTTTTATTTATGACTTTCTGGATTTCTATGCTCATATAAGAACAACCTTTTTTTACCGCGTTGATGGCGTCAATCAGCTCGGAAAAGGCGGCCTCTTTCAGCACATAGCCAGACGCGCCGGCCCTGAATATCTCCGATACAAGTCTTCTGTCGGTATGCATTGACAGAGCGATTATCTTGACATGAGGAGAGTTCCTGATAATACGGCGTGTGGCTTCGATCCCGTTCATCTCCGGCATTGATATATCCATAAGGACTATATCCGGCTTCATTTCCTGGACCATTTGCACGGTCGTCCTTCCGTCTCCTGCCTCTCCGACTATTCTCATATCGGTCTTCTTCTCGAGCATGGCGCGGAGGCCCTCACGTATAATTTTGTGATCATCGGCCAGAAATATTTTTAAGCTCACGTTAATTATGTTCGTTAATTTCACATTTTTTCTGAATAGGGGAATCCCTGTTTTTGCGCTTCGAAAAGGCTGAGTCTTCAGAAAGGATGTTCGGTAGGTTACTGAATATTCCGAACCCAACTAAGACAATTCACATTTGCTATAATGAGATATATCGCAATTACCGGAGACATGGAGATGGGTGCCGAAGACAAAACAAAAGAACCGTTTAAAGAGCGTCTCAACACAGCTTCATTAACCGCAGAAAACAAGAAGGCGTGGGCGGAATCAGTTCTTAATGCTATCTCCGATGCTATCAGCATTCAGGATACTGATTTTAAGTATTTATATCAAAACCAGTTACATAAAAATTTATTTGGAAATCATATTGGCGAATATTGTTACACTGTAATTCATGGAAGAGACCGTGTGTGTGAAAAATGTCAGCTTGCCATGAGCTTTAAGGACGGCGGGATTTACAGGCTCGAGCAATCGAGGATGACAGATAAAGGAATACAATACGCTGAAATAACTGCTTCCCCCTTAAAGAACTCTTCTGGAAAAATTATAGCAGGCATTGAGGTTGTAAGAGACGTCACGGGGTGTAAAAAAGTGCTTGAGGAATCACGAAGACGAGAAGCTGAAATCACGGAGCTGCATAAAAGTTCCAGTGCGGTTTTGAAATATCGCAAGTTTGAAGACGCGGCGCGGTCGATATTCGATTCCTGTAAAAACCTGATAGAGGCTACGGCGGGATATGTTGCCCTGCTGTCGAATGACGGGTTGGAAAACGAAGTCCTTGTACCCCGGCGGACTTCCCTGCACTGTGGATCCTTCTTTGCCCATGCCCATACGCGGGCTGCGTGAAAAGGCCCACATGACCGGCAAGGCGGTTTATCGAAACGACTTTTCCGGCAGCGAGTGGGCGAAATTCCTGCCCAAAGGGCATGTAACGCTTGATAATGTTTTATTCAGCCCGCTGGTGATTGACGGGAAAGTTTTCGGGTTGCTCGGTATTGCCAACAAGCCCGGAGGTTTCACTGAAAATGACGCAAGGCTGGCGTCGGCATTCGGCGAACTCGCGGCAATATCACTTCTTAACAGCCGGATGTTGAAGGCAGTGGAGGACAAAACGAAGAGCGCTTTCGCTCGGTAGTGGAAACCGCATCAGACGCCATAATTACTATTGACGGCAAAGGGAATATAGTTTCATGTAATCACGCGGCGGAAAATGTTTTCGGCTGTATATCCGATGAATTAATCGGCAGGCCGTTTGCCTTATTAATGCCGGAAAGATTCAGGGAAGCCCATCGAAACGGCATTGACCGGGTACTCTCAGGCGGAAAATCAAAGCTTATCGGTAGAACATCGGAAGCGGTCGGACTTACAAAACAGGGCAGAGAGTTACCTGTAGAGCTTTCCATTGCCAGATGGAAAACGGACCAGGGAGTTTTTTTCACCGGTCTGGTTCGGGAGATCACCGAGCGCAAGCAATTCGAGATAAGCCTTAAAACCGAGAGAGACAAGATACAAAAATATCTTGATATTGCCGAGGTGATATTGGTAGTTATCGATACTGCCCAGAGAGCCAGTCTTATAAACAGAAAAGGATGTGAAATTTTAGGGTCTGAACAAGAAGAAGTAATCGGCGAAAACTGGTTTGATAGTTTCATCCCGGAAACAAATAGAGAAGAAGTGAGATCGGCGTTTTGCAGGTTGATATCAGGGGATGTTGAGCCGGTTGAATATTTTGAAAATATCGTATTGACTAAAAACGGCGAGGAGCGAATTATTTCCTGGCACAATACCATTTTGAAAGACGAATGCGACGGCACTACCGGCACCCTCAGCTCCGGGACCGACATCACACAGCGAAAGAAAATGGAGGAGGATATCCAGAGGGCCAAGGATGAACTGGAGATAAAGGTAAAAGAGCGCACCGGGGAATTGAAATCAGCGGTTGAGCTTCTCCAGGAAGAAGTCATAGAGCGCAAAGAGTTGGAGAATACTATCCTGTTCTACCAGGAGCAGTTGCGCACTCTTATGTCCAAATTGGACTTAATTGAAGAACGGGAGAGGAAACGCATATCAGAGCATTTGCACGACAATATCAGCCAAAACCTTGCCATCTCAAAAATCAAGCTGGAAACAATCCAGGAATCCCATCCTGTTATTGCGAAAGATTTAAACGAAATTCACGAATTGATAGAACAAATCATCAAGTTTGTAAGATCGTCAACATTTAAACTCAGCTCCCCTGTCCTTTATGAACTGGGTTTTATCGCCGCCGTGGAATGGCTTATTGAAAAATATCAGGAACAGTATAAAATAGTAATAAAACTTGTTTGCGATAAGAACTTTGCAGAGCCAAAAGAGGAAGCCGGCATCCTCCTTTATAAGACAATACGGGAACTGCTGATGAATATTGTTAAACACTCACAGGCGAAGAAGGCCAAAGTATCTATTTCCTGGCGCGGCAATTCTGTAGAAATCAATATTGAAGACAGCGGCATCGGCTTCGATACGTCAAAGATTGATCTTCATTCGCTTAGAAACGAATGTTTCGGCATTCTCAGTATCCGGGAAAGAATCAGATATCTCAAAGGGACTTTTGTGATAAACTCAAAAGAGGGAGAAGGCACGAAGGTGAAAATAGTCGTGCCGTTACAGCAATAATATGAGCTTGCGGATTGTTCTGGCAGACGACCACAAAATAATGCGGGAGGGGCTGCGCACCCTGCTTGAGAAGCAGGATGACTTTGAGATAATTGCGGAAGCAGGCGACGGTCGGACAACAGTCAAGCTTGTGGATGAACATAACCCGGCCCTGGTTGTAATGGACACCGTGATGCCGGACCTCAACGGGATTGAGGCCACCCGCCAGATTATTGCCAAAAATCCGAAGATAAAAATAATCGCACTGTCAATGCACTCCGATAAGCAGTTCGTAATGCAGATGCTGAAGGCAGGCGCATCAGGCTATATACTGAAAGACTGCGCCTTCAAAGAATTGGTCTATGCCATCCAGTCGGTTGTTAACGGCTATATTTACCTGAGTCCCAAGATAAACACTATGCTGCTGAAAGAGCGCGTGTTTGAACCGACAGCGGCTAATTTTTCGGCATTCGCCTCCCTCTCAAACAGGGAGCGGGAGGTGCTGCAAATGATTGCCGAGGGTAAGTCAACAAAAGAAATAGCAACCGCACTCTTTGTAAGTGTAAAGACAATTGATACTCACTGCCAGCAGATCATGAATAAATTGAATATCCACAGCATAGCCGGGCTTACAAAATACGCCATCCGTGAAGGATTGACCTCTCTGGAAGAATAAGCGCCCCGTCGTATCCCCCTTATTAAAAATCAGTTTTTTCGAGGCAAAAAATACGGATAATCCCCTATTAACTAATAGGGCAACTTCAACGATAATAATAGGTACTGTGGCAGCCTGGCTGATGAATAGCGAACTTTGTGTAATGGCTGCATCTGCGTTTTTGAAAGTAAAACCCGGACCTGTATGCAAGGAGTTTTCATATGAATAAAAAAATGAATTGCCTGGATGAGCTGAACAACAATGAAATAAGAAGCGTTTACCCCGGCGAAGGTGGCGCTGAATATATCGACATATGCGATCTTATCCTGAATTCCACCGACGATATCCCTGCAAGAGAGTTGATGCTCTAGACAATACAGGACTGGAAAGACACCTTCGATGCCCTTACGGATATGATTACCATCCATGACAAGAACTTCAATATAATATATGCCAATAATTCGGCACAAAAAGTACTCGGATTGCCGTTTTTAGAATTTTCAAGGAGTAAATGTTTTAAACATTATCACGGCGCCGACAGCCCTCATGAAGGATGCCCGAGCTGCAACTGTCTTAAAACAGGAGAGGCTGTCAGCTTCGAAATGTTTGAGCCTAATCTAAACATGTATATCGAAATGAGGGCCATCCCGCGATTTAACAAAAACAATCAGCTTATAGGTGTAATCCATATTGCAAGGGACATAACCGGACGCCGTAAAATTGAAGACGCCGTGAAACATGCGGAAAGCGAATGGGAAACGACATTTAACAATGTATTGGAGCTTATCCTGATTATTGATAAAGTGGAGTTCCCCCGTTTTGGTGGACACAGAGTAAGGTTAGGCTGCCACAGCCTCCAGTTCAAAAGCTACAGGAGAAAGATATCCCAAGGCTGAATGTCTCCTCTGACGATTATAAAACATTTCAATATATTTAAAGATGCTCTGCCGTGCTTCATTACGTGTCTCGTACCGGCAGTGATACACCTGCTCAGTCTTGAGCGTTTTGAAAAAGCTCTCTGCCAACGCATTGTCATAACAGTTGCCCCTTCTGCTCATGCTCTGAAGGAATCCGTACTGCTTTAGCACACTCACAAAATCCATACAGGCATACTGCACACCCTGATCTGAATGCAGGATGCAGCCTGTTTCAGGCTTACGCCTGCCTACAGCCTGATGCAAGGCCCTCACTACGAAATCCGCAGTTAACCGCTTGCTCATAGCCCAACCCACTACCTGCCGTGAAAACACATCCAGTATCACCGCCAGATACAGCCACCCCTCAAGCGTCGGTATGTACGTTATGTCGGAACACCAGACCTTGTTGGGCGCCTCTGCCGTGAAGTCCTGCTTCAGTAAATTCTCAGCTACCGGCAGATTGTGCTTGGAGTTGGTCGTGGTCTTGAATTTCCGCACTGTCTTTGCCATTATCCCGTTTTCCCTCATGAGCCGCGCTATGCGGTTCTCTCCGTACATGTCGCCGTCAGCCCTCAGATCCTTTGTTATTCTCGGACTTCCGTAAGTTCTATCGCTTCTCTGATAGAATTCTTTAACCTTCACCAGTATCTTGTTGTTTTCCTTTTTCCTCTTGCCCTCAGGCTTCTTCTTCCACCTGTAATAGCCGCTCCGTGATACGCCAAGTACATGGCACATCTTCTGCACCCCATGTGAGGAGCGATGCTGGTCCATGAACCAGTATTTCATTTGGGGTGTTTTGAGAAAATGGCCAACGCTTTTTTTAGGATTTCCCTATCCTCCTTGAGATTGGCATTTTCTTTCTGCAACTTCCTGAACTCTTCATCATGAGGCTTCAGGTGTCCCTTGCCAGGAAAACTGCCTGCCGGATCCTCCTTATACTTCCGTTTCCATGTGCGTAACAGATTCTCATGGATCCCAAGACTCCGGGCTACTTCTGTTACCTGCCTCCCTCCCTCTTTTGCAAGTGTCATTCCCCTCATTCCGCTGACAATGTATTACTTACAGATAAGCCGTCCATGAGCTTTGATATCTGCAATAAATGTCACGACTGGAAGACCCATTCCACACACCCGGTCGGCGAAAAGTTCATTGACCCCAGGAACAAAAATCTTTCCGTTGACTGCATAAGCTGTCACAGGGCCTGCGGAACGGCGAACAAACCCGCGATGTCACAGTTTGAAACTGTTACTGAGACATGTATCCAGTGTCATAAAGAGATTGAGAGGAGATGAAATGAAGGGGTCTTTAATAAATATATTTTTAACAGCAGCCATATTGTTTACCCCTGTAAAGTCTTTCGGCGCCTGGACCGTGAAGTATATGAATATTATGTCCGTATATTCTGATGAAAAAGGGGGCGGACTCAATAACCCGGAAGGTGTTGCCTGTAATGAGGAGTCACGGTTTATTGCAGCGGATACTGCGAACCACAGGCTCCTGCAATACACGCTTCAGGACAGGACGTTAACAGCAGGCGCTGAAATCAGCGTGCCCCAATTGTTGTATCCCGTACGGGTCAAATTGAATTCAAAAGGTGAAATCTACGTCCTTGACGGCAGGCAGCGCCGGATCGTGCATCTCAGTCCTGAAGGAATATTCAAGGGCTACCTGGACCCGGCAGGACTGCCTTCTCCGGCATCGTATGTCCCGAAGAGTTTTGAGATAGACAAAGACGGCAATATTTATATTTTAGATATACTTTCAGAGCGTGTAATTGTCCTCAACCCTGAAGGGGACTATCAATCGCAGATCAAATTCCCCGTGGGCCACGGTTTCTTCTCTGATATTGCGGTCGACTTCAAAGGCAATATTTTACTGATCGACAGCATTAATGCCAGGCTTTATTCTGTCGCCAAAGGTTCTGAGAAGTTTTCCCCTTTGACGGAAAACATGAAGGAGCAGATGAGGTTTCCCACCAATATAACAACGGACAACAGGGGGCGCATTTACCTGATGGACCGCAACGGCAGCCGCATTATCGTAATCGGACAGGACGGCTCTTTCCTCGGGCAGATGTCGGAGCTTGGATGGAAAGAGGGGCTCCTGAATTATCCTTCACAGATATGCATCAACGGCAAGGGCGAGGTCTTCATCGCTGACACGAATAATAACAGAGTGCAGATTTTTAAACTGATAAAATAAAAAAGTCCGCAGTTGAATATCAACATTCATAGCAATGTCTCTCCTAACGTTGAATAGACAGACTTGTATTTAATTCGTCATTCCTGCAACAGCACCTCCGCACGTGAGCAGTCCCTAATAAAATTGCAAACGATAATTGAGATGATTTTGTATAATAGGCGATATCGTGGACACGGCGGGAATAAATAAAAGTCATCAGAACAGGGGGATTGAGTAATGCTAAGAGCAGGCGAAGCTGTTCTTCTTGAACAATCAAAATCTCTTCTCCAACAACTACCTCGAACACCGCTTGCCGGAGACTGACTTGTGGAAGGCGCAGAGAGACAAGGCATCTGCTGCATTTGAGTCGATCAGGAAGGCATACGCCTCCGTCAAAGTCTCAAAGCTTGGCCCCGGAGAAGAGGCGGAGCTTGAGAATAAGTTTATCCAGCCTGTGCTTTCGGCACTTGGTTTTATTTATCACGTGCAGCCGGTTACGCAAAGAGGCGCGAAAAAGAAGAGACCGGATTACGCTTTATTTAGTGTCTGTTTATAAACCGCCGTTTTTTTCGACGGGGGCGCAGTTTTCGATCAT
>CAYMUX010000123.1:0-9121 GCA_964393845.1 uncultured Nitrospiraceae bacterium
TCTTGACAACTTCTAAATTGCTGGCATCAATTGACAAATCTTCTGATTCCTTAGTCATGCCAATTCCATGAAAATTAGGGTCTTCTTCAATATTAATAGGCCTATAGACATTGGTTATATCTAACTGACTCCATAATCTATTCATTGTTCTATACATACAACCGCCGACACAATCAAATACTATTTTTAAACCTTTATTTTCTTGAGCATTTTTAATTAACCTTAGATTTTCTTCTGAAGCTACACCTGACCTCAAATATTCTGCATATTCGGCAATGCCGTCGATATCTTCTCTGATGAGTTCATCTTTATTATTCTCAATGGTGATCGTATAACCTTCCACCTTCTCGGCCTGAGTCAATATCTTGTCAATATAATTCACAAAGGCCAGGGAGACTTCGGGTAGGTATTGCCCCCCGTCGTTAGACAAATCCTTGGTAGCTATTTTGGGTCTGATGCCATGGCTTGACGTACAGTAATCACCGCCATCATAATCGTGCATAAAAATTAAAAAAGAAGCCATCCATATAGGAATTGTATTTCTACCTTTGGGAATATGAATATGAATTCCATGCGCAGCTTGGATCCTAGATATAAAATCTATGAACATTTGTGTATTGTAACGTACTTCTCCACTAACGATTTTGTGAATCTCATCTCCACTTGCCTTTCTTTGATCTATAAGGTAAAGGGACTTGGCTTCAGTGGCGAGCATTATCCCAAGAAGATGAATTGGGAAGCGGTGGTCCCATGGGTATAGCGGGTTTTGAATTCCGCGTATACCCCCTGTAGATATTGCTGCTTCCTTCTTATACGTTTCATACCACTGTCTCAAATTGTATTTTTTTATTTTGTCCAAGGAAAGTTTGAATTCTATTTTTTCGGGATTATTTATCAGCCTTTTGGGATTATTTTTTAGTTTTTTATTGCTATCTATCGCGTCAACAAAAGTTGTATCTGATTTTATTTCTATTGGAGTATGGCCTTCAACGCTTTCCATGAAAGTCTTCCTTATAGCTTTCTTAATCTTATCTTCTCGTGATCTCACACTTTGAACTGCTGAGGCAATATATGTGGCAATAATCTCCAGAAGACGTTGGTCTTCATCTGAAAAATTGCTATCCGGACGCGGTATTTTGTTTTCCACCTTTAATACCCCGATTAATTTATCTTGCAAAATAACGGGTATGCCCAAAAATGAATCGGCCCCTCGTTTCACATCCACTCCAAAATGTGCTAGATCATACTTCCCTATCCATCCCTTGCTGTTTCTTAGGTCATCCCAATTCTTAGTATTAACGTGTCTCCGTTCTTTTGCAATGCACCCTGTAATACCCTCTCCTAATTCGTAAATCTCTTCTATACGAGAAAAATACCCCTCTGCTGCGTAAGATATTAGCTTCTTCTCATCTTCATTGTATAGATAGAAAGATGAGTCTTCAGCATTAAATATATAGCAACAGGTTTTCACTATTTCTTGAAGCATATCCTTCAGAATAAAGAGAGGAACCAAAGCTTTTGACAATTTATTTAGAGCAACTAATTTATTATATGCTTCCTCTGAGTTGGGCTCGTTATACATTTTTTGACTTTCCACCAAGTTTGAAATTCCTCCTTTTAATTTATGTGTAATATTACACTACGCTCCGCTAAAAATTATGCATAAAGCTTGAAACCTTCCTTAATGTAAATACAATATATCACCAAAACTCTTTTTAAAACGTAGGTTCCAAGCTATGTAATATGATAACACAAGTTATATAATCAACTTCTACCTAAGATATATATACAAGAGTGTTATTCTTGCATCATACGCGTCTTCAATCTAACAGGCAAGCTGCTGGGGAGACGTAGGATATGCTCTGCATCAGAGACTCCGAGTACCTTAGGGATAAAAACACCTTCCCTATCAGCCCATCTTTCGATGAAATCATCAACTTCCTTGCGATCCTTTTGATGGAATGAAATAAATACCTTCCTCTTAATATCGTAAGGAGCCATGCCCATTCCCTCCATTTAAAACATTAGCAGTAACCATTCAGTTACGGGTGGATTGGATAATTCCCCTCTTTGGAAAAGAGGGGTTAGGGGAGATTTTATAGAATGAATTTAAATAATCCCCCCTCGCCCCCCTTTTCCAAAGTGGGGTAATAACCACCTGTAACTGAATGGTTACCATTAGCATTATTTTTAATATCTTTTTTCTATTCATTATGGATTATAATGAATTTATCATTTTTTTCAAAGAATAAAAAATATTTTTTTGCCTTATAACTGTAGACGGCACCAAGCTGGTGTTTGATGACGGTTCATGGCTGATGATCAGACCGTCAGGCACGGAGCCCAAGGTCAGATTTTATATAGAGGCAAGGACTGAGGAAGAAAAGAAGGCGGTGTTTGCGACAGCAGAGAGAATGACCAGAGAGGCGCTCGGCATAATATAAATAGAGATTCCCCATTACTCTATATGTTAGACTGCTTTTATCGAGGTCTGTTATTATATCAATGATCAATTACCGGACAGGAGATATTTGTGAATTACATCAATATTGAAAACAAGGCCGAACTTCGATCATATCTGGAGAAGTTTGAAGATAAAGGGCTTCATATTATTGCCTTAGATATAGAAGCTGAGTCTAATTTGCATGCTTACGGAGAAAAATTATGCTTAATACAGATCTTCGACGGCGTGAACAAAATAATCATTGATCCATTAAAGATAGATAATTATACCCTTAAACTTCTCTTTGAAAATACGGACATCCTGAAAGTAATGTATGACGCAGGGAGCGACTTATCTTTACTTAAAAACAGCGCTAATATAGAAATAAAATCGATACTGGATTTAAGGCCGGCTGCCGAGCTTCTTAATTACGATAAAAAGGACCTTCATTCATTAATTGCTTTTGAACTTGGTATTTTCCTGGAAAAGAAAAGGAAATATCAGAAACATAATTGGAAGAACAGGCCTATATCTGAAAACGCAATTGATTATGCCATCAATGATGTAATATATCTGCTTGCACTGAAAGATGTGATCTTAGCAAAACTGTACGCAAAGAAATTGTTAGAGCCCTTTCTCTTGAAGAACTTACAAATCCAGAACAAAAATTACACCAGGGACCCAGAAGATAAATACAGAAAGATAAGCGGATACAGCAGGCTTCGGGATGACAAAAAGACTGTTTTCCGAAAGGTATTTGATATTAGAGAAAAGTATGCGAAACAATGTAATATGCCGCCCCATAATGTCATTCAGAAAAATGACTTGCTTAAGATCGTGAATGATGCAAAATACATTGATGAAATCCATTTTCCAAAACAGTTCAGTTTGAATATGCAAGACATATTGCATGAACTGAGAATAGCAATTAAATAGGTTATTTCTGCATTATATCCGGAGGAGAATGCCATGAAATATGTATATGTAATTATGTTTTTACTTGTAAGCCTTAACTGCGCAAACACGTTCGCTGCAGATCCGGCATCAGGCAATTCACTATCGCCACGCGCTAATGAGCTGTTAAACAAATGTAATCTTGAATCCAGAAATTCACTTGTGAACGGAGATCTGGCATTAGCAGATAAGGTGTGTACAGAGGCAATAAAAGTAATAGAAAAATCTGATGCAAATAAA
This sequence comes from uncultured Nitrospiraceae bacterium, assembly GCA_964393845.1. Classification (GTDB taxonomy): domain Bacteria; phylum Nitrospirota; class Thermodesulfovibrionia; order UBA6902; family UBA6902; genus UBA6902. The sequence goes on from CAYMUX010000123.1 coordinate 3,638, forward strand.
GAATTCCTGATTAATCCGATAATGAACCTGGCTTTATCTTATTCACTGGCCGGCCAGTTTGATAAAGCAACGCCGCTTTACAACAGGGCCAGGGATATAAGGAAAGAATTATATGGACCTGATAGTATCCAACTAAAAGAAATCGATGAAAGCATCAAGAAACAGGAAGAAATGAAACGGCAACAGAAAAAGTAATAGTTGGTAAAATTGTAAGGATTCAAGTCGTAAAGGAGATTAGCCAAATAATGCAGACATTGAAAAATAATTTGTTTAACTCGATAAATTTATAATCAAATTATGCATATGGCTTTGAATAAAATTATGTATCCTAACCTTGATTGAAAATACGTTTATGGTATCGAAAAACAAATAATTTTCCAACATCCGCATTATTCTAAACGCATTTTTTGCGTTAACTTTTTAGAAATTGCAGGAGCAGCCTCACCCCGATGCCGGTCGCTCCCTTTGGAACATACGGCCTGTCTTTATCAATCCATGCAGTGCCGGCAATATCGAGATGGACCCATGGAACGTCGCCGGCAAACTCTTTGAGAAAATATCCTGAAGTAACAAGCGAACCGTTCGGACCTGCGGAATTCTTCAAGTCTGCTATATCACTCTTTATGTAATCTTTGTACTCATCAAAAAGCGGCATCTGCCAGACCTTCTCATAAGTTTCTTCTGAAGCCCTCTTTATCTTACTCATTAAAGGGTCATTGTTTCCCATCATTGCTATCGCTTCATTTCCCAAAGCTATGGAACATGCTCCGGTAAGGGTTGCTATGTCTATGATCATTGAAGGCTTGAATCTTTTTGAATACCCGATTGCATCGGCAAGTGCAAGCCTGCCCTATGCATCCGTACTGATAATTTCTATGGTTTTACCATCAATGGTTTTGACGACATCACCCGGTTTCGAGGCATTGCAGCCGGGGAGGTTTTCCGTCGCCGGCAGAATGCCAATAATGTGGAGCGGTAAGTTCATTTCAGACGCAGCCTTCATTACCCCCAGCACGGCCGCTCCGCCCGCCATATCATATTTCATCTTTTCCATACCCAGTGCCGGCTTAAGGGAAATACCGCCGCTGTCGAAGGTCACCGACTTGCCGATGAGCGCTATCGGGGGAGTATTGCTTTTCCTGTAAGTAATTACTATAAATTTCGGAGGCTCCATAGACCCCCGCGAAACTGAGAGGTAAGCTCCCATGCCAAGCTCTTCAGCCTGTTTTTTTTCAATTACCTTGACAGAAACTTTCTTGAGAGACCGCGCGCATTTTACAAGCGCTGACGGGGTCATGTCGTTTGCAGGAGTGCTTACCAGGTCACGAGCCAGAAGTGTCGCGCTTGCAGCTGCCTTTATGAAATTAATTTGTTTTTTTAAATCCTCTCCTGAAAGCACTGTGATACTTTCTATCTCCTTATGATTTTCTTCTTTTTTGTATCTGTCAAAACGATAATGGGAAAGCAGACTGCCTTCAATAAAGTCGGCAGGCATGAGTTTTAAAGATGAAAATACTCTGGAAGAAAGAGACACATTCCGGACGCCCGGATTCCTGAGATAAGAGACAGCCTTGCCTCCTGCCTGTCTCAATTTTTCGCGAGTGACTTCTTTGCCCTTGCCGAGACCGACCAGAAGGACCTTGCCGGATTTTATCTTTCCATGCGTATGGACCAGTAAGGTCTCATTCTGCTTTCCGGAAAATTCCCTGGAGACTATTATTTTTTTCAGCAGGCCGTTCAGCGCTTTATCAATGTCTCTATAATGGCTTATTCCTTTATCTTCCGTTAAAGGTAATATCAGAGCATCACAGACCGAGGTTAATTCATCTATATTTTTTACAAAAACTTTCATCGCATACTCCTGAATTTGTTTGTTGCGTTGAATTCTATCACATATATAAGATGCAGTTCAATTGGAATTGTTGCATTTAATCCGGTTTTCGTATAAATTCTTAACTGAACATTCATTGAAATTATGAAATATCTGATATGCCGATAATAAAAGTCGAAAATCTCGTAAAGCGATACGGAAATCTCGCTGCCGTAGACGGAATATCCTTTGAAGTCGAGGAAGGGACTATATTCGGCTTTCTGGGGCCGAATGGCGCTGGTAAGACGACAACGATAAACGTTCTCTGCACACTTATATCAGCAACATCCGGTAAGGCTTTCATTAATGGATATGATTGTGAAAAGCAGTCGTCGGAAGTAAGAAAATCCATAGGTATTGTATTTCAGGACACTACCCTGGACAAAGACCTTACAGCCTATGAAAACCTGGTCTTTCATGCTTATCTCTACGGTGTGAAAAAATCCGAAATTAAACCCCGTGTCCATGATGCCCTGGAGTTCGTTCAACTTTATGATAGAAAAAACGATCTTGTGAAAAAGTTTTCAGGCGGAATGAAACGCAGGCTTGAGGTGGCAAGAGGACTTATACACCATCCCAAAGTCCTTTTCCTTGATGAGCCGACACTTGGCCTGGACCCGCAATCAAGGGCAAACCTCTGGGAATTTATAGCCGGGATGCCGAAAAAACACAATGTAACCATTTTTATGACTACTCATTATATGGAAGAGGCGGAGGTCTGCGATAAGATCGCCATAATAGACAACGGAAAGATAATAGCGGAGGGCAGCCCTGAGGAATTGAAAAAAACTGTGGGCGGAGACGTTATCTCTCTTAAAACACGGGACAACAATTGGTCTAAGGGAGAGATAAAAAAACTTTTTGACATCGATGCAGAGGAAAAAAATGGAGAGCTCTACTTAACTTCAAAAAAGGGAGACGCATGCATACCTGAACTCATCCGCGGGCTGGGAGATATGGTACTTTCTGTAAAACTCCAAAGACCCACGATTAACGACGTCTTTCTGAAACTGACCGGCAAGGCCATAAGGGCTGAAGAAATATCGGGAATGAGCTCTATCAAGGAAGATGTAAGGTCATACAGGAGAAGGCATTGAAAGCAGCTATAAGCTATAAGCTGACAGCTAAGAGCTATTAATTATGGAATTTAATGCTATATACGTTTTAGTAGCAAGAGAATTTAAAAAGTTCATCAGAGAACGGAGCAGGCTTGTATCAACCATAGCCCGCCCTCTTATATGGCTTTTTCTTGTAGGAGGGGGCATGAGCAGGCTCGTAAGTCCGGATGCAGGCATGCCATATACTCAGTTCATATTCCCGGGTATACTCGGGATGACAATCCTGTTCAGCTCCATATTCTCTTCCATATCCATCATATGGGACAAGGAATTCGGTTTCTTCAAGGAAATATTAGCTGCCCCTGTTTCCCGTCTTTCAATTGTAATCGGCAAGGCATTGAGCGGGACCGTTGTTTCAACATTGCAGGCTGCAATAGTCCTGCTGATATTCCCTGTCCTGGGCTTTAAACTCGGTCCGCTGCAAATATTTGAAGTCCTGATTATTGCCGTAGCTGTGTCTTTTTGTATATCATCTTTCGGCATATTACTTGCCACATTTTACGAAAGTTATGAAAGCTTCAGTGTTATTATGAATTTTATTATAATGCCCATGTTTTTCCTGTCCGGCGCGATGTATCCGGTTAAGCTCCTGCCGAAACCCCTTGCCATCGCAGCTAAACTTAATCCGTTGACTTACGGTGTTGATGCGCTCAAGAATGTTATCTTCCCTATCGAAAAAGGCCCGATGAGCGCTGATTTCAGTCTTGCGACTGATATGGCAGTTATATTAATTTTGTCCTTTGCCTTTGTAGTGATTGGGGCCAAACTTTTTGAGCGCAAGGGTTAGATATTGTCAATAATATTCAGCATGATTGTTTTAAATGTAAATGCTATAATTGTGATAAAATTACTATGGCAAATTTAAATATGCGTTGTTTATACTTTAATAAAGACGTTCTGAGTTTTTTATACTCTTTCTAACTGCTATGGATAAAATAAAATATATAATCGAGAGAGTTGAAAGCAAGAAAATCGATTACCAGAATTATAATTTCACCCAGAAAGAAAATGATGCCTTAAAGACTTATTTTGATCTTGCCCAGGAACTGGACAATATTGAAGACTTTTACAATTTGTGTGTCACGATCCCCAAGTATTTTTTTAATCTGGAGGCATGTCTTTACATCGTAGACGCCAATACGAATTCTCTGACGCTTATAGCAAAGACTGGGGACGGAGATGAATTACACACGCCTCCTCCGGATGAAATAAAACCGGCCAACCAGCCTTATTATACTGAAAAGAACAGTCTGGTATTGACTATACGCGGGAAAGAGCCGTTAATTGAGGCGCTCCCCTTTAAGGTGGAGGATTACGTTCTCGGCATATTGGCCATATATCCGGTCAGAGACCTTTCGGAGCATCGCGAACTTTTTTTCCAGAAATACGCCAACCGTATCGGGTTTAATATCCATAACAGATTTTTAGTCCGGAAGAATATCGAACACCTGAAGTTTATCCGCTCTCTTGTCGCAGATATCGAACACAACATTATTGTCCCCAATATGGTGTATAAGCTTTTTCTAAGGGGACTCAGGAGAAAGATTGAAAAAAATGTCGAGATGGAGAGAGAGTTCTTTAGTAAATCATCCGCAGGCCAGTGTGATGATGCATGCATGAATAATTTTTTAAAAAATTTCACTGATATTAATCGGGGATTAACCGAAGAACTGGAGAATATAGAAAAGCATTATAAGAACATGAGTCTGTTTATCGAGACACTTTTCAGAAAGAGCCATTTTGATCAGGGACGCCTAACACTGCGCACCAAGTCCTGCAATATGAAAAAAGACGTCGTTCAGCCACAGCTTGACAGATATATCGAACAATTTAAAAGAATGGGCATATCCGTGGATGACCGTTTAAGCGGTATCCCTGACGCAGAGATATTGACTGTAATAGATGTTGGACTGATAGCCCAGGTCTATGCCAATCTCTTTTCAAATGCCATCAAATACACACAGGAGATAGTTACCGAAACAGGCGAAGAAAAGAAATACATTTCTTATGGCCGTGAAGTCATAAATAATATATTCGGGCCCGGAAAAGACGGCGTCAAGTTTAATGTATTCAGCACAGGGCCGCATGTTGCTCCGCATGAGAGGATAAAATTATTCGATGAGGAATACCGGGCTTCCAATGTATTAAACCAGCCCGGGACAGGCCACGGCCTGTCATTTATCAAGAACGCTGTTGAGATACACGGCGGATTTGTGGGCTATGAGGCCACTCAGTACGGAAACAATTTTTATTTTATCTTGCCTAAATGATAATGTGGATACTGGGGGGCAGCGAGGTTAATGATAGGGGAAGATTGTCCCATGTCCGGGACTGACCCCTTTGTATCTCAACCTTAACCGCGCCAACCTGCAAAAATATTTAATCAGAAATTTCAATTGAGTAATCTTTATGTTTTGAATTGAAGTGAAGCAAGCAATTGCTGTAACCATTCAGTTACGGGTGGCAGCGCCACGCCCCGGATGATTTTTTATATTG
>CAYMUX010000124.1:0-8966 GCA_964393845.1 uncultured Nitrospiraceae bacterium
TATCTCAGGCCTGTACCGGATGAAATCTTTGTACATAATGAGCAGAAGTAAAGCAACGATTAAAGAAGCGCCGGTTGTTAATTCCAGGGAGAAGCCCTTGCCCCAGACTACAGAGACACTGAGAAGTGCAGTAAATAATATGAGAAGGCAATACTTTATCAGGTTTTCTTTATTAACATTAAACGGCTTTCTTTTCTTATCTTTTTGTTTATTGTTTGTCATGGCTAATTATTTCGGTTTTTATTAAGTTTTTCATAAGCCTTAATTATATGCGGTACAAGCTTATGTCTTACCACGTCTTTTTCAGAAAAGTAAACAAAGCACAAGCCGTTTATTCCTTTGAGAATTTTCTCGGCCTCTATCAGACCCGATACCGTTCCTGCAGGAAGGTCAATCTGAGTGATATCTCCTGTGATGACAGTCTTTGAGTTAAACCCCAGCCTTGTAAGGTACATCTTCATCTGCTCTGATGTAGTGTTTTGCGCCTCATCCAGTATGACGAAGGCGTCATTCAGCGTTCTGCCTCTCATGAAGGCAAGGGGCGCTATTTCTATAATTCCCTGATCTATGAGCCGGTGGGCCTTTTCCACCTCCATCATATCATAAAGGGCATCATATAGAGGCCGCAGATAGGGATTCACTTTTTCGTATAAATCTCCCGGCAGAAAACCAAGCCTTTCCCCTGCCTCGACAGCAGGCCGCGCCAGAATGATCCTGCTTACCTCTTTTTGCAGCAAAGAGCTTATTGCCATTGCCATTGCAAGATATGTTTTACCGGTACCCGCAGGACCTATCCCGAGAACGATGTCATGCTGTTTTATGGCGTCAATGTATTTCTTTTGAGTCTCTGATCTCGGGACTATGAATTTCTTTTTTGATGACACAGGGATATGACGCAGAAAATATTCTTTAAGCATATTGGGAGAATCATGCTGTAACTGCTTATTATTTGAAGAGAGTCCATCAGCAGAGGGATAGTCAATGGCTTTTAAAACGAACCTTATATCTTCAGGGTTTATTGTACAGCCATTTGAATCTATGGAATATAACTCCTTTATGAACTTTTCAGCTTTGTTGACAGAGCTTTCTTCGCCCTGAAGAAATACTTTACTGCCTCTGATAGAAGCTTCAATGCCAAGGGATTCTTCCATGACCTTAAGAGTTGCGTCAAGCCTTCCATATATTGATGAAAGGTCTTTTTCTTCGCCCAAATCCAGCTCTAGCTTAACCGTTGGTATTCTCCTTTTCCGATCAATTGCAGGCGGCAAAGGCTGTAATGAAATATTGTGTCTTGCCGCTATGTCTAAATATAATTCAAGGACACTAATAAAGCAAGTAAATCGCAGAGAGTGTGTAAAGTTTATTGACACCATCTTTAACCCCCTTTAAGTTGCTTGATCCAAATAATGCAGACATTGAAAAATAATTTGTTTAACTCGATAAATTTATATTCAAAAAATGTATATGGCTTTGAGTAAAAGAATGCATCCTAACCTTGATTGGAAATGCGTTTAAGGAATCGAAAAACAAATAATTTTCCAACATCCGCATTATGTTACATATAATTCTAAATTATCAGCATGGCGTCGCCATATGAATAAAATCTATAGCCTTCCTGCTGAGCGATGCTGTAGGCTTTTTTAAGAAGGGCCAGCTCAGAGAAAGCAGATGCAAGCATTATGGGCGTTGACCCGGGCATATGAAAATTAGTAACCAGAATGTCTACTATATTGAATTTATATCCGGGATAGATAAAAATGGATGTTTTATAGGGACCGGAAGTTATTTGGTACTGCGCTTGTTCAGAAAATCCCCCCTTGCCCCCCTTTTTCAAAGGGGGGGATTCGTCAAGTCCCTCTTTGGCAAAGAGGGATTCAGGGAGATTATTCCAATCAGCATTATGTGCTGAAGTCTCCAGCGCCCTTGTGACGGTTGTCCCTACTGCAATAACCCTTCTGCCTTTTGCCTTTGCCAAATTGATCGCATCAGCCGTAGCTCCGGGAATCTTAAAAAACTCTTCATCCATTTGATGCTCTCTGATGTCTTCAACAGTGACCGGTTTAAATGTGCCGTAACCCACATGAAGAGTGACTGTCTGTACATAAATTCCTTTCTCCCTTATGGAACTTATCAGTTTATCCGTAAAGTGCAATCCGGCGGTAGGGGCTGCTATGGCGCCATCTTCCTTTGCGAACACGGTTTGATACTGTTCTGAATCTGATTTCACGGCTTCTCTTTTTATGTAAACCGGAAGAGGCATTATTCCTACATCATTTAAGAAATTCTTAATATCTGTTTTGTCCCTGTGTGCTGAATCGGGATTTATGTCAAAATCTACCCTTGCTGCAGCGCCGTTTAATCGCGTTACATTTGCAGTAATTCCACATCCCAGCATGACCTTCCCTTCATGCACACCCTTAACAAGCGCCTCCCAGGAATTCACTGCCAGTTCTTTTAACAGGGTAATCTCGGCTTTGCCTCCTGAAGGCTTGACACCAGGGAGACGCACAGGAATGACTTTAGTGTCATTAAGGACCAGGACGTCACCAGGATAAAGATAATCGATAATATCTCTGAAAAGCCTGTGTTCAATTTTACCTGTTTTTTTATGAAGCACGAACAGCCTCGAGGCATCCCTTTCCTTCAGGGGATGCTGGGCTATCTGATTCTCCGGGATATGGTAGTCGAAATCTGAAAGGTTCATATTAGAAATACGGGATTCAAGGATTCGAGGGGCCAATGATTCAGGGTTTTATGTTTTTAGTTTTCAGTTTTTAGACTAACAACTGACATATTATTAAGGCGCTAATTTAGACGCCAACTTTTGATATATTATTTCCTCACTATTTTTTAGTGTAGTCCCTGGATAATAGTGTGCGAGGATTTCACGGTAATTATTCCCCTGTTTTGCCATTTCCAGCGCTCCCCATTGACTGAGACCGACACCATGACCGTACCCTTTGCCGGTAAAAATGATGTCCTTACCTTTTATTGTCAGAGAAAACCTGGTGCTGGGAAGTTCTTTATAACCCAGGGCTTTTCTAATATCCGTGGCTTTGACCTCGATTCCTGAATCAGCTGATTTGTCTCCTTCGATAACCATTTTTAATGTCTTGACCCTACCCGTGGAAGTATATGAGGAAATGATGATTTCCTTTAAATTGCCGATTCCCAGGGCGTCAGAAATTTTTTTAATTGAAAATATTCTCTGCCAGTTATCATATGGGGTATTTCCATTATTGCAGTCAACAGACTTCAGGTACGGATAACCTTCTACCCATACTTCTTCCGGAGGCTCTGTTTTGCCTTCACAGGCTGCATGAAAAAATGCCTTTATGGGCATGCCGTTATACGTCAGTATTTCGCCTGCTGTTGCTTTGACGGAATAAGAAATCAGGGGGGCTGTATTTTTACCTTTATATAATTGATGAAGTATGCTGGACGTGATGTGAAAATTGTTCCCCGAATTATGGTTCTTATAATAAATCGCATAGGTCCTTGAAATGACAGCCTGTGCCTTTAATGCCTCTAATTCCCAGGCTTGACCTATTTCTGAAGCAACGACCCCTTCAATATATTCTTCGAAAGGTAAATTATTAATAACGTGAAGACCGTTTTTATCCTTTAAAACTTCTATAGACCCTGTATAAAATTGCCCGTTCACAAACACTTTACCTGTCAAATAATCAATGTTCTCAGCATTTTCAGAAGGCAATGGATCGTAAGGACTATCAAGCATTAAGACCTTGATGGTATCTTCAGCCAGGACGGGTTGTGACAGGATAAAAAACAGGGTAAGAATGGTCAGTGCAATATGTTTCAAATGGAAATCCTTTTATTTGATATGATCATTTCCGGCCAAGAAAATAAAAAATCAGACTCAGTATTATACTCAACAGAATACTTGTTGCAACAGGGAAATAAAAAGTAAAATTTTTTTTTCTGAATAATTATGTCCCCGGGAAGCTTGCCTAAAAATGGAATACCACTGTTTCTGAACAAGAGCAGCAAAGCCCCAAGCACGGCAATTATTATACCAGAAACAATTAGAAGTTTTGCTATGTGCTGTAACGGATCAGACATGGCCTTCCCTTTCCTCTTTGCTGAATATGCACCCGCAATACTTTTGTCTGTACAGGCCAAGCTCTTTTGAGAGCGCCACGGCATCCCTGAAATGCGGTCTGTAATCTTTTATATGGAACAGGACATTGTATTTTTCAGCCAGTTCTTTACCTGTAGATACAATCTGTTCAAAATCCTGATAAGGGCTTATCAATAATGTTGTTGAAAAGGCATCAAAACCCCGCTCCCGGGCATGTTCGGCGGTCTTCTCAAGCCGGAGTTGATAGCACAATTTGCACCGTTCAACTGAGGATTGGAAAAATCCCCCCTCACCCCCCTTTGCTAAAGGGGGGGACATTTCCCCTCTAATAAGAGGGGATAAAGGGGTGTGTTCCTCTGTTTGGAAAAGAGGGGTTAGGGGAGTTATGTTTTTGTTTAAACTTTCAAAATACTCTTCCGGCTTATACTTGTCAGAATAAATCACATCAACATGCCACATATCCGACAGCTTTTTCAATGAATCAAGCCTTGAAACATATTCTTCATAAGGATGAATATTCGGATTGAACCAGAAGCCTGTAAAATCGTGTTTCTCTGACCGCAATATTTTGACAGGATAAAGGGAGCAATTACTGCAGCATATGTGTAATAAAATTTTCATGACTGCATTTTCTCAAGTTTTTCATTCCTCAATCTAAAACAAGCCGTCTTCCTTTTTAATCCCGAAATATTCATAAGCTATATTTGTTGCTACCCGGCCCCTCGGGGTCCTGTCAATAAAGCCTTGCTGCAATAGATAGGGTTCATATACATCTTCGATTGTGTCTTTTTCTTCCCGGATTGACGAAGCAAGAGTTTCGAGTCCCACCGGACCGCCGCTGTATTTCTCAATTATAGTAAGCAGGAGCTTTCTGTCCATCTCGTCAAACCCCATTCTATCAACCTCCATTGCGCTTAAGGATGATTGTGAAATCTCCATATCTATGATGCCGCTGCCCTTTACCTGGGCAAAATCTCTGATGCGTCTGAGCAGCCTGTTGGCAATCCTCGGGGTGCCCCGTGACCTGCCGGCAATTTCAGAGGCCGCTTCTTTCTTTATTTCCGTGTTTAGAATCTTTGCCGACCGGAGGAGTATCTTTTCAAGGTCCACCGGCCTGTAAAAATCCAGCCTGTTGATTATTCCAAAACGGTCTCGCAATGGGGACGTAAGAAGGCCTGTTCTCGTTGTGGCGCCAATGAGGGTAAATTTGGGAAGACTTAATTTGAGTGACCTGGCGCTCGGCCCCTGTCCTATAATTATATCTAATTGATAATCCTCCATGGCAGGGTAGAGAATCTCTTCAGCAATCCTGGGAAGCCTGTGAATTTCATCGATGAAGAGAATGTCACCGTCACCGAGATTAGTGAGAATGGCCGCAAGATCACCCGGTCTTTCAAGCACAGGGCCTGAGGTCACCTTTATTTCCGCCCCGATTTCAGAGGCAATAATATAAGCAAGCGTTGTTTTCCCAAGTCCGGGAGGGCCGCAGAACAGCACGTGGTCAAGGGCCTCGTTCCTTTGTTTCGCAGCCTGTATATAGATTTTGAGATTTTCTTTAAGCTTGTCCTGGCCGACAAACTCTTCAAAAATGCGTGGACGAATGCTCAACTCGAAGTTGATGTCTTCGCTGATTGCTTCCGGAGTAATGCTTCTTTCAGGGATGTTGGTCATAAATACAGTTAATCGTTAATTATTATAAAATCCCCCTTCATCCCCCTTTTACAAAGGGGGAAACTTATTCCCCTCTTTGGTAAAGAGGGGTTAGGGGAGATTTTCTCAATACGATTTCATTTATTTCTCCCTTAAATATTTTAAAGCTTCCTTTATTATAGCTTCAATTGTTTGGGAACCCTGCTTCACGGCCATTTCAACAGCTTTTTCGGACGAAAACTTCTTATAACCCAGATTTACAAGCGCGGATATTGCGTCATCAGCTGCCGAGTTTTCTTGTGAAATATGCTGCCCGCCGGTTTCCATAGACGGCAGTTTCCCTTTGAGCTCAAGTATGAGTCGAGCGGCTGTTTTTTTGCCCAATCCGGGGATAGTTGAAAGCAGGGGGATGTCTTCATTATTCACTGCTTCAACAAACCGCTGCACAGGCATACCGGACAGGACTGCAAGACCGAGCTTGGGACCTATGCCGCTTATTCCAAGCAGGGTTGTGAAGACTTTCCGTTCTTCTTCTGAAAGAAAACCGAACAGCTGGAGAGCGTCTTCCCTGACATGCGTATATGTATGAAGAAAGACCTTTTCTCCCGGCTCGGGGATATTGCCCAGACTGCAAAGAGGGATACTGACACGGTATCCGATACCGCTGACATCAACTATAATGCTGTCCGGTTTTTTGCTCTGAATTATTCCTCTGAGAGATGCAATCAAAATCGGCCTCCAATAAATATCATAATATGATACACGATCTGTATGAAAATACTGAAAGGAAACGATTTTAGAATTTAAACGTTGATGAATTTATGTGGCAGATGCAGAGGGCGAGGGCGTCGGTGCTGTCTTCGCTCATTTTCAGAGACTTAAGATTCAGGATTATTTTAACCATCTCCTGCACCTGTCTCTTTTCAGCCCTTCCATAACCTGTAAGCGCCATTTTTACTTCGGTCGGGTTGTATTCAAAAACCGGCAGATTTTTTTGAGCAGCCAGAAGCAGTGCGGAAAGATGGGGTAAAGTTATAAACTTGACCCCGCCAAAAAGCTTAAAATTTTTATTTACCATAGATGCCGAGTTCTGTCAAAGAAAAGAATGGATATAGGGTCCAGGGTATAGTGAAAATACTAAAGGAAATCTTTAAATTGTTGATCAGTAAGTCCGGCGCTTTTAATTATTGCTTTGAGAGTATAAGGGTTAAGTCTTTTATGAGCTGGAATAGTTATCCGGTGAGTGCCGTCAGACATGCCGATGTGCTTGCTTTGAGTGATGACTTTAAAACCTGCTTTAATGAATGCCCTGACAGCGCGGTCAGAAGAGACATCAGTAAAGAGCACGTTATGCGGGGACCTCTACTTCGCACACCCTCGCATTCTTCGTCTCTTCAGCTATCATCTGGAGGTATGTCGTGATGGCATCTTTGATATTATCAATGGCTTCTTCCAGTGTGTCCCCCTGGCTGTGGCAGCCCGGAAGCACAGGACAATGGACATCGAAGCCATATTCGGATTCATTTATAACGACAGTATATTTCATATTTCAAATCTACCATTATATGCGGTTGGTTGTCAAAAAAACGGGGTATAGGAGACAGGTTGATAACTATCGCGGCATATATATAAGTCATGGTGTATTATTTAGACATCACAAAGACAACTTGACAGGCTTATCGGGACTGACAGCACTTCATATTTAGAATTTAAACGTTGATGAATTTATGTGGCAGATGCAGAGGGCGAGGGCGTCGGTGCTGTCTTCGCTCATTTTCAGAGACTTAAGATTCAGGATTATTTTAACCATCTCCTGCACCTGTCTCTTTTCAGCCCTTCCATAACCTGTAAGCGCCATTTTTAATTCAGTTGAATTGTATTCAGAAACGGGCAGATTGTTCTGAGCGGCCAGAAGCAGCGCAATACCCCGGACCGAGCCGAGGGCAAAGGCGGAACGGATACTTTTATGGTAGAAGATTTTTTCCAGGCATAAATGGGAAGGCTTATATTCTTCAATTAATAAATTAAGAGAATCGTAGACTGTTTTTAACCGTTCAGGAAGGGGGTCTTTTTTATTCATTTTTATCTCACCGGATGTGACGTATGTAGGGGCACGGCGCGCCGTGCCCCTACTCTCAACGATTCCGTAACCACAGGTGATCGTTCCAGGGTCTATTCCGATTATACGCAATGTTTTTTACTCAATCTTCGCCATGATTTCATCCGGGATATCAAAATTCGCATAGACATTCTGCACATCGTCGTGGTCTTCCAGCGCCTCCATCAATTTGAGCATTTTTTGAGCGTCTTTGCCTTCGAGCTTTACATAATTCCGGGGGACCATTGTTACTTCCGCAAGGCCCGGTTTTATGTTCTGTTTTTCGAGATGCTCTTTGACTTTATTGAGGTCTTCAGGCGCAGTTGTGATCTCGTAATTTTCTTCTTCAGGATCGTTTTTGAAATCATCCGCTCCGGCATCAAGCGCAGCTGACATAAGAGTATCTTCATCAATATTATTTTTACTGACAAGGATGTAGCCCTTCTTGTCGAACATCCAGGCCACACATCCTGTTTCTCCCATATTCCCGTTGCTTTTTGTCAGTATGTGCCTGATTTCCCCGACGGTCCTGTTTTTATTGTCTGTCATAACTTCAAGCAATATGGCGACTCCTGCCGGTCCATACCCTTCATAAGTTGTTTCTTCATAAACAGTGCCGGGTAGTTCCCCTGTGCCTTTCATGATGGCCCGTTTGATGTTATCAGCCGGCATATTTACTTCCTTGGCCTTTTCGATGGCAAGCCTGAGCCTTGAGTTCATATCAGGGCTGCCGCCGCCGATCTTTGCCGCTACGGTTATCTCCTTTGAAACCTTTGTAAAGGCCTTGCCTTTTTTTGCATCGACAATTGCTTTTTTATGTTTGATCCCCGCCCATTTTGAATGTCCGGACATATTATTATTTCACTCTCCTAATTGATTTGAGTTAATAAAAGGCACTAAGGCGCATAGGGTAAAGGCACTAAGAAAAAAATAACTTTGTGCCTCTGTGCCTTTGAACCTTTATCTCTTTTCCATAAAAATTATAAGCAATGTTTTAGATGAAAGGCAATAAGAAGCTGGCAAGCGACTATAGTAGTTTAATAAATTCGTCGATATCTAATTTAGCCCATCTTCCGCAGTTGGAGTTCAAAATTCAACAAAAATAAAATATGGTGT
>CAYMUX010000125.1:0-8940 GCA_964393845.1 uncultured Nitrospiraceae bacterium
GTGCCTGCGGCAACAGAAGCGGCAAGTCCTGAGGTGTTGATTGTGGAAACTCCTGTGTTGGACGAACTCCATGTCACTGATGTTGTTATGTTCTGTGTGCTGCTGTCTGAATATGTCCCGGTTGCTGTAAACTGCTGTGATGCTCCAACAACAATACTCGGATTAGCAGGCATCACTGCAATAGATGACAGAGTGACGTTGCCGCCGCCACTGCTGCCACCGCAGGCGGTAAGTATTAATGCAGCGGCGCTTAGAATTACTATGACTGTAATGAATGATTTGAAACTTTTCATGCTTAATATCTCCTTTCTTTTATTTTCAGGGAAACACACCCTTTAATTCCCTCTTTATAGAGGGGAACAAAAAACAATAAAAAAGGCATGGCGGCTGAAAATCAGCAACCATGCCTTTTGAAATTCTCTATCGTTCTCTACTAAGAAAGATATGTCTGTCTGTCTGTCTGTCTGTCTGTCGCAGGATTGATGCCATGCGATTATTCCCCTCTGTGCCGGTTATATATCAATTGTTATTTCTTAATCTTCCGGCAGGAATTGTTTGATTTATTCTACGAATAATATCCTGTTCTGTCAATAAAAAAATCCAGGACAAAAATTATTCAGTTTTCATTGTCCTTGTGATATTCTATAGTAACGGCATTAAATTAAAATACATCTTAAGCATTTAATTAGCTGTAATATAAAGGAAATATCATATTTTAACTTAAGTTATTTATTGCCGTTACTATATATCAGATTTAATATTAATCACATTTAATAATAATCACAAAATGCCGGCATGACCGGCGCCGGCAGCGATAGCATTATAAAAAATGAAACTTCGAGTAATTATATTAGTCCTTGCGTTACTTTCATTCCTGTCTACATCAATTGGAGGATATCTATACTATTCGTCCCTTAAGAATGCTGCACAGGAGGAATCTTTCTACAGAGCCGACGAGCTTGTGAAGGACATGGCAGATCTTATCGACTTTTCCCTCGCTGAACACCAAAAATCGGTCAAGACATTGGCTGGACTTAAAGAGATACAAAATGCTCTGATAGGTAAAAGTCCGGACTCGCTGGCAAAAGCAAATTCCATTCTGGACCATTTTCAGGACACCCTGGAGGTAAGTGTCTGTTACCTTATGGATAATAATGGAAACACGATTGCTTCTTCCAATCGCAACGCGCCTGATAGTTTTGTCGGTATGAATTATGCATTCAGGCCTTATTTTCAGCAGGCATTAAATGGCAGCCCATCCGTTTACATGGCCCTCGGGGTCACCTCAAAAAAGAGGGGCGCCTATTTCGGCTATCCGGTTTATGGAAACAGGCGGGATGTGCCGTCAGGCGTCGTTGTAATCAAGGCCTTTATTGATGATATAGAAAATGAGATAAATAAACCATATGAAGGGATTATGGTGCTCACGGACCCTTATGGTGTAGTGTTTATCTCAAATTATGCGGACTGGATATATCATGTTTTATGGAAGGTTTCAAATGAAACACTATCTGAGATCCTCAAATCCCGGCAATTCGGCGCAGGCCCGTGGAACTGGACCGGCGTAGAGAGAAAAGACGAAGGGCATGCCTTTGATAAATCCGGCAAAGAATATCATATTCATAAAACAGGCATTCGTAATTATCCCGGAT
Source organism: uncultured Nitrospiraceae bacterium (assembly GCA_964393845.1). GTDB lineage: Bacteria > Nitrospirota > Thermodesulfovibrionia > UBA6902 > UBA6902 > UBA6902. Next base: position 1,653 of record CAYMUX010000125.1, read on the forward strand.
GGAATATCATTTATCTGCACGATTACGATAAGGTCTTAAAAAAAATTACCTTCCCTCTCTTTAAAACCGCCGGTTATATTATCCTGTCACTTTGTGTGCTTATCGGTATTTCAGTGGTCTTGCTTTATAAAAAGGCAAATCATGACATAATTCTGAGAAAAAGAGCGGAGGAGACCTTAAAAAAACACCTTGAAATGGAGAAACAGTTTAACCGGGAATTGGAACCTCTTGTTGCGGAAAGGACCATGAGCGTTATAGCGCTGACCGTAGCTGACAAATTGAGAAACCCTGCAACAGTGATCGGGTTAATATGCAGGAAGCTTTTAAAAGATCATGACGCCGACAAAATAAAAGAAGACATCGGCAACATCATCAACGAAACACATAGACTGGAAGAAATAGTGCAAAATTACGAGGGGCTTCTTGAAAGCAGAAAATCCATGTTCCTGTATAACGACATCAACGATGTTGTCAGGGAAGCAGTTGATCTCATTCAACCGGATGCCGGGGACAAGGGAATAAATCTTGTCGTAAACTTATCGGATGAATCTCTGAAAATAAAACTTCGGAAAAATCTGTTGAGGATAGCAATTCTCCATATCCTGTCAAATGCCGTCTATGCGACCCCAGGAGGCGGCAGTATTACTGCCTCAACCTCCAAAACCGATGATAAAGTGCTCCTTACCATCTCAGACACGGGAACAGGATTCAAAAAAGAGTACCTTGATAAAGTATTTGACCCCTTTTTCAGCACAAAAACGTACAGCTATGGTCTGGGCCTGCCCCTGGTCAAGCACATAGTTATAGAGCATCTTGGAGAGATAACAGTGGAAAGTGAGGAAGGCAGGGGGACTACTTTTCGTTTGACATTTCCTGCCACATGGATTCGTTAAGCGCTTCCGCGCTTTTTGCACTTTTATGGTCCCATACTTATACTAAAGAAGGAACAGGAATATGGACAAAAGAAATGCAAAAAGAATTACAGTAGGTTATAAGACTGAAATTCTTTACGGCAATGAAAGCCATACCGGGACTATAGAAAATCTCTCGGGGTCGGGAGTAAATGTATTAACGGACCCTCTAGGCCCTGAAATCGATTTCCTACCTGATGACCCTATAGTTTTAGAATTTAAATCTCCTTCAGAAGAGACGCTGACTTTAAAATGCACAATAATATGGTCGAGCAAAATACCGCCCCAAAATGTCAGGCATAGAATAGGCATGGAAATTGACGAACTGCCATGGGACAAGGCCGGAGCATTCTTTTAAAAGTGCAAATAGAATTTTATTAGAGCTTCACATCCTTCCATCGTCCCCTCCTGTAGCGCATCGTCATGAAAATACCCTGAAAGCACATCGAGATAACCATAGCCAGCCATACGCCGGAAGCTCCGTACCCTGAAACAACCGCCGCCTTCACTTAATCCTCCTCATGCAATTGTTACATACATTTCAGGTTTAAGTATTTCTTCACTTCGGCACTATGGCGCTACTCAATATTCTCCTCGATCTTTCTCAGAAGGTCCTTTTTATTTATAACGCCATGAAGCGCTGAACCGTCTTTAAATTCCAGGACAGGGATATCGGATCTATATAGCTCATAAAGTTCATCATTTAAATCTATCGAAACCTTCTTAATATTAATGCCGTACTTCTCCTTAAGGCCGTTCAACATTTCTTCAGCCTTATCACACAACCAGCATCCTTCCCGAAAATATAATGTCAGGTTAATCACTTATGTTCATTTACAAATAATTTCTTAAAAATGACAAATTAAATGATAACACACATGAGTAAAAGTGCCAAAGTACTGTTGAGCTGCTCCCGCCTTAGGTAACCCTGTTAGTTGCATTAAATTATCGATGTCGGGGAGGGGGCGTTGATGGATGTAGGGGCATGGCGCGCCATGCCCCTACTCTGCGATACGTTCAATAGTTTTGATGATCTCATACTATCCGGGAGCCAAAACACAAAAAGTTGACAAAGAGAATATCTACAGATAATATTTACTTACAAGAATATATTTCCAGACACTCGGCTAGCGCCGATATTAAGCTCAATGTCTCAATAAAAGGAGGAATTTCTATGTTAAAAGTCAAAGATGTCCTCACGTCAAAAAGCAAAGATATCTGGTCTATAGGCTCGAATGAAACAGCATACAAAGCGTTAGAGATTATGGCTGAAAAAGATATCGGGGCGCTGCTGGTCATTGATAAGGAACAGCTCGTCGGTATATTTTCTGAAAGGGATTATGCCCGCAAGGTAACTCTTAAGGGGAAATCTTCAAAGGAGACGCGGGTTGGAGATTTAATGACAAGAGAAGTGTATTCTATAACACTTGATAAGTCTGTTGATGAATGCCTGGCATTGATGACAGCTACACATATACGCCATATGCCCGTCTTTGAAAATAATCATCTGACCGGTCTGGTAACTATAGGGGATATTGTCAATGCGATCATGACTGATCAGAAGATCAAGATTCACGATCTGGAGAAATACATCACAGGAAGCGAATTCGTTGCCGTCGACGATAATCCCTAAGCTCACGTCAAGTGACAAAAAAAACCTGACTCAGATTTGCGATAAATGGATATTTTGCTTAATGAAACTGAAGTGCGTATCCTTGGTTGCCTTATTGAAAAGGAAACAACCACTCCGGATTATTATCCTCTGACATTAAACGCCCTTACAAACGCCTGCAATCAGAAATCGAACCGCAATCCTGTGGTTTCATATGAAGACACAACTGTTGTGCGTGGGCTGGATAGTCTGCGGGAAAAGGGACTGTCTGAAAAGATTTTAAAGGCAGACAGCCGCGTCCCAAAATACCAGCACTCGTTTCAGGCAAAATTTAATCTCACAAACCGCGAAGTTGCAGTGCTGTGTGAATTAATGCTGCGCGGTCCGCAGACAGCCGGAGAAATCAGGAGCCGTGCCGACCGTATGTATAAATTCGAAGGCTTGATCGAGGTTGATGAAATCCTGAACAATCTAATGGAGAAAGAACAACCCCTGGTTGTTAAGCTTCCGCGTCAGACCGGCAGAAAAGAAAACAGATACATGCACCTTCTGTGCGGAGAGCCTGAAATCAGGGAAGCAGAACAAACTGTTTCCGAAGAAGCGGCGACCCTTCTGGTTCGGGCAGAAAACGAGAGGATCACAATACTGGAAGATAAGCTTGCATCTCTCCTGAAAGAATTTGAAGAACTTAAAGCAGAATTCATTGCTCTTAAATCTCAATTTGAATAAATTAATTTTAATTCCCTTAACACTTCCTTCCTCTCCTAGGTTTAAAATAAAACCATGAAAGTCGGAACGAGGATACTCTATCCGGAAGAAGTGGATTACTGGAATGCGGAGATTCTTCAAATTTCCGTATACCGGGGCATGAACGGCAGCCTCGACTTTATGAGGAAGTGTACCGATGCCTGCAAAGAAGCCGGGATCCGATATGTCGTTCATCCTGTAAAATATTCACTCCTGCTGGAAGAGACGTTTAACGACCTCATAGAAATGGCAGAGTTAACAGATCTTGCGCTTATACTTCACGATGAAAGGACCCCTGACGGTAACCGGCTTGAGGGTAAGTACATAACGCAGTTCAGAAATGCCCTGGAACATCTTAAATCCATAGCACATATCTCTATCGAAAACGCTTCTGACACAGGTGACGTTAAATGGTTTTGGAATACATTTGCCGACTCCGTAACCCTTGATATTGGACATATAGAATCTTTCGGGCTCAACTCAATGGATTTTATTAAATCACTCGGTAAAGAAGACATCATGAAGATTCAATTCGTGCATATGCACAGAAACAACGGCCTCCACGGCGGCATTACAGACCATTGGCCCTTAACTCCTGATTGCAGGGAGCTCAGGGCGCTGAGAGAACTCCTGAAAATAAAACCTGATGTCAGTGTAATTCTTGAACTTAACGAAGTTGAGGAAATAGAGGATAGTCTGGATCTCCTCAGAACATTACTCTGACCGCCGGGCTTATCAGGTCTTTTTAATAAATCTCTCAAAGGCGTTCTTGTCGTTGGCCTTTAAGTATGCTTCTTCCGGAGATATCTGCTTTTTCATTAAAAAATCCATGATCGCCTGGTCCAGCAGCTGCATGCCATCACCCTTCCCTGTCTGTATCATGGATGGAATCTGGAAGGTCTTGGCCTCTCTGATTAAATTGGCAATAGAGGTCTTGCAAAAGAGAATCTCAAGGGCAGCCAGACGTCCCGGCTTGTCAATTCTTTTTAATAACTGCTGGCAAAGCACCCCTTTGAGCGACTCTGAAAGCATTGTACGGATCTGGGCCTGCTGGCCTGCCGGAAAGGCGTCAATTATACGGTCAACGGTTTTGGCCGCTGAACTTGTGTGGAGGGTGCCAAAGACCAGATGCCCTGTTTCTGCTGCCGTTATTGCGAGTTCTATTGTCTCAAGGTCACGCATTTCACCTACGAGAATTACATCCGGGTCCTCTCTAAGCGCCGCCCTCAAAGCGGCGGCAAAGGATTCCGTATGGTTGCCGATTTCCCTGTGATTAACAAGACAGCCTTTGTTTTGGTGGACAAACTCAACAGGGTCTTCAATCGTTAAAATATGCTCTTTTCTGTTTCTGTTTACATAGTCGATAATTGCGGCAAGTGTAGTGGATTTCCCGCTTCCCGTAGGCCCGGTCACCAGAACAAGTCCTCTGCTTAACTGGGTCAACTTTAAAATCTGCGGAGGTAATCCAAGTTCCTCAACGGTCAGTATTTCAGTCGGGATGACCCTGAAGACAGCCCCCGTGCCTCTTTTCTGTTCAAAGTAATTCGCCCTGAATCTGGAAACACCCGGGATTTCATATGCAAAATCCAGGTCTCTTTTAGCCATGAATTTGTTTTTCTGTTCTTCTGTTGTAATTTCAAAAAGCAGGTCATGCAATGCCTCATTAGTCAATTCCGGATAATCCATCTCTTCAAGGTCGCCGTGCTTTCTGATTCTTGCCTTTGAACCCGCGCTCAAATGCAGGTCGCTCGCGTTGTTTTCAATCATGTATTTAAAGAAAGCATCAATCTTTGCCATGTCAAATCTCTTTCAGTTTTTCCTTCAGATCAGTTGATGAATACATACCTTCGATTTTATGAAATTCATATCCTAAATCATTACAAGCCATACAGCCTGCTCCTTTGCAGGACAGACATTTTTTAGGTATGTAAGTATTTATATAACAGTCTTGAAATTCTGCAGGCGCCGCATCAATTAGATATATAATCTTTTCATGTGCGGAATGTTTATTTCTTGTCGCGAGATATGGGTACCCGTGAACAGGCTTATCCAGAGGGAATACGTGTGGAAGCCCGAATACATGGGCATCAGAAAACATGGTATCTTCAGGGAGGAGCAAACCATATCTTCCTATAATAGCAGGCAGTTTTATAATATCAATCTTGTTTGCCAGGGGATAAACTGCTGCAAACTTCCTGTTATCACTAAAAGACTGCTCGTACAAAAAATGGACATTAAGATCATCAAAGGCCCTGAATATATCTTCATCAGTGTAATGACCTTTAATCTCCAGCAATTGTTTTAATATCCCTGAGCCAAAGACATTGATCTCGCAGGAATATTCAGTCAACAGGAAATCTATCCGGTAGAACGAGGTCTCTTTAATTTTTTCTATAGTGATTTTAATGGAATCAATTAATGCCGGAAGCCCGACTTTATTGAAGGTTTGTTTTAATAAATCCTCGATCTTTCTCCCGCTGCCTGTAGACAGACTTACTTTCTTGCCGAAAGATTCCTCAATGAAAGATATGGCGGATTTGTTAAACGGGTCCTCAATCACAATTGATATATGATCATCCAGCTCATAAAGCGGAAGTATCCTGTTTTCAATCAAAAACTCTTTTTGATATTTCCCCAGCAATTCAACATTTACACTAATGTCATCAACGATCACATACGGGATGTCCAATTGCTTGCTCAAGACCCAGTCTATGTCCTCCATACTCACTTTACCAAGTTTAACCAGGGCCTCCCCCAGTCTCAGGCCGCTCTCTGCCTGGACTTTGAGCCCTTCTTTCAGGTCATCATTATTTATCAATCCATACTCCATAAGCAGTGTCCCTATATCTTGCCATTCAGACATGGTTCTCTCCCTAATTTATGAACAAAGGATAGTACGTTCCTGTGTGACCGTATATATTTATCGGACTATCTTAGAAAAACTTGATGCTTAAGAGAAGGCTTAATAATCTTTTCCGGCGTAGTGTTACTATCTCTCCTTCAAAGAATATATCTTCAACCCCTGTGTTTGTGCCCTTCCGGGATTTCCGCGATTAATTCTTTTATGTCTTCATTTTTTATGTGCATGTTGTCTCCCAAAATATGTATGGGCGACCCGGCGGGTCGCCCTCCTTTTCACGAAATAGATATAAAGGGCGAGGCAGCGCCTCGCCCCTACAGCTTCAATCGAATGAATTGAGAAGTTCTCGAGCCTTATAATATTGAGGATTCAATTTAAGCGCTGTTTCAAGTTCTCTACGAGACTTTTCCATGTCTCCTTTTTCAAAATAGATTTGACCAAGGTAATAATGCGGTATCTCCCAGCCAGGTTGAAGTTTCAGTGCAGAAAGATAGCTTTCTATTGCCTTGTCAATCAATAACTGAGACCTATAGATGCTTCCGAGATTGAGATATGTCTCTGCATCGGGTCTCAATTTTATAGCAGACTGGAAGTGTTCGATAGCTTCATTCAACTTTCCCTTTTTCCAATAAGACAGTCCAAGATTATAATGTATCTCAGGAATATAGGGATTAAGCTTTGTTGCAATTTCATGATGCTCAATTGCTTTATCAATATTTCCTTTAAAGGCATAAATAGTTCCGAGATTGTTATGCGCTTCAAAGAAATCAGGCTCTAAGTTAGTAACAGCATTGAAGTGATCTACGGCCCTGTCCAATAATCCCTTATTTACGTAGATCTTTCCGAGTCTATTATGCCCTTCCCATAAATCCGGTTTGAGCTTTATGGCGTTATAATAATATTCTATTGCCATATCGTCATTGCCTTTTGCTTCATATGCAATACCCAAATTATAGTGAATCTTATATTTATAAGGGGCAAGTTTCAGTGCGATCCTGTATTGTTCTATCGCTTCATCTATTGATCCTTTAGAATAAATACCATAACCGAGATTGTTGCGTGATTCAGCATTGTTGGGAGCGAGTTCAACGGCTCTTCTATATTGCCTCATCCGCTGAATCCATGGATAGTTTTTGGTTCCGGCAAATCGCCTAACGT
>CAYMUX010000126.1:0-8729 GCA_964393845.1 uncultured Nitrospiraceae bacterium
CAAGATCAACTGCATTTTGTAAATCCGCAGTCCCTGCAGATAGCACATCCACCCTCGTGCTCAACAGCTCCTCCACAGTCCGGACATGCGCCGCAGAATGTGGCCTTATCTTTTTTAGGATGCGAGCCGTTGCCGTTGCTTTTATTCCCGCGCTCGATATATCTTTCTATGGACTTTGATATGGCATCAGAGCAGGATGCTATCTTTCCGCCGTTGGCCCATGCAGGGCTGTGACAGCTTATACCCCTGAGCTGTTTTTCTATTTCTACGGGTTCAATATTGCTTCTGAATGCAAGGCTCACAAGCCTTCCGATGGCCTCTGCCTGGCTCGAAGCACAGCCACCCGCCTTTCCCATTTGTGTGAAAAGCTCGAAAAGGTTTCCTTCTGCATCTTCATTTATTGTGACATACAGGTTGCCGCAGCCGGTTTTCATGAGCCTGGTTGTACCTTTGATTACTTCCGGCCTTTCCTTTGGTGTAATTTTAAGTGTTGACGCCGTTATTTCTTTGCCTGCTTCCTGTTTTGCCGTTTGACCGGTAGAGAGAACCTGCTCATCCCGTGAACCGTCTCTGTAAACGGTAAGACCCTTGCAGCCAAGGCCGTACGCCAGGAAATATACATCTTCAACATCCTTAGGGCAGGCATTATGGGAAAAATTAACAGTTTTAGAAACCGCATTGTCAACATGCTTCTGAAATGCCGCCTGCATCCTTACATGATCAAGGGGAGATATGTCGTGTGCGGTAATGAAAGTCTTTTTAACATCATCGGGTATTCCACTGATCTCTTTCAGACTTCCTTTTTCAGCAATCTCTTCTATAAGCTCCTTGCTCCAGAATCCCCTTTCCTTTGCTATTTTCTCAAAATGAGGATTGACTTCGTAAAGCTTGGTGCCTTCAAGGATATTTCGTACAAAAGAAACGGCAAACAAAGGCTCTATTCCGCTTGAGCATCCCGCTATTATTGAAAGGGTCCCTGTAGGCGCTATTGTTGTAGTAGTGGCATTTCTTACGGCCATATCGTCCGTATAAATGCTCTGATCAAAGTTCGGGAAAACACCCCTTTCTACGGCAAGAAAAGCGGATTGTTTTTTGCTTTCCGTCTGGATAAACTTCATGACTTCGTTTGCGAGTTTTGATGCTTCAACAGAGTTATAAGGAATACCAAGCTGTATCAGCATATCCGCCCAGCCCATGACTCCAAGTCCTATTTTTCTGTTCGCCTTTGTAGCAAGCTCTATTTTTTTCAATGGATATTTGTTGATATCAATAACATTATCAAGGAAATGAACAGAAAGGCGCACTGTTTCCCTGAGAGCCTCCCAATCTATTAGATTGTAAGCTTCTTCTGCTGTTCCGCTCTTATGTGCTTCCGTATTTGCATTTACCCTGTTGGCAAAAGGTTTTCTAACAGAGTGAACGAACCTGGCTAAGTTAATCGAGCCTAAATTGCATGATTCATACGGCAGAAGCGGCTGTTCACCGCAAGGATTAGTGCTTTCAATTTGCCCTATGGAAGGGGTAGGATTGTATTGATTCATTCTGTCCATGAATATGATGCCCGGTTCCCCGTTTTTCCAGGCATGTCTTACGATTGAGTTAAATACATCCCTGGCCTTTAACCGGCGTACGGATTTTTGGGTATGAGGGTTTATTAAATCATATTCTTCGTTCTTTTCAATGGCCTTCATGAATACATCGGTCAATGCAACCGACAGGTTGAAATTGTTGAGCTTAGCATTATTGTCTTTTGCTGAAATAAAATCCAGAATATCGGGGTGGTCAACTCGTAATATGCCCATATTGGCGCCCCTTCTTGTACCACCCTGTTTTATAGCTTCGGTAGCCGAATCAAAAACCGACATGAAAGAGAGAGGCCCTGAGGAAACGCCTTTTGTGGAACCCACTATGTCACCCTTCGGTCTCAAGTTTGAGAATGAGAAACCGGTCCCTCCGCCTGACTTATGAATTAATGCTGCATTTTTTACTGCCTCAAAAATCGATTCCATTGAATCATCAACGGGTAGAACAAAGCAGGCAGACAATTGGCCGAGTCTTCTTCCAGCGTTCATAAGAGTAGGACTGTTTGGTAAAAACTTCAATGATGTCATGAGGGTATAAAATCTATCCTCTAAATTATTAATACCCGGTTCAGATTTGTCATAATTCAGCTCAACGGATGCAACAGCCTTTGCAACCCTTCTGAATAGACTTTCAGGACCCTCAATGACCCTGCCTTCTTCGTCTTTCTTCAGATATCTCTTTTCAAGAACTTTCAACGCGCTCGGGCTTAAATCCAGTTGAGTTGACATTATTTCTGCCATAATTCCTCCATTTTTATAAATTGATTATAATATATTTCATTAATATTTATGGATTAAGAAACATTATTGTTATGAAGTTTGCTTATATTTATATTTACACTCTATTTAGATGCGCGATAAAATTAAACCACAATATATGGTATATGTCAAGTTGAAAAATTAATATTTTTAAAGTAATTGATTCTAATGATGTTTTGCTGTGAACAGGTAGTTTATTAAATGTGGATTAAAAAAAGTAGTCTTGTTTTGCGGCTCTTTTTTACCACATTTCTCTATTGCCGGTAAGTTTAGTCAGGGTGGTCGATATAGTTATTTTCCAGACTTTACGAATTTACTTTTTCAACTCAACCTGTTTGAATATTATCTAAACCATCACAATATTCTCAGCTATCCCCTCCACTCAAGTGTCAATAGAGGCTTATCAGATAAGCTGTCAGCTTTTATTTTTTTCAGAAAACCGGACACTGTGTGGTCTGAATTCACTCGGGATTCGTTGACATGCAGCTGAAGTACATCGCTGTGCGGCAGATGATAAGTCTGAAATTCTTTTGTCTTGCTTAGCTCGCTTGCCGCTATGATCTTCTCAAGACTCCTGACTCCGTGTTCAAGCGGCACATTCAATAAATACGATAGAACTTCCTGTGATATTTTTGTAACTTTTTTCTGCTTTTTCAGAAAGGCACGGATCATTATGGCCCTGACAAGCTTTGCGGGATCAGGCTTATCAAACCGGATATTTGATTTTAAATCAAGGTCAACAGATGGAACAGTCAGACTGCTGTCCAAGCGACTGTGGAAATCCGGTCCTTTTAAAGTCTTACCATCGGCAGATGCCCACATATTAAATTCTGCATCGTTTTTAAAAGTGCCTCCTATAAAAACAAATACGCATTTGCCAAGTGCCTGGGTGGTCATGCCGTCAAAAAAACTTGCATCCTGCATCGGCATGAGAAAAGAGGACAGCCAGCCTGCTTTAAATCCATTATAGTATGTGTCGAATTCGTCCCATAGAACAAAAGGTATCTTTCCGCGTAAACCAATTGACTGGATTTTTGTAAAAGCATCAACAAGACGGGATGTTTGATTCAACTGGGATAGATTGAAAAGTATTTTCTCAAATTTATTGCCGGAAGGGTCTGCAGCATACGCTGCCTGTTCCGCAACAAAGGACTTGCCTGAACCGGGGCTTCCGAATATGGAAAATGAAAATACCCCTTTACCATTTTTCATATGATTTATCAGTCTGCTGGAAAGTCCAAGTAGTGTGCGTGAGTAATCAGGCGAAGCTGTAAAAAGGCCCCCCAGCCTGAATACCGTCTTTTCACAGAGGGCTTCTTCATTTCCGGTAACGATGGTGCTTGTAGTGGCCCAATCTCCTTTAGGAGGTATCATACTATATTCGATGATGTCCTTATGGGTGTCAGGATCTTTTAATAGCTCAACTGGCAAGTTGGTTTTATCAGGGAGTATCCATTCTTCCTCCCCTTCTTTTGGTCCAATATACCCTGCCATGACAACCTTCCTGACACGGGCCAGTCCCATCTTTGCACAATCAAGAATGGAACACTTATTGACAAGTGTATTGGCCAAAGAATATACAAAAACTATGCCGCCTGCAACAACAGTTCCATAGTCTTCTCTTGTAAAAGATCCCGGCTGATCACCTTTGAAAATGAGCAATTTACCCTGTGGAGATATGCCCGGCCCTACTACCAACGCCCCGTCATATGAAATCTGAATGACGATATTATGAAGCCATTTATTCCTTGAATCCGACCACAAGGTTTTGTCATCCCTGAGATAATCGATCAACCTTCGATATATATCTTCCCAATTGCCGGGAAACCAGAGTGAGCCATCAGCCATATCCTGTATAGGGGAAAACCATATGCCTTCTCCTATACCTTTATTCCTGATTTCCCGCCATTCTTTTTTTCTTGGATCATGTGTACGAACAATATAGGGGCGTTTTCTTAGAATGTTCGGAAGGCCATCCTTATTTACATTCAACCATCCCTGGTTGAAGTCTATGATCATCACAGGTACTGATGATGATACAGCCTCAGGAGAACAACTGCCAAGTTTTCCTGATGGATATTCCCGTTCACCGGCGGCAATTGCTTGTCCAACACACCATCTGTTCCCTCTCTCGTCTTTCTTGCGGGTCAACATATAAATGGAAAGAGCAACATTGTTATTCGGCGGGCAAGGGTCAATCGCTCTGAAACCGGTTTTATTCAGATACTGCAGAAGATTTCCTGAACCACCGTCAAGATCTACTGTCCAGAACCGGCTGGCGTTAACCCAGGCTTCACGAAGATTTGCCGGTTCGTCAGAAGAGCCTTCAAGGTAAATGAACCTGTCTTTGCTGTTGTCGCCAGTCACTAAAATATCATAATTGGTCCTGGATTTTTTCCCGTCTTTGCTCACTGTCTTTTTCTGCAAAATGGATTTTCTTCCCATAACGCCCCCTTTATAACACCTGATACTATTTTTTATTTTCCGCCTTCACCATCTTATACCCCGCCGCAGCGAGGATGGACGGGATGCCCCGCACCATATCCCTGTCCGATTCCTTATCTGTCTCACTCAACTGATCATATGGAATGATGCAACTGTGTATCTTGTTTGCCTTGTCCGTCACCGGCCCGTACTTCCAGCCGTCACGGACCTTGCCTTCCATCCAGACTATATGCGCTGCTTCTGCGAGTCGTTCTAATGTTTCTTTATCAATATCTTTCATAAATTCTCCATTGTTAAAATTTAATTATCTTACTCTATCCGGGGGTTCTGAGTCTATGATAATTTATCATCTCATTTCTTGTATCCTCTTGATCAATTGGCAAGCCTTAAACTTCTCCGGATTAGTTGCTAAATAGCCGCGAATACTGCGTACTTGGAGCATTGACAAATATCCCTCCTTACATTATCATATTTTTGTAAGGAGGACGAAAATGAGATCCGTGATAACATCCAAGTATCAGACCACGATACCAAAAGAGATTCGGGAAACGCTGAAGCTTTCCGTCAACGACGCTGTAGAGTGGCGGATAAACGGAAACACCGCTGTTGTGTATCCAACACAGCGGGCCTTCCTGGCGCGCAAGGGCGCTGTTAAGACCGGCAAGGGCGATATTGCCGCCGACATTTTGAAGGCGCGACTTGCCCGCGCGGAGCGCAAAAGGTGAAGCAGTACGTCATTGATACGAATGCGCTGCTGTCGTTCGTGACTGACCGTAATACCGCTCAGCAGGCGGTCATGACCGGCGTCTTCGAGCAGGTTGCCGCAGCGAAAGCGTCAATACTGTGCCCTCAAAATGTCGTCGCCGAATTCGTCTATGTGATGGATACGGTATATCTTCAGCCGAAGCCGTCTATCAGATCAATCATTGCGGACTTTATCGCGATGCCCGGCGTCACGATCATCGATAAAACTGATTTAGACGCGGTATTCTCTCTCTGGCCCGAAGTATTTGACGATTTTGGCGACGCTATAGTAGCCGCGTGTGCTCAGTCGAAAAAAGGAGCCTCCGTCATTACCTTTGACCGCCGGTTCATGCGCAAACTGGCGTCCTGCCGTATTCCGTACATGAACGGTAAATCCCGTTAGAAAATCCATATTCTCAAGATCACCACGCGTCAATACTTAGCGCTTTTGTGTGTGAGTCTATGAAAATTTATCACCGGGTTTCACCAGCCAATTCATCATGTCTTCCCATGATATCTTCTCCGCAAAACACTGTCTATGGAATGGGTTGGGATAAAAATGACTATCTTATACCGGTAGTATCATATAGTCATTATGTGCCGCCCGTGATGAAAATATTTATAAAGAATTATCCGGACACACGCGGGGCTGTTGTTTTTTCCAGAGATCTTGAGAATGAGACCTCTTATCTTGGGAAGAAAATATTCTTCAGGAAGCTTGCAGAGGAGGCAGAGGAACAGTGATCATTTTTCTTTTTCGAGGATAGTCTGAATGCCTTTTTGCAGTTCCGGCAGTTTATTCTTGATGATGTCCCATAAGATTTCATAGTCAATGCCGAAATAGTCATGCACAATGACGTTTCTGAAATCAATTATCTTTCTCCACTCTATAACAGGATATCTGGCTATCACTTCCTGCGGAATATTGTTGGCCGCCTCTCCTATTATTGTGAAATTGCGGACGACAGCATCTATCCTCATTTTATCCCTTATTAAATTTTCGTATGAATAATCTCCTGTGTAGGTGATGATATTATTTACAGATTCAAGGATGTCCTCAAGATAAAACTTATAGCCCCTATGCATAAATTACTTCCCGCAGAATGTCCTCTTTCAGTTGAGGTTTAAGGGCAGCAACAGTCACAAGGTCAACACTCCGGTTAAACACGCTTTCAATGAAATATTTAAGCTCCATATAATTATCAAATGTCTTGAAGCCGGGATCAAATTCAACCAGGATATCAATATCGCTTGCTTCTTTCTCCTCATTCCGTGCAAATGAACCAAAAATGCCTATCTTCTTAACATGAAACTTTTGCCTGATTGTCTCCTCATGCTTTTTTAATATCTCAATTGCGTTCATCTTATACTCCTCTATAATTCAGTGTACTTGAATCTAATTTTACATCTCGTTAAAAGGAAATGCAAAGCATTAAAAAGGCCAATCCTGTATTCTGTCTTCTTTAATTTTATGAACCTTATGAACCTTCAACCCTTACGAAGTTCCCTTCCTTATAGTGACTCCCCATCTGAGGTCAATATCGATCAGATAGACACGGTACTTGCCGAGCTTCTCACGCAGGGCAGGAAAGACGACCTTTATCAGATGGTCGCGCTCGGCGTACATGTCGCGGAAGGTGGATGAGATGAAGACTTTTACGGGTCTCCAGCGAGAATGATAATTTGTTGAATCATTAATCATATTTATTTAAACTCATAAAATTAAAAAGAACAAAGCTCCTTCTTAATTTTACAAACCTTATGAATTTTACGAATTGTCTTTTCCTAACCTTCAAACCTTACGAACTATTTTCTCCCATTCCTCCACCCCGATCTTTTTATTTCTATAATAGAGCTGAAGGAAGCAAACTTGGCCATTGGCTTGAGTGACGACCATTCTGCCGTCGGGTTTGAGAAAGCGAGCAATGCATTCGGATGTTCCCTGCCAGCATAGAATGTTTACGTCTGCCTTCTTGAGATTATCAATTTCAAACAAACGTAATCTTGCTATATTGCCAGTGGAACACAAAATACAGTTTGACAACACGCAGTTTTTGCCATAATATCCCCTGAATTTGGCATGAAAAGCAAGCCGTTCATCAATCGGATAAATTTTCAGCATTCTCCCTTCCTTGTCCCAGAGTCGAAGGGTTTTATCCCCTGACCACGACAGTATCTTTCCGTCTTTTAACTCATGCGCGCTGTATATATAATTTTTATGCCCCTCAAACACTTTAAGCTGCCCCCTCTCTCTATCCCAAATACGTAGGGGTTTATCCCCTGACCACGACAGTATCTTTCCGTCTTTTAACTCACGCGCGCTGTATATATAATCTTTATGCCCCTCAAACACTTTAAGCCGCCCCCCCTCTCTATCCCAAATACGTAGGGTTTTATCTTCTGACCACGAAAGTATCTTTCCGTCTTTTAACTCAAGGGCACCCCGCACTTTCTCTGTATGCCCCTCAAGCTCGTTAAACAGTCTCACTTCCTTGTCCCAGAGATAAAGAGTATTATTCCATGACCACGATAGTATCCTCCCGTCTCTTAACTCAAGCGCGTCTTCCGGCATTTCTGCATCCTCAAACACCTTAAGCGGTCTCCCGTCCTTGCTCCAGAGACGAAGGATATTATCTACTGACCACGATAGTATCCTCCCGTCTCTTAATTCAAGGGCACCGTTTATAGTATCTGTATGCCCCTCAAGCACTTTAAGTGATCTCCCTTCCTTATCCCATAGTCGAAGGGTATTATCCCATGACCGCGATAGTATCCTCCCGTCTCTTAACTCAAGGGCGCACATCACCCACGCTTTATGCCCCTTAAGCACTTTCCCTGGTGACCCATTTCTATCCCAGAGCCGAAGGGTGGCATCCTCTGACCACGACAGTATCCTATCGTCTCTTAACTCAAGCAAATCTTCTACCCTCATTGTATGCCCCTCAGGCTTTTTAAGCGGTCTCCCTTCCTTGTCCCAGATACGAAGGGTTTGATCCCTTCCCCACGACAGGATACTTCCGTCTCTTAACTCACAGGCATGAAGTACAATATCGGCATGCCCCTCAAGCACCTTAAGCAATTTCCCTTCCTTGTCCCAAATACGAAGGGTGTTATCCAATGACCATGACAGTATCCTCCCGTCTTTTAACCCAGAAAATGCATTTAGACAGCGATAGGTAAAAAAAAGAAGTTCTCCTT
>CAYMUX010000127.1:0-8638 GCA_964393845.1 uncultured Nitrospiraceae bacterium
GCTTCTCCCATGCTGTTGCCAGTATTCCCGCGCCCTGTCAAGAGAACGCGCCGGGTCCGTCATGTCCTGCATCCGTTCGTAGCCGACCCTGGCCAGCCATAGCTTGATCGGCTCAGCCTTGGGGCTGGGAACGGACTGGATGAGACGCAAAAGCGTTTCAGTACCAGCGACATCGGTAAGGTATTGCTTCCCATCGGCCGCTTCCAGTTTCAGTTGGTGACAATTTGTCACCAACTGACTTCCTTCTTTTTTCAGCCGTTCCTTCAGTTTGTTCCAGTATTTCCGCGCAGTCTGGTAATCAGGCTGCTGTATCAAGACCTGAATAATATCCACTACAGAGAAATACCATGTTTCAGATTCTTCATCATATACTCTGCGGATTTTGTAATCTTCAAACACAGCAAGCGAGTTCTCTATCATTGTTCACCCCCCTACACAGCCTTAAAAATAAATTATCCCCTTTTAAACTACCTTCCATTTTATAGTAAACAGCTCATTACTTTCTATCTGCTGTTTCATCCGTGACTCTATCTCGTTAATCAGGTTTTCCTTTCTAAGGTCAATTTTATTCTGTGCATCGGATAATGAAGCTGCAAGCTTCTGTAAGCTGTCGGATGCATACCGACGGGTTAGTTCATAAGCGAAATATTTGGCATGATAACAGGTCAGGTGCATAAATTAAAATATTCAGGCATGTAAGCTGAATATAGTAATGATATGGATAAATTTAATGCCCGCTCTATCTTATCACAAACCAATATCGATATGAATTGATTTTAATATATAAACAATGGCTTGATTCAAATGGTTTTGCCGGGCGTAATGACCGGCAGTGCAACCGCTACCCTCTACATTTTTGCTATACTGAATCATATGCCTCTTGATCTCACCATCTTTAAAGAAGCCGCCAAGGCGATTGAGGAAGAAAAGTCCGATACTTTCACTTCACTCTCCGGCTCATCGGCCTCGCTGTTATTTTCAATTTTACATCCCGCATGTCTGCTTCTTTGCTCCTCAGAAGAAATGGCCGGCGAATTATATTCTGACGCCCTCTTCTGGTCAAGACTTCTTGAAGTCGATCCTCCTGTTCTAATACAACCTGAAGGAAGCCCTGACCGCTTAAAGAGCATTGCAGGTCTGTACACTTCACACAGGGGAAAGATCATTGCTTCTGTAGATGCGGCTCTCTCTACTTTGTGGCGGAATGAAAACTTTCCACTGCTGGGCATGTCAAAGGCGGAAGGTGCGGACAGGGACAAAGTTATACAGGAACTATATGGCATGGGGTATCTCAATGTCCCGGTTGTATCAGCTATAGGAGAGGTAAGTATCAGGGGCGGTATACTCGACATATTCCCGCCGGACACGGAGTACCCTGTAAGGGTTGAGTTCTTTGGTGATGAAATTGAGTCTTTGAGGTTTTTTGATGTCGATACGCAGTTATCGGTAAAAGAGATAGAAGAGATATGGATATGCCCGGCAGTAGAACCGAAAGAAGGCCCGAATCTTATCGAACTTTTGCCGGACAGCAGGCTGATATTAAATGAGCCTGATGACATAAGAAGGCATTATCCTGATCTCGATCAATTGCTGGTGGACAGGAAAGCAGTATCTTTTACATCTCTGCCGCTTGAAGGCGGGGGTTTCAATTGTCCGATAAACAGTATGGCGGGATTCGGACTTTTACGCGATGAAAGGAAAACAATTGAAGACTTTATCAGGCAGATTAACGTATTAAGGCAAAACTATTTCATCATGATGGCCTGTTCATCCGAAGGCCAGGCGCACAGGCTGAAAGACCTGTTTGCCGAACAGGATTCAGATGTCGCGGTCCTTGCCGATAGTGTTCTCAAAAACTCATATAGTCCTCTTATAACAATCGGCGAATTAAGCAGGGGGTTTACATATCAGGATGTCATTGTGCTCGCCGGAACGGATATCTTCGGCCCGCGGCCTGCATTTAAATCCACAAAGAAATCCAAAGTATCGGCGCTCATTGCTTCAATAGAAGATTTCAAAGAAGGAGATTATCTCGTACATATTGAACATGGAATAGGGAAGTTTTTGGGCATCAGGAAAGAGAGGATCGGGGACTATGAAGATGACTTTATAACTATTGAATACCTCGGAGGAGACAAGCTGTATGTCCCGCTTGAGCGTATTAACTGTATTCAGAAGTATCACACCCCTGAAAACGTCACTCCGAAAATCGACAGGATGGGGGGCAAGACCTGGCAGAAAACCAGGCAGAAGGTCCGGCAGAAGATCAAAGATATGGCCGAGAAGCTTTTGAAAATTTATGCTGCCAGGACTGCTGCTGAAGGGATTGCCTTTTCAGACGACACAGAGCTTCACAGGGAATTCGACGGTTTCTTTGCATATGAAGAAACTCCCGATCAGTCCACTTCCATCAAAGAGATAAAGCACGACATGGAGCAGCCGGTCCCGATGGACAGGCTATTGTGCGGGGACGTGGGCTACGGCAAGACCGAAGTTATAATGCGGGCGTGCTTCAAGGCGGTTTATGATTCTAAGCAGGCAGCGGTACTTGTTCCCACTACAATACTTGCCGAGCAGCATTATGATACATTTGTTTCAAGGTTTTCCGCTTTTCCTATAAAGATTGATTTCCTCAACCGCTTTAAAAGCATAGCAGAACAAAAACAGACCCTTAAGGCGCTTTCAGCAGGGGAAGTAGATATTATAATAGGCACCCACAGGCTGCTGGGGAAAGACGTGAATTTTTATGACCTCGGCCTGCTGGTTATAGATGAGGAGCACAAATTCGGCGTGACGCATAAGGAGAAAATGAAGGCGCTGAAAAGCAATGTGGATGTCCTGACTTTATCCGCGACCCCGATACCCAGGACACTACATATGGCGCTTTCAGGAATCAGGGGGATGAGCACAATAGAGACGCCGCCGGAAGAGAGACTTGCCGTCAAAAGTATAGTTGCCCGTTTTAACCCGGCAATAATCAAAGAAGCTTTGCAGCATGAGCTGGACAGGGGAGGACAGGCCTTTTTTGTGCACAACCGGATTCATGATATTTATGAAATCGGAAATTTCCTGAGGGGTCTGGTGCCGGGGAGTAAAATAGGCGTGGCGCATGGGCAGATGCACGGGAAGGAGCTTGAGCAGGTCATGCATAAGTTTTTCCATAAAGAAATTAATGTCCTTGTCTCGACAGCTATTATCGGCTCCGGCCTTGATATTCCGTCTGCAAATACAATAATTATCGACAGGGCAGACAGATTCGGCCTTGCAGACCTGTATCAATTGAAAGGCCGTGTGGGAAGGTCAAATATCAGGGCATATGCTTATTTCCTCGCGCCGGATGAAGATATTATTTCGGAACAGGCCAGGAAAAAGCTCCAGGCCATTCAGGAACTTAGCTATCTTGGCGCAGGTTTCCGCCTCGCATTAAAAGACCTCGAGATCAGGGGTGCCGGTAATTTGCTTGGCGCCGAGCAGTCAGGGCACATTGAGGCTGTCGGTTTTGATATGTACATGGAAATGCTTGAAAATACTGTTTCGGAACTTAAGGGTGAAAAAACCGCTACGGCAGTTGAGCCCGCTCTTGACCTCAGAGTAACAGCAATAATTTCTGAAGAATACATTGAAAACCCTGACATCAGATTGAGTATCTACAGGAAAGTTGCCTCGGCAAAAGACATCAAGTCCCTTAAAAAGATACTTGATGAGCTTAAAGACAGATTCGGAGAGCCGCCTGAAGAGACTAAAAGGCTAATTGAAATAATGGGACTTAAAATTATGGCAATGAAGCTTTTTATAACCAGGCTCGATAATGCTGAGGGAAGGATAAGAATCTTCTTTGCTGCGGAGACGCCCGTCACCCCGCAGCAATTATTTGCCCTTCATGAAACCAGAAAGGGCTGGATTAAATTCCTTCCCGAGGGGGGAATTGAATTAAACCTTAAAGGCAAACCGTGGGACAAAATATTCAGGGAATTGAAGGGGGTCATGGAAGAGCTTGATGGTGAAGCTGTTTAAATGCGCTTCTCGCATTTGTCCGGATTGATCACTTCACCTAAATATCTTCGGAATGAAATATAAACAAATATTGTTGTTAGTTTGCATATATCAACGACGTTGTTTCAGGCTGGATTTCATTGATAAGTTGAAGTTATCGATAAATTTGAGTCAGACTGGATTCCGATGATTATTCTCTATACTGTTGTTTTTGAATCCTTCCTTGAAATGCAAGATAACTCCCTATTATTTAAAAACTGAGAATTTTATTGTCAACTGCACATAAAATGCAATATACTTTTATTGGGCAAATCAGCACAAACGTATAAATTCCGGTATCAGTTCATTTTTCATTTTGATACCCACTAAATGACAAAAAATTACAGATTCTATATATCAGCGTAATAAGGAGCAATTGCATAATAAGCAAGGACAGGTTTATTGTATTTTCAATGAGTTGTTCAACTGGCCCTTTTTCAATGATATTGAAATATCGGAGAAATATAGAATCTCTCTATTGATTGTTATGTAAGATGATGATAAATAATGCCAGAACATGAGATTGATATGACTATGCCGTTAAAAATTGTGGGATCAAATAAAACAACAAAAAGCGCAATTACAATCCTTGTCATTCTTTCTGTATTATTACTGGCCAGGTTCCTTTATTTCGAATATAATCTCCTAAACTATCCCTACCAGTGGAGCTACACTGAAACCTTACATCTAAATCATGCGATAATATTATCTGAAGGAAAAAAGTTATATGAAATAAGTGAAGAACCGCCGCTTGTGCTTGAGATATACGGTCCCTTAACCCCTGCCCTGATTGCCCCATTGCTTAAGGTGTTCGGCAAGAACCTCTTTACACCTCGTTTAGTTTCTTTGACCGGTTTTTTACTTTTACTGCTGTTCGTAGCATATACTGTGTTCAGTTTGACCCGCAGCTGGCAGTTCGCGCTCTTATCTGTCGGGTTCAATACATTGATGGCATCATGGTGGGAGTGGTTACTGATCTGCCGGCCCGACGGCATTGGAAATTTTCTTCTGTTTTTTACCATATTCGTCCACTGGAAATTTCCGAACAAAAAATCGATTATTGTTCTTAGTTTAGTAACTGGTATTATGGGATTCTTCGCAAAGATATATTTGGTTTTTGGTTTTGGCAGCATCGTACTGAATTACTGGTTCATTCAGAAAGACAGGAAGATGGCCTTCATCTATCTCCTCCTGGGTAGCACAGTTCTGGGCACATCGATATTAATTGCGAACCATCTTACTAATAACATATATTTTATGCTTACATTCGAGTTGCAACCTTACTGGCTCATTTATTCCTTTCATTTTCTTTCTGGAATGCTAAAGCCCCTGTTATTTTATTTTTCGCCCTTATTTGCCATCGTCATTTTCGCTTCATATAAAGGATTCATTGATTATAAACGTTATGGGGTATTCTTTACTCATCTTCTGCTGGGTTTTCCTTTGACCTCTTTCTTGCTTTTAAACACCGGGGCCGGAACTTATTACTGGTATTCCATCGTCCCAGTTTTAATTATAATATCGTGTGACCTGATATATTTAGAAAGTAAAAAAGAGCATAGCAGGATCATTCTCCCCGTCCTAATTGCCATGATTATGCTCATAGTTGTCAGGGTCGGATATATGGACATAATAAAGGATAAGTTTACTATTCCAACAGCAGCATTGGCACAGAACTGGAAACCCTTAGAAGAACTGATCAAGAACACTCCTGTACCTATCATGAACGACGATGGGACCGCAATACTGAATATACTTGCTGGAAAGAAACTATATCAGGAAGGGATCGGGCTAATGAACCCTGAAATCACCATGCATGATGAATATGGCTATTCATTTATCGACATAAAAAAGGTGGTTGCTCAAAAGAAATATGCTTTGATTATTAGTCCACATCCAAACCTAAAAGATGAAGTCAACAAACACTATAATTTATATAAGACCTATAACGTTGTTACACAATTTGGTAACGAGAAACACAAGATCGGGGTATTTGTTCCAAAAACCGGATTATCACAGACAGATAAGAACATTTCATTGCAACTGAGGTAAGTTAAAAAAGTGGACACCAAAATTAAGTAAAATAACTTAATGGAGGTGAGAGTATTAAAAGGATCCCATAAGGGAAGTACACGAAGGAGTTCAGGTTAGAAGCAGTAAAGGTGGTAACTGATGGAGGGTTAAGCATCCCTGAAGCAAGCAGGCGGTTCTGGAAGAAAAGAAGAACTGTTTAAGTGATAAAGTTTTCGGGTAATTTATATTATAGGCAGGATCAACAATGGCTCTGCCTTTTTTGTTGACTTAAACTGGCAATCCTCAACATTCTGATTCATCAGAATTATTGACAACAGATAATATCTTGATTTTTATCACCATTCATAACATGATGGTATCAATATTATTTGAGCCATCTCAAGATAACTGATAAGCAGGTATTACTTTTATCGTATGCTGAAGGTCTGGGGTACGACTGGGGTCAGGCTTGCTTTCGTGCTTTTAACCTATCCACCATACAGGAAAGAGGGCCACGTCTTTATTAAGATCATATTTTTATTTTGAAATATTTTATGTAATTGTATAGACTATTCGCTACTAACGAAAATTATAGGGGACAGGGCAAAAATGGCTGATCAGGAAGGGTTGATTCCAAAGCATGGTGGATACCGCAAGCTAAAGAGTTTTCAGCTTGCGCAGCTCGTTTATGACGTGACAGTTCGGTTTTGCGATCGTTATGTCGAGCAGCGATCGCGTACGCATGATCAGATGGTCCAGGCGGCGCGAAGCGGAGTTCAGAACATTGCCGAAGGCAGTCAGGCTTCCGGCACATCGAAAAAGACTGAGATGAAACTGACGAATGTAGCCCGCGCCAGCCTGGAAGAGTTGCGCCTGGATTATGAAGATTATTTGCGTCAGCGGGGTTTGCCGCTCTGGACTCGGGAAGACCCGCGCCGTGAGGAGCTGATCTCCAGGCGACTGACCACCGCAGATGCGGTTGCAGAATGGGTGCGGGAAGTGTACGAGAAAGCACAAACTGGACATCATGGACTGAGGGACAGAATAGACATTATGGACAGGATGAAAAGTCCATCGTGTCCACGTCGTCCACAAAGTCCACCTACCCCGAGATAGCAGCCAATGCCGCGCTGGTACTAATCACGGTTGCCTGTAGTCTGCTGAATCGCCAATTGTCAGCGCAGGCGGCTGGATTTGAAAATGAAGGCGGCTTTACAGAACGGTTGTATCGGAGACGCAATCAGAGCAGGAGACGCACATAAAAATTATCGCTTTACCGGAAAATATCTCTTCCACATCCCTCCTCTGCAGCAGGTCATCAACTTTGGGTGTAAGTATCTTCCGTCCAATTACCTTCCTATCCTTCTCTCCGATATAGTAAAGTTAAGAATGAGCATCTTCTTAATTGTCTTTTTCCTGATTTACGGCTCGCTTCATCTCTATGCATTCATGAGGGCAAGATCAGCCTTGTCTTTCAGCGTAAAGGCAGGGGTTCCTCTTATTGTCTTTATGTCTGTTATGATTCTGGCCCCGGTGATTATCCGCTATCTTGAAAAACTGGAGCTTGAATTCCTTGCGCGGGTCATGTCTTACGTCGGCTACATATGGATGGGGGCCTTGATATTATTTGTCTCGTTAGCCCTTTGCATGGATATATACCGGTTGCTGGTCTATTTGTCCGGCTTATTGCTTAACAGAAATTTATCGGCCATGTCTCTTTCGGCAAAGTCTTCCTTCTTTATTCCGGTTATATTTGCACTATCCGCAGGCGCTTACGGTTATTTTGAAGCCGGGAATATTCGCGTTGAGCATTTAACAATAAAAACTTCAAAGATTCCGGTAGAACGTAACAGCCTTAAAATAGTCCAGATCTCGGATGTCCACGTTGGATTAATTGTAAGAGAGGAGCGGTTGAAAAGTATCATTGAAAAAATAAAGGCTGAATCACCTGATATCCTTGTATCTACCGGTGATTTTGTGGACGGGCAGCTTAATAAACTTGAAGGGCTTGCGGAAATCTTCCAGGAAATTAAACCCGGATACGGTAAATTTGCAATAATCGGTAATCACGAATACTTTGCAGGACTTGATCAGGCGCTGGAGTTTACCCGAAAGGCAGGATTCACTGTATTAAGAGGAGAAGAGGTTGAAGTTGCAGGGATCTATATTGCAGGCGTCGATGACCCTGCGGGCAAACAATTCGGATTGTTTAATGGACTATCTGAAAAGAAACTGCTGTCAGGGCTTGATCATGGTAAATTTAAAATCTTGCTAAAGCACAGACCCCTTGTCAACAATGAAGCAGCCGGCCTGTTTGATTTACAGCTGTCAGGTCATACTCATAAAGGGCAGATATTCCCTTTCAGTTTGATAACGAAACTCTATTTCCCCATGCATTCAGGATATTTAAACCTCCCGGATAACTCACATCTTTATGTAAGCCGCGGGACCGGCACTTGGGGTCCGCCGATACGTTTTCTTTCACCGCCGGAAGTGACGGTGATTGAATTGGTGCGTGAAGATTAATCCAAATGATACTTTAAAATAATGCGGATGTTGGAAAATTATTTGTTTTTCGATTCCTTAAACGTAT
>CAYMUX010000128.1:0-8463 GCA_964393845.1 uncultured Nitrospiraceae bacterium
ATCAAGGTTGAGGGTCAAATGCCGATAGTCAAGCCTGACTCTAAGGCTTCCCTATTTATCTTCTTCGAAAAACTCTTTCAGATTATTGATCCGCTCGTTGCGGTTCCCGGAAAAATCGTCTTCACCCGGCATAAGCGCCATTGCCTGGTCAAACTGTGTCCTGAACATACCGTAGTGGTCTGCGACCCATTGCATTGATGCTTCTGAGCAGGATACTGCGGTCTGGATGCTCCTTTGCGCTTCATATTCATTCCCTATCTGGGCATAAGCCGTGCCGCGTGCGAAAAAGGCCGCCCCATAGTCAGACTTGATTTTTATGGTATTGTCGAAATCCTCTATGGCCTTTTCATAATCTTTTTCTGCCATATAAGATATCCCACGGTAAAAGTAGGCCCGGAAATTCCGGCTGTTTATGTCAATGACAATGTTGAAATCCTGCGCCGCCTTATCGAACTGCTCCATCCTGAAATATGCAACACCTCTGCTTAAATAGGCCATCTCTGTTTTTTCGCCGGCCTCAATGGCCTTTGAAAAGTATACAATGCTTTCTCCGTACTTTCCATCGACGAATAAGCCTTGTCCTTCCTGGAATAATTCCTTTGCATCCATTCTTTTCACCTCTTTTTTAATTGGTAGTATGAAGAACAATATAGAGCATGTCAAGAGGGGGGATTATCTACGGATGCTGCCATCCGGCTTGCTTAAATGTTTATTGCAGGTTTGACCCCGCTTCTTTGTGGGAGGGATTGAAATAAAAGATAGTGTGTAAGAGCGCAAGAACGTAAGCTCGTACGTTCTCCGGGCTTTCAGGCTTGCAAGCTTACGAGCTTTCACGCTTCTAACCGGAGTTTTATCCGGGGATGCATTATTCTGCGGTAGGTAGATTCATCAACGACGAATTTCAGGAAAGAGCAAAATGAAAGACCCCAAGTGCTCTTCCAGTCTTTCTATTTGGAGTTATTCTTCTCTATGAAATTATACATAAGCGTGCTCAGTTCTTTGGCTTCATCTGACATATCATCATAAATTCTTATATGAGAAATAGCTTTATCACAAAAGTCAGTTTTCTGGGTAATTGTTCCACTTTTGTCTGCGTAACGGCCAAGACGGCTTTTTTTATCTTTTAGGAGAGTAGCTTCAATGTAATTGCCCAACGGCTCATCCCGATATTCATCAAAAGCAAAGCTTGGAAGATCAGGCGGCTCTTTTTCATAATCTGATATGACCTTCTTCAGTACTTCAGGCATAAGAAGATTTTCGATCTCTCGGACTTTTAATCGATAATATCTGTCACAAAGTATTTTCTCCAATTTCTCATGTCGTTCGGACTTGCCCTTGCTTTCAGAATCGTCCTTATCGGCTATCAAGAATAATTTTCCACAAAGATGTTCAACATTAATAGATTCTTCCCCTTCAAGAAATGACCAATGTGTTATATTACCGCCGGAATATTCTACGAACGAATAATGAATATCTTCCTTATAAAAGTCTTTACTGTCTGCTTGTAAATTATCCTGATATAGTTTCAAATAATGAGCGATGTACTTTCTATCGGTAATACCCTCAACCCAAATAGTGCAATTACTTAAAAGAACAGAGGAGTTTCTTACTCCCAAAAGTTCTAATGTCTTCCTGGATTCATTGCTCACATTATGAATATCAAAAATCTCAGAGATAGTCCCTTCACCTGATTTTTCTTCCTTTCTGTTAAACGCATAAATAGAAATATTTTCATAATCTAAGGTTAAATCCAGGAAGTGATTTGAATGTGTAGTAAAGAAAAACTGATGATTATTAAACTGAAATAAAGTATTCAGGAATATCCTTTGCAACCCCGGATGCATATATATTTCCGGCTCTTCAATAAAAACTAAAAGATTTTCATGTCTTGATAAAAATAGTGGAAATGTTAAAACAATAATTGATTGAATACCATCGCCGAGTTGATCAATTGGGTACTCTGGTGCATCTCCAATTTTGACAACCAAGACATCCTTGTCTTTCCGCGGAATAAGCACAACCGGTTTATTATCAAAGAAGGTATTACTTAAGAATTTCTGAAATTCAACAATAGCATCTCTTTCTTTTTGGTCGCCTAAAAGATGGTCTCTTATCACGTTATACAAATCAAGACCAGTAAATATATCGGGCTGACCTTTATCTTTGTCTGGTTTAGGGAAGTAATCTTTAATGGTTCTTTCTCTATATAGATCTTTTAAATCATTATCAGCTGTAAAAGTTCTAAGCCCTCTTAAGGATGGTATATATAGATTTTTAAAAGATAGTTTTTGGGGCAGTCTGGGAATTATTGATTCATATTTTTCTTTAAGAGGAGAGAGATATTTTCTAAACTCTTCTAAGTCTCTCTCTTCCATATTTGAACCTATGCTTCCTCTCCAGATACTGATTGAAGTTGATTTATATATTTGTTGATAAACATCAAAAATATCTCCGAATAGATCAGACGATTCTTTAAAGAACTTATACTTACTTAGAATTGGTATTCGTATTTTATAGTTTCGGCTTGATGCAAATTCCTGAATTTTGTTATTAGTGTCAGTTTTTAGAGTCTCTATTTCGTCCAGATTTAAATTTAAATCAAATGTAATATTTCCAATAGAGGATAAGAGGCGCAAAAAGCGACTCTTCCCGGAATTGTTTGCTCCGACGAAAATATTAATCTTTGCTAGGTTGGTAAGGTTAGCTTCTTGAACGCCAGTAATATTGCAAATTTTATACGTCTTAAAATACTCATCGAGATTTATACTTTTTATCCAGTAATTCATCAGTAGTTAATTATTGTTTTTGGGATTCAAACTTATACATTGATATTTTTTACCAACTCATTTTATCCAAAAGAGCCCCTTTAATTTATGCAACTATCATAACCACGAACGGCTTCTTTTACAAGAACTATTTAGAAAATCAGGTTTCAGCCTTCAGCAATAACAATCAACTTTCAGACTCCCTCTTAAACCCAATCTTCAAACGCTTCTTTTCCGGCGGAGCCATCAACTGGCGTATGGCGTCAAAGATCAATTTGATGCCCCCGTCATGCTTTTCCATCTTACGCTCAAGTTGTGCCAGCTTGTGAGCAAGTTCTTTGTTAGTTGAGAGCATTTCCTTCAATTTAACGAAGGCCCTCATGATGGCGATATTCACCTGAATCGCCCGCTTGCTGTGCAAAACACTGGACAGCATTGCCACGCCCTGTTCGGTAAAGACATAAGGGAGATACTTTCGATGTTGTCCACGGCCGCGCGTGGTTTCCACGGATTGTGACTTTGCCTGTTCCCCTGTCTTTAAGATTCCAATTTGGAATCTTAAAGAATCCGCTTCCTCTTTGGTAAGCTGAAACATAAAATCTTCAGGGAACCGCTCATTATTTCTCTTTACAGCTTTGTTAAGATTAAATGTCTCTACTCCATAAAGCTCTGCGAGGTCACTGTCGAGCATAACTTTATGACCTCGAATCAGATAAATTTTTCGCTGGATTAATTCAACAGGAATGATTTCGTTCATAATGCCCCCCTCACTTATAATACAATTGAATTTTACAGCCTGAGTCCCCGAAAAAACTGATTAATTATAGCACAAAAAATTATCGTGCATCGGAAGCGGGTAGCAATGAAATGAAATTAATTGAGGCATCTTAACTTATCATGTATAATTACTCTCATCCACGGGAAGTAGTTAATAAAACTAAATGAGACGTCTTCCGCGTCAGTTGCGGAATGGCACAGAGAGGAGCCTATCATGGAAAAGCCAAGAGACAAAAAGGATGTCTTAAAGTTGGTTGAGGAAAACAATGTTAAGTTTATCAGGCTGTGGTTCACCGACATACTCGGACAGGTGAAGAGCTTTGCCATTACCAGCGAAGAACTGGATACCGCATTTGATGAGGGCATGGGCTTTGACGGCTCATCAATTAAAGGGTACGCGAGGATCGATGAAAGCGACATGATTGCAAAGCCTGACCCGGCTACATTCCAGCTTATTCCATGGAGACCGAAAGAAAAAGCTGTAGCAAGGATGTTTTGCGACATCCTGAATCCGGACGGAACACCTTATGAAGGAGACCCGCGGTATGCATTGAAAAGGAATCTTGAAAGACTAAAAAAATACGGTTATACATTCTACCTCGGGCCTGAGCTGGAATTCTTTTATTTCAAGAACTCCAAAGGAACGGAAGTACTGGATGAAGGCGGCTATTTCGATCTCACAACCCTGGACGCCGCCAGTGACTTGAGAAGAGAAACCGTACTCACTCTGGAGGAAATGGGGATCAAGGTGGAATACTCCCATCACGAAGTCGCCCCGTCACAGCATGAGATCGATCTCCGTTATGCTGAGGCGCTGGGGATGGCAGACAATGTTATGACATACAGGGTAGTGGTCAAGGAAGTGGCGACTAAGTATGGCTCTTACGCTACCTTTATGCCCAAACCGATCTTCGGACAGAATGGAAGCGGCATGCACACTCATCAATCGCTTTTTAAGGACGGGAGAAATGCCTTCTATGATGCCAATGACAAATATTATCTTTCGGATATCGCAAAAAAATATATTGCCGGCTTATTAAAACACGCGCCGGAGATTACGGCATTTACAAATCAGTGGGTTAATTCTTACAAGAGGCTCGTTCCCGGGTATGAAGCCCCTGTCTATATTGCGTGGGCCAGGAGAAACCGCTCGGCGCTTGTGAGGGTGCCTCTTTACAAACCGGGTAAAGAAGGGGCAACCAGGATAGAGCTTCGTTCCCCGGACCCGGCATGCAACCCCTATCTTGCCTTTTCAGTTATGCTTGCCGCAGGACTGGAGGGCATAGAGAAAAATTATGAGCTGCCCGAGCCTATCGAAAAAGACATATATCATCTCAGCGAAGAGGAGAGGCAAGAGCTCGGAATTGAATCCCTTCCCGGCAATCTCATCCAGGCCATTGAGAAAGCAGAGCAGAGTGAAGTCGTCCGTAAGGCCCTTGGAGACCATATATTTTATAATTTTATTACAAGCAAAAAAATAGAATGGAACGAATACAGAACTCAGGTCCATCCTTACGAGCTGGCGCGGTACCTGCCTATATTGTGATCTGTAATATTTTTTGTAGGGGCGGGGTCATCCCGCCCTCTCGTGCATGGCTTAGCAGAAGACACGCAAAGAAAATCACATAACCTTAACTGTCCACATCACCTGCCTTTTGATTACATTAGCTGTTATAATTATTCACCCTGAAAAACCCAATGGCGGAAAACTGTTAACCACATGATACTTCATAAAACAATATTCAAAGAACTGTCTAAAAACCTGGGGGTAGTCATCTTTTCCATGTCGGTTATTCTTTTTATGGAAAAATTTGTCAGGCTGACACGACTTTTCATGGGCAAAGGGGCAGACTTTTCTGATCTCCTGAAAATTTTCGTATACCTGCAGCCGTCCATTCTGCTGCTTTCAGTCCCAATGGCAATACTCGTAGCAATTTTCCTTACCTACGGAAGGATGTCAACCGACAGTGAAATAATTGTGTTAAAGGGAAGCGGCATGAGTTTCTGGGGAATATCCAGGGCAGCGGTTACACTCTCCATATTATGTTTCCTCGTGCTCCTCTTTGTCAGTCTCTACCTGCTTCCGCGCAGCATGTATTCATTTAAACAAACCTTATACGAAACAATAGTAAAAAAAGCCTCTATGACTTTTGAAGCAGAGACATTCTCGGATATATTTAAAGGTACGGTCATTTATGTTAAAGACACTCCCTCTAAAGATAATTTCAGAGGGATATTTGTTTACAGAGAAGGAGTCGGGACTGTAGATAGACCCATAGTAATAGTTGCCGAAAGCGGGGTAATTAAGACGAATCCTGCGGAAGGGTTGATAAAACTGAGCATGAATAACGGACTGGTACATACGTTTAATGAAAAAAGCTCATCAGAAATGTCTTTTTCAAATTATGATTTTATACTTACATCAGGTATAGAAACTATGGAGAAAATAAAACCCGAAGAGATTAAAACCATTGATCTCTGGAACGGCCGAACAGGAAATAAATCATGGGTGATTGAATTACACAGGAGATTCGCACTCCCTTTTGCATGTCTTATATTCGGCCTCCTTGGCCCCGCCCTTTCCAGTAAGGTCGGAAAGATAGGCCGGCTCGGAGGTTTTTCATTAAGTCTTACGATTCTGATACTTTATTATATGCTTCTCGTTCTTGGGGAAGGTCTTGCAAAGTCAGGGGAAATTCCACCGTTTTGGGGGGGATGGGCCCCCAATTTATTATTTGGCGGTATAACTGTCTTTTTTGTACATATTGCTTATAAAGATAAACCTATTAAAAGGTTTTAAGGCTGTATTCAGATAATAGTTATGAAAATTTTCAGGAAATATTTTTTAAGAGAATTCTTTAAATTCTTCTTCATTTTTCTTCTAAGCTTTACTGCCATTTCCGTAGTCGCAGAGTTTTTTGATAAGGCAACCGAATTTTATAATGAAAAACCTTCTACCCTGCTGATCATACAATACCTTTTGCTGCAATCCCCCAGAGTTATCCTTTACGCCTTGCCTTTTGCCTCATTGTTTTCTATATTGATCACCATTGGAATGGCGTCAAAATGGCGGGAAACGATAGTTATCAAGGCAGCGGGCTGCAGCACAAAAAGTCTTTTTTCGTATTTCCTTGTGCTGGGGGCCGCCATAAGTCTAACAGCATTTATTCTGGGGGAGACAGTGGTCCCTGATGCAACGAGAAAGGCGTCATATGTGAGAAAAGTCAAGATTCTAAAGCAGTCGCCCAAAATAAGCCGTAGTGAGAAAGCGTTATGGCTGAAGGGCCTTGATGGAAGCCTGGTTCGTATAAGCGGCTTTGTGGAAAATGAAAACCATATTTTGAAAACAAGCATATTCAGCTTCAATCCCTCTTTCGGATTAGAGAAAAGAATAGAGGCGGATGAAGCCGAATGGGGCAACGGCGTCTGGAATCTCAAAAGTGTAACAGTTTTTGATTTCAGAAATAATACTACAAAAAATTATGAATCATTAGTATCAACCTCAATAGAGGACCCGAAAATATTCAGGGAAGAAATGATAAAGCCTGAAGAAATGAATTTTATGGAGCTATATGCTTATTATTCCAGACTGGAGAAGGCTGGTTTCAAGAATCTAAGATACACTATCCAGCTTTATGAAAAACTCGCCTATCCAACGATAAATTTTGTAATGATTTTATTCGGTATCGCCCTCGCATTAAATACCAGATGGGCCAGTGGAATAAGGGCCGCCGGATTGGGAGTGATTATCAGTGTATTATACTGGCTGCTTTATTCGCTCAGTATTTCTCTCGGCACTACAGGGATGCTTCAGCCCTGGCTTGCCCCATGGATAAGTCCCATAGTGTTTGGCATTACAGGTTCCGTGCTGTATCTAAAAATAAAAGAATAACTTTTTTATTTTATGTTACAAAGGAAGCAAAAAGTTAAACAGCGTGAAGATAAAAACGGTCACGCTGATATACCCGTTCATATTGAAAAAGGCGATATCGAGTTTGCTGAGGTCGGTCGGTTTTACGAGGGAGTGTTCATAAAGCAAAAGTCCTGATGCAATTATAACTCCAATCAGGTAAAAGACACTTAACTGGAAAATCGGAATAAGACTTAGAAGGAGAATTACAGTTATCAGATGAAAAATTCTTGCGATCCAGAGAGAAGCATTTATGCCGAATACCCTCGGGATGGAATACAAACCTTCCCTTCTGTCAAAATCCAGGTCCTGTAATCCGTAAAGGGCATCAAAGCCCGCAACCCAGAACATAACGGCAAAACAGAGCGGGAAGATCTCAAAATCCAGGGTCCCTCTCACAGCAACCCAGGCCCCGAGAGGAGCAAACGAAAGGGCTATACCAAGCACTATATGGCAAAGCCAGGTAAACCTCTTTGTATATGAATAAGTGAAAAGGACCAACAGCACCAGCGGCGACATCTTTAAACACAGCGGATTGAGCATATAAGCTGCGAGCACCAAAAAGGCAAATGCAATGATAGTAAAAGTGAAGGCCTCCCATGTCTTTATTACGCCTCTTGGCAGCTCCCTGTTTTTCGTCCTCGGATTAAGGGCGTCATACTTTCTGTCAATAATCCTGTTCATCCCCATTGCGCCGGACCGGCCTCCGACCATGGCAAGAGTGATCCAGAATATTTGGGCCATTGACGGTATCCCTTCTGCCGCAATCAGCGCTGCCGTGAACGCAAAAGGAAGGGCGAAAACAGAATGAGAAAATTTGATAAGCCTGAGATAATCAGCGATCTTTCCGACCAGTGCCATAACGTACTTATTTTAGATTTACAGGATACGAAAAGCAACATTTCTCTTCTAATTCTCTTCTAATTCTCTTCTAATGAGTCTTCTAATGGGTGTGCGACAAATTTATTGATACACCGATCTTTCATACTGTCGCTGTTAGTTATCCCCCCT
>CAYMUX010000129.1:0-8367 GCA_964393845.1 uncultured Nitrospiraceae bacterium
TGTCTGTCTGTCTGTCTGTCTGTCTGTCTGTCTGTCTGTCGCAGGATTGATGCCATGTGATTATTCCCCTCAATTGACAGTTATTTATCAATTGTTATTTTTTAATCTTGCGGCAGGAATTGATACGAGTAATATCCTGTTCTGTCAATAAAAAAATCCTGAAAAATATTAAGGCGGTGTCATGGAAATACTTGACAATATTGGTAGACCATTATAATCTTATAATATGCTAAAGTTATCCACTAAAGGTCAGTACGGCGTAAGGGCCATGTTTGAGCTCGCCAAAAACTTTGAAAAAGGGCCGCTTACAATTAAGGAGATTGCCGACAGACAGGGTGTCTCAATCGCTTATCTTGAACAACTTTTAAATAAATTACGTAAATCAAAATTAATTAAGAGCCAGAAAGGACCAGGCGGTGGTTACGTAATAAATAAAAAACCGGAAGACATAAGTGTCGGCTTAATTCTAAACTCCCTTGAAGGTCCTGTTACTATCGCGCAATGTCTTGATCCTTCGGCCAAGAGTTGCAAACGTGTTGAAGGTTGTGTCGCAAGATTATTATGGAAATCTCTCGGGGAAAAGATAGAAGATTTTCTTGATACCATAAACTTGAATGATCTTTTAAAGGAAGAAGCAAAGTTATTGAGGTAACACATTATGTCGCTGGCGGAGGCTCCTCAGTTGGAAAACACCGGAATTAAATTTTTAAATGAACCTATGAAGGCAGACTCGGAAACAGACATTATTTATATGATGTGTCCGATGCATCTGCTGACAATTCAAGATAAAATAAAAGAAATCAAGGTAGGTCAGATTCTTTCAATACTTACTGATTATGACGGGGCACTTGAAGATATTCCCGAATGGTGCAATAAAACAGGCAATGAATTTTTGGGAATATATGAAGACACAGACCATTACAAATTTTTTATAAAGAAAGTAAAGGAGTCGTGATGAAAAAAATATATCTGGACCATGTTGCAACCAACCCGCTTCATCCCGAAGTCCTGGATGCAATGCTGCCATATTTTAAAGAAGACTACGGTAACCCGTTGAGCCTTTATGAGCCGGGCGTAAAGGCAAGAGAGGCTATTGAAAACGCACGCGAAAGCACTACTGATCTTATAAATGCAAAATCAAAAGAAATCATATTTACTTCCAGCGGCGCTGAGTCCAACAACTTCGCTCTTAAAGGCATTGCATACGCTCTTCAGAATAAGGGAAAACACATTATAGTTTCCAAAGTCGAGCACCACTCAATCCTGAACTCAGCGCGATTTCTTGAAAAACAGGGCTTTGCAGTCACTTATCTGCCCGTCGATAATCACGGCCTTGTTAATCCTGCCGCTGTTGAAAAGGCTATAACAGATGAAACCATTCTTATATCCATAATTCATGCAAGTCCCGAAATCGGCACCATTCAACCCATTGCCGAAATCGGCAAGATTGCTAAGAGCAAGGGCATCATTTTTCATACTGATTCTGTTGCGTCAGTAGGAAACATTCCCGTAGATGTCCAGGAGCTTAATGTTGACCTTATGACATTTGCGGCCCATCAGTTTTACGGTCCGAAAGGCGCCGCCGCCTTGTACGTAAAGGAAGGCACCCGGATAGTCCCCCTGATTTATGGCGGGATTCAGGAAGGCGGCCGCAGGGCCGGGACTGAAAATGTTCCTGCTATTGTGGGTATGGGCAAAGCCGCAGAGATCACAAAAAGAGATTTGCAAAAGCGCATAGATCATGTAATACCACTAAGAGATAATATAATCAGCAGTGCCCTTAAGATAGACAAAGTGATTCTCACTGGACATCCTCAACAGAGGCTGCCGGGCCATGCAAGTTTTGTAGTTGAATATATCGAGGGTGAAGCAATGCTTTTAATGCTCGCCGTCAAAGGTATATACTCCGCAAGCGGCTCTGCATGCAGTTCAAAGGCGCTGAAATCTTCACCGGTCCTGATTTCTATAGGAGTCCCGGTGCATCTCGCCCAGGGTTCGGTTGTATTTACTCTTGGAGAAGGAACAACCGAGGCGGATATAAATTATTTTAATGAAACATTCCCTCAGATCATATCGCGTTTGAGAGAAATATCTCCTTACTCGAAAGGATGGGGAAAAATGGAGGACCAGACATGTACAGCGAAAAAGTAATGGATCATTTTACAAATCCGAGGAATGTGGGAGAAATGCCTGACGCCGACGGGATAGGAGAGGAAGGGAACCCCGTATGCGGCGATGCAATGAAAATATTCATTAAGGTCAAAGATGACGTAATTACTGATTTGAAATTTCAAACCTTCGGCTGCGCCTCTGCAATAGCAGTATCAAGCATGGTAACTGAATTGGCCAAAGGCATGACACTTGATGAGGCGATGAAGATAACAAAAGCTTCCCTTGCAGAAGCCCTTGACGGACTGCCGCCGCAAAAAATGCACTGCTCTAATCTGGGCGCCGATGCCCTTCATAAGGCTATTGAGGATTATAAAAGCAAACAGAAATAATATAATTGATTTATATAAAATCCCCCTATATCCCCCTTTTCCAAAGGGGGACTTTATTCCCCTCTTTAGCAAAGAGGGGTTAGGGGAGATTTTTTAAATAAAATCTTTGGAGCAAATAGATGAAATCTCTTACTCTCGGCTACTCCCCCTGCCCCAACGATACTTTTATCTTCTATGCAATGATTCACGGAAAGATTGATACTCAGAACCTGTCATTTAATGAAATCTTGTTGGATGTCGAAACACTAAACCAGAAAGCTCTGAAAGCGGAGCTAGATATCACCAAAATTTCTTATGCAGCATACGGACGTCTCCGTGAGAATTATTGCCTGCTCAGATCAGGAGGAGCGCTTGGCAGGGGATGCGGCCCTCTTGTGGTAGCAAAAAATGAATATACAATGGAGGAACTTCGCGGAAAGAAGATAGCGATCCCCGGCAAACTGACTACCGCATATTTGCTTTTACAGCTATTTGATCCTGCATTCATAAGGGCGTATAGCAATAATTTGTACGGGCGGGGTAACCCCGCCCCTGCATTTGTACGGGCGGGGTTACCCCGCCCCTACCCTATCATCATCGAGATGCCATTCCACAAAATCATGGACGCAGTGGTAAATGAAGAAGTCGATGCCGGGCTTATAATCCATGAAAGCAGGTTCACGTATCCTTCCCACGGATTAAAACAGCTCCTAGACCTCGGAAGCTGGTGGGAAAAAGAAACAGGGCTTCCCATTCCACTGGGGGGAATTATCGCCAAACGAACTCTTGGAAAAAGTCTGATCAAGCAGGCAGATAAATTATTAAAACAAAGTGTGGAGTATGCATTCAGCAACCGGATAGAACCAATGGCCTATATAAAAGAGCATTCCCAGGAATTGTCCGACGATGTTATCAATCAGCATATTAATCTTTACGTAAATGACTTCTCACTTGATGTCGGAGACGAAGGGGAAAAAGCTGTAGCCGAGCTAATTTCGAGAGCGGAAGAATCCGGCATCATCCCCAAATCAAACCAGCCGATGTTTATTTCATAATGAAATATCAGAAACTGGCTGCTATCGATATAGGAACTAATACCTTCAGGCTCCTGATCGGAGAGGTCCATACTGATTTCCATCAAAAGAATTTCTCAATAAAAGAGATCTATTCAGAGAGGATAATAACCAGGCTCGGTGAAGGAATTTCAGACAACGGTTTAATCAATAGGCAGGCTATAACCAGAAGTATTAATACTCTGAAGAATTTCAGTAACGTCATCTCCAGCCGGGATGTCTATAAAACTTCGGCTGTTGCAACAAGCGCTTTAAGAGACGCTGACAACAGCAGCAATTTCATAAAAAAGGCAAAAGAAGAAACCGGCCTTGAAATAAAAGTGATTACCGGAAAGCAGGAAGCTGAGTTGACTGCAACAGGCATGCTGCTGGACATGCCAATATCAAAGCCGGCTCTTATGGCTGATATAGGAGGAGGGAGTACGGAACTGATATTTTACAGCGGCAAAAAGCAGTTGCTTGTTAATAGTATAAATCTTGGAGTTGTATATTTAGCAGGCAGGTACATGCTCAATGATCCCCCGCGTCATGAAGAGTTAAAACAGATGGAAGAAGAGATCATACATGAATTAGCCTCTGCTATCGAACCGTTCAAAAAACTTTTCTCAAAAGATACAGTCCTTGTCGGGACCGCCGGGACGATTACGGCATTGGCGGCCATGGCGCAGGACCTCAAGAAATTTGAACACGATAAAATTCATAAGTTTATATTGACCCTGGATAAAGTGAAAAGCATTTTTTCAACCATATCCGTATTATCATCTGATGACAGAGCGCGTTTTATCCCCTTTGAACTTGCAAGGCTTGACATAATAGTGCCTGGAACACTTATACTTTTAAAACTAATGAAGTCCTCCGGATTCAAGGAGATTACCGTAAGCAATTATGGTTTACTGGAAGGAATATTGATTGATCTCTACAAGAAAGAACGGTGATAAGAAAGTGGAAAAAAAACGTCAACAATTAAAATATCAAAAAGCAACTCTTAGCCATGCGCAAGCCATTCATGAATTAGTCAATTCGTTTGCCCAAAGAAACAGGATGCTGCCCCGGTCTTTGAATGAGATTTACGAACTTATACGCGATTTCTTTATATGCCTTGATAAGGAAAAGGTCGTTGCCGTATGTTCTCTGCACATTGTGTGGGAAAATATTGCCGAGATCCGTTCTGCGGCAGTATTAAAAAAATA
The DNA here is from genome assembly GCA_964393845.1 of uncultured Nitrospiraceae bacterium. Classification (GTDB taxonomy): domain Bacteria; phylum Nitrospirota; class Thermodesulfovibrionia; order UBA6902; family UBA6902; genus UBA6902. The sequence continues at coordinate 4,744 of CAYMUX010000129.1, forward strand.
CCAGAAAAGGGGCATCGGCAAAAAACTGATAAACCTCTGCCTCAAAGAAGCCATGTCCCTTGGCGCTAAAAACGTCTTCGCTCTCACATATCATCCTGAATACTTTAAACACCTTGGATTTGAAGACATTGATAAAAATGAATTGCCGCATAAGATCTGGGGTGACTGTCTCAAATGTCCCAAGTTCCCGGGTTGTGAGGAAGTGGCAGTGATAATAAAATTAGAGAGCTAAGGCAGAGTTGCAACTTTCACATCTTATTCTTCATCTGTTAACTGAATTCTTATACGAGCTTTCCCCTTCAGCTCTTTAATATACTCGTGAAGCTTGGCGCTTAGTTCCTTTTTCACCAGATACTCTTCTATTCCATCCCTGACATCGGAAAATTCTTTGCCTGCAAAAAGTTCCCTGTTTAAATCAAAATAATATTCAATCTCTTCATATGGTATGTGTATAAAAGCTTTTATCCTTCTATCAATGTACTCCCTTATGACAGTCCTGTTATCCGTCGTATTTTGATGATTACTATCGGAATCACCGGTCCTGAATTTTTTCGCTTCACTTAACATCAGCATACTGTTTATCATTTCATTCAATACTATTTCCCCGGATACCCCGCTGTCTGTTTCCTTTGCAGATTGAAGAGCGCCCTGAAACTCACTAAGTAAAATTACATCATCATTCACGACTGCAACTATCCGTTCCAGCACTTCCGCATTACTAATCGTGATAAGTGATAAGTGACAAGTGACAAGTAAAAATATCAGAAATATTGTTTTGAATTTTATATTTTTCACTCTTAACTCTGTACGGGCGAGGTCACCTCGCCCCTACCTAACTCCGTGTTAAAACGCATGTCCAAAACTGAAATGGACTTCCCCTGAACTGTCTCCACGATCTTTATTCATTTTATGGCCATAGTCTATTCTGATCGGGCCCACAGGGGTATCGTATCTCAATCCCGCACCGGTTGTATATTTAAGTTCATCCTTTACTTCAGACAAAGTTCTCCACACATTTCCTGCATCAATAAATGTTACTACACCAAATCCCTTTTCAATGGAATATCTCAGCTCCCAGTTTGTTAATGCAAATATATTTCCACCTGTCGGGTTATCACCTGCCCCCTTTGGGCCGAGCGAATCATGGCTGTACCCTCTTACCGTCGTTCTTCCCCCCAGAAAAAACCTTTCAATGAGGGGAATTTCTTCAGTCTCCCCAAACCCGAAGGCAGCTCCTCCCTTGAACGAGACAGCAAATATAAGAGGCTTCATTAATTGAAAATACCATGAACTCTGGAGAGTCCCCTTTATGAATTCAGTCTCGGACAGGAACGCGACTGAAGCATACTTAACAACAATCCCTTGCAAGGAACCTGAGGCAGGATCAAATGGATTGTCCCGTGTATCATAAAATAAAGAAGGTGATATACTGCTGATGCCTAGAGTTCCGGTATCTTCTTTGCTCAATATAACATCATCCTGTACATCCTTTGTATCGATATAAGTATATTCATAATCAAAGCCGGCCTTCAGTCCTTCTTTTATCTCTTTCTCAATGCCGGCAATAAAGCTCTGTTTATCGATTTTATACAGCACTTCCCTTGTATCGATATTGAGCGCTCTCCTCTCTTCCCTGATCAGGAAAATCTTTAACGGCACATTGGGTTTGTTAAGGAGCCACGGCTCTCTGAAATTTAATATATACCTCTTTTCTACCGAGCTCATCTCAACCCGAAATCCTATCTTCCTGTTGTATCCGCCGAGATTACGATAGCTTATATCAATTGATCCCCTCGCCTGTTCGTAATCGCCATATCCAAGGCTGATTTCTACAGAGCCGGCTTTCCCTTCCTTGATGGAAACAAGCATGTCCTTTACAATTTTCCCGTCAATTTCGTTACCCGGTTCGAGCACGTCGATTGATACCTCATTGAAAATACCAAGCTTGTAAAGACGCTGCTTGATCTTCATAATTTCATCGGCATTGTAAGGGTCGCCTTCATTAAGAGTAAATTCCCGTTTAATGATTTTGGCCCTGGTTTTCACGTTGCCGCGAAGGATGATCTTACCAATGACCGAGGGATTATTTTCTGTTATTTTGAATTTCAGAAAGGCATTCTCTTTATCAATTACACTTTCAACTTCAACGCCTGCATCCAGATAACCATACTGGCCGTAAAGGGAAAGCACCCTGCGCCGCGCATCGCCGATATCTATCACATTGTACGGCGACTCTTCTTTAAGATTTAATGCATTAATAATTTGAGTCGTGCTGATCTGCCTGTTCCCTGTAATCTCGATAGATTTGATTATCGTCCGCAGTCCCTCGGCAATAACAAACTCAAGGCTTAATTCCCTGCCGTTATTTTGAAACTCTTTTTTTATCTCTACAACATCAGTCTGCAGATACCCGAGTGCGTTGTAAAATCTGAGCAATGATTCCCTGCTGTCCTTTAAAAGATCATCATTGAAAGGTTTGCCTTCAACGAGAGGGACAACTCTTTTAACAGCATCCGGGTTAATGCTGGTCCCGGAAAATATCATTTTCTTCAGTACCACCCTTTCACCCTCAAAGATAATATACGTAATCTTAATTGTATCTTCTTCCCTTTCAACCCCCGCTGCTATCTGCGCATAGTAGTATCCCTCGTTTATATAGAGGCGCTTCATACGATCGGCTGATTCAGCAATTGACTCATCGGTTACTTCTTCATTTTCAATAAAGGGAAGTTCCTTTTCGAGTTTCCCGGTACTGACAGCATTATTGTTTTTGAATTTAACTTCAAGTTTGGGCCCGGGATTAAACGGTATTATAAGCTCGCCGTTGCTGAGCTGATAAGGCCCGACCATCGGATTAATATATTTTTCTTTTTTATAGTGTTCTTTTATCCTTTTGATATCTTTGTCCAGCTCATCCATATCAAAGATGTCGCCCTCTGTGACCGTTATCATATTTCTGACTCCAGCGGCTGCGTCTATTTTTCTTATAATTAAAGGCTGTCCTTCTTCAATATTTATATTTATATCAACCGCCGCTTTTTCATCTTTGCCTTCAATTGTAATTTTGATCTTTGCATCAGTGTATCCCTTTCTTTTATAAAACTCCAGAAGATCAAGCCTGGCGTCATCCAGCAGCTCTTCATGGAAGTCTTCATCTTCCCTGAAATGAAATCTTTTCCTGATACTCTTACCGGATACATTCTCATCACCGTCTATATTGATATTTTTAACAACCGGTATTTCCTTTACAATATATCTTAATTTTAACCCGTCGTCATAGTCCCCGGATACAGCCTGTATGTCCTGGAAAATACCTTTTTTAAAGGCCCTCCTTATTCCCTTGCTTAGTTCCTGTTTATCAAGCATATCACCGACATGACAACAAACCAGATCAATAAATTCTTCTTTATCCATGCGTGTAAGGCCGCTGACTTCAATTGCCTTGATTACTTTTGCAGAATCGGAAGCATTCGCAAATGCAGGAAATGATAAAGAAGAAACAAGAAATAGAGACCATGCACACAGCAGCTTTCCGATAAACTGCCGCATTTGAATTTTGGGTCTTCGCATAAGAGTGTGGGTTAATTCCTGTCTCCCCCTTTGAAAAAGGGGGATGAAGGGGGA
>CAYMUX010000130.1:0-8091 GCA_964393845.1 uncultured Nitrospiraceae bacterium
GAAGGATGCCCAAGCTGTGAATGTCTTAAAACAGGCATGTCCTCTGTCAATGAAATATATGAGCCGCACCTGAAGATGTTTATTGAGATAAGGGCGATACCGCGCTTTGACAGCAATAATAATCTTGCAGGCTTAATTCATGTAGTCAGAGACATTACGGAGCGTAGAAAACTTGAGGACCAGCTCCGTCAATCGCAAAAGATGGAGGCTATCGGCCAACTGGCAGGGGGCATCGCCCATGATTTCAATAATATACTTACGGCTGTAATAGGATATGCAACCATTTTAAAGATGAGAATGGGCAAAGACGACCCGTTAAAAGTTAATCTTGATCAGATACTCGCCGCGTCTGAAAAAGGCGCTAATTTGACACAGAGTCTCCTTGCATTCAGCAGGCAGCAGATAAGCAACCCCGATCCGATAAATGTTAACGAACAAATACGGAGTATGGAAAAACTTTTATTGAGGGTAATCGGCGAAGATATTGAATTGAAAACATCGCTTACAGGGGATTTGATAATAATGGCAGACCATGTCCAGATAGACCAGGTTCTGATTAACCTGTGCACAAATGCGAGGGACGCAATGCCGGATGGAGGAGTTTTAACCATCGAGACAGGGCTTGTGAAGCTGGACAAGGAATTTACATCGTCATATGGTTACGGCAAGCCCGGGACTTATGCGGTTATTTCCGTTTCAGATACAGGCATCGGCATAGATGAAAAAATAAGAGAAAGGATTTTTGAGCCATTCTATACAACCAAGGAAGTCGGAAAGGGCACGGGGCTCGGTCTTTCCATTGTATATGGAATAATCAAGCAGCATAACGGATATATCACATGCTTCAGCGAACCAGGCAAAGGCTCAACTTTCAAGATATATCTTCCGATAATCAAATCAGAGATCCCTGAGAGAAAATCGAAAGAAATCACCGAGCTTGCAGGCGAAACAGCGACGATCCTTTTAGCAGAGGATGAATTGGCAGTCAGAAAACTAACGAAGCAGGTACTTGAGGACTTCGGATACAAGGTCATAGAGGCTGCCGACGGCGAGGAAGCAGTCAAGAAATTTATTGAGAACAAGGACAAGATAGACATGCTTATGTTTGATGTAATAATGCCGAAGATGAACGGGAAAGAGGCTTATGACAGGATCATGAAGATCAGGCCGGATATAAAAGCGCTGCTTACAAGCGGATATCCCGCAGATTTCATACAAAAACATGAAATAATTAAGCAGGGAATAAACTTTATAGCAAAGCCGATTTCTCCTGCAGGCCTTTTAAAAAAGGTGAAAGAGACATTGGGAAAATGAGCAATAATGAAATAAATATTCTTGTCGTCGACGACGAGCCGCTTGTGCTCAACTCCCTGTCCGGGTTGCTGAGAGAATTCGGCTATTTCGTAACACCCTGCAAAAATGCAAAGGATGCCCTGGAAAAATTCCGGGACAATCAAATCGACGTTGTTCTGACGGACATTAAAATGCCGCAGGTCTCAGGGATTGAGCTTCTTGAAAAGATACATAATATCAAGAAAGAGATACCCGTAATTCTCATGACTGCATATGCGCAAATGGATGTGGCGGTTGACGGCATAAAATACGGGGCCTTCGACTTTATCATCAAGCCTTACAATCCCGAATATCTTATTTACTCAATAGAAAAGGCGGTCAAATACAACAATCTTATCCAGATAGACAAAGATTATAAACATATGCTTGAAAACACGGTTGAGCAGAGAACCAGGGAATTAGCCAATGCCCTGACCCTTGTCAGGAATGTCAGCAGGGAGATGATACAGCGTCTTACGTCTATGGCTGAATTCAGGGATACGGATACAGGCGCCCACATATCCAGGATCGGCCTCTATTCAAACAAGATTGCCGAGGCATTGAACATGTCCATGGATTTTATTGAAAACATAACCTTTGCAAGCCAGATGCACGACATAGGGAAGATAGGGATACCGGACAATATACTTCTAAAACCGGGGCCTCTCACCAGTAAAGAATTCGATATCATGAAAATGCATACTGTTATCGGCGAGAAGGTGCTGTCGAATTCATCATATGCAAATATTCAGATGGCAGCGTCAATTGCATTAAATCATCATGAGAGATGGGACGGCACAGGATACCCGCAAAGATTAAAAGGCAACGATATCCCCATTGAAGGCAGAATAGTAATGCTTTGCGACCAGTATGACGCCCTGAGGAGCAAAAGACCGTATAAACCGTCTTTGAGTCATCAGGAGGTTTTCAGGATAATAACAGAGGGTGACGGAAGGACCATGCCCGAACATTTTGACCTTAATGTGCTAAAGGCCTTTATTGAACTTGCGCCGGTCTTTGATGAGATATATAATCTTTATATATAACACCGAAAGGACCTTGAGATGCACACTCTTATTTCACCATTAATTATCCTGTTCTCTGTACTTACCTTTAACATACCCGAAGCATATCCTGAAACCCTTATTGGAAGCGGCTGCTCTGTAAGCAACACCGGCTATCTGACAGAGCTTGCCAAAGACTATGAGAATCTCACAGGCGTGAAGGTGTTCGTGCGCGGGGGCGGCAGTGTTGTAGGTTTGGAAGATTTAAAGAGCGGCAAGGTGGACTTTGCCACATCCTGCAGGCACAGCATGCCCGGCGATCCCGCTGACATAGAATTTATACAGGTTGCCTGGGATTCACTGGTGTTCATAGTTCATAAATCCAACCGTGTCGATAATATATCTATTGATGATGTAAGGGCCATATATGCAGGCAAGATCACAGACTGGAGTCAGCTCAACGGTCATAAATCGCCAATGCAAGTTTTTATTTCAAGACCGCATCAGGGGCATGGGCTGAGCGGCGTAGAGACTTCAACGCTGGAAATGGTCCTGAACGGAAAAGAGCCTGCCGCAACGCCAAACTCAGTATTCCTTGCGTCAACGGGCATTGTTGAGCAGATGGTAGAGAAAACCACAAACGGATTCGCCACAACGGGATTTTCAAGCGCCAGGAAACGGGACTTGAAGATGTTGAAAGTAGATGGTATTTATCCTGACAAAAAGAATATCATAAGCGGAAAATATCCTTTGAAACGCCCCCTTTTTCTACTGGCGACGAAAGTCCCAAAACCTGCAGTAAAGAAATTTATTGACTTCACGATAAGCAGGCAGGGGCAGGAGCTTATCAGTTCATACGGCGCTGTTTCGCTTATGGACGTTAAATGAATCTCTCCCTGAAAACAAAGTTGTCCATATGGGTCGCGTTAATTATCATTGTTATCAGTGCGGCAAGGACCTATTATTATATTTCCGACTCACACCGCGTTATCGAGAAGAAACTGATTACAAGAGGAGATGCGTTAAGTAATTCTCTTGCAAGGGCCGCAGAAGAGGGGCTTGCATCAGAAAACCTCGATCTGATAAAAAAGGCTGAGTATATTGTACGCAGTGAAGACGTAAGGCTTGTACAGGTCTACTCGACTATCTGGAACGCTATTGACGCATACCCGCTTGAAGGATTAAAAGACTCTCCGCATCCCGATGCGATCAGCCACTTCAAGAATTCCATCAGTCCTTTTCACAAAAAGACTGATGAGACATATGACTTTTATAACGCCATATTATTTAAGCCAACCGGGGATTCTCCGGAATTATCCATAGGCTATGTCAGGCTGACCGTTTCTGCTTCTCCAATGTATGGCGAAAGCAGGAAAACACTGGTTGATAACATCATTTCTTCAGTGATTATGACGGTTATTATCTTAATAGCCATTAATATACTGATTAACCGTCTTGTAATTAATCCTGTATCGGGGCTTCAGAGATCTATTACGATCTTCAGAAGCGGCGGGCGTCACGATATTGTTCCGGCGCATTCCAAAGATGAAATTGGAGAATTGATCTCAGCGTTTAACCAGATGGCAGAGACTATTAATAAAGATGCTGTTGAGATCAGGAAGGCGGGGGATGTCTTACGTCTTTCGGAAGAGAAATTCTCAAAGGCATTTCGTTCGGGTCCGACGCTTATGGCAATAAGCACGATCAAAGAAGGCATATTCATCGATGTGAACGATGCCTTTTTACGCACCTTCGGATATAAGAAGGAAGAAGTAATCGGCCGCACTTCGGTGGAGCTCGGCATATGGGCGGATACTGAAGAACGCAATAGAATAATAGACCGCCTCAGCAAACACGAGACAATTAAGAACGAGGAGATTGATTTCAGAAAAAAAACCGGCGACGTGCTCACCATGCTCTGGTCCGTCGAAACAATAGACATCGAAGGCGAGCATTGCATACTGACTGTGGCACAAGACATTACGGAAAGGAAAAAGCTTGAGGCCCGGCTTCTTCAGGCGCAAAAAATGGAATCCATCGGTCAGCTTGCCGGAGGCATTGCTCACGATTTCAACAACATTCTTACCGCTATCATAGGATATACACACATTGTAAAGATAAAGATGGCTAAAGACGATCCCTCAAAGAGTAACCTTGACCAGATACTCTCTTCATCTGCAAGGGCCGCCAACCTGGTCCGAAGTCTTCTCGCCTTCAGCAGGCAGCAGATAAGTAACCCCGTGCCGGTAGATCTTAATGAAATTGTAAAGGACCTGGTCAAGCTGCTGTTTGGGATTCTTGGTGAAACAATTGAATTGAAGCTGGCCCTGTCCGGAGATCTTACAGTGATGGCGGACCGTGTTCAAATGGACCAGGTAATAATAAATCTATGCACTAACGCAAGGGATGCCATGCCCCACGGCGGGACTTTAACTATCAGGACAGGGAATATAAGACTGGAAACGGAATTTACGGCACAATACGGATACGGCAAGCCTGGCGAGTATGCCTTTATTTCAGTTTCAGATATCGGCACAGGCATAGACGAAAAGATGAAGGACAGGATATTTGAGCCTTTCTTTACGACTAAAGAAGTCGGCAAGGGCACGGGTCTTGGGCTTTCCATTGTTTACGGGATAATTAAACAGCACAACGGATATATAACATGCTTCAGTGAAGCCGGTAAAGGCACGACATTTACCGCTTATCTCCCGATGATTAAATCTGGAATTAAAGAAACCACGGCTGAAGAAATTCCCGACTCAGAGAGAGCGACAGAAACCGTGCTTCTGGCAGAGGACGAAGATGATGTCAGAGAACTAACAAAGCAAATACTTACAGAGGCCGGATACAAGGTCATTGAGGCAGTAGACGGTGAAGACGCTGTTGACAAATTTATCAGTAACAGGGACCGGGTAGATATTCTCCTGCTGGATGTGATTATGCCCGGGATGAACGGGCAGGATGTTTACAATAAAGCAAAAGAAATGAAACCGGATGTTAAAGCGCTGCTTGTAAGCGGTTATCCTGCGGATTTTATCCAGAACAAAATGATTGTTCAGGAGGGGATGAATTTTATTTCAAAACCGCTTGCGCCAAAAGATCTTTTGAAAAAAATAAGAGAAGCGCTTGGGAAATGAGCAGTAAACCGGCTTAATAAATATCCTTTCCTTAGGTTATAGTAATCCATATGAACGCTAACAGTGACTACGACATAATAGTTATCGGCGCAGGACATGCCGGCTGTGAAGCAGCCCTGGCAGCCGCAAGGATGGGATTCAGTACAGCCATCTTTACAATGAGCCTTGATACTATCGGCCAGATGTCATGCAATCCTGCAATAGGAGGACTTGCAAAGAGCCATCTTGTCAAAGAGATTGACGCGCTTGGCGGGGAGATGGCTAAAATCACTGACAATGCGGGGATACAATTTAAGGTCCTCAATAAGAGCAAAGGCCCTGCTGTCTGGGCCACGAGGGTTCAGGCAGACCGGGCGCTCTATAGAAAACATATGAGAGAAGCGCTTGAAGCGCAGGACTGTCTTGATATAAAACAGGAAAGCATTGAAGAGATATTAATAGATGAAAATAAAGTTTCTGGAGTAAGGACTTACGAGCAAGCTTACAACTCAAAAGCTGTAATCATTGCGACCGGAACATTCTTAAACGGCCTTATCCATATTGGTCTGGAAAATTTCCCCGCCGGAAGAATAGGCGAGCCGCCTTCGATAAATCTCTCTAAAAGCCTTCACAAACTCGGTTTCAAGATCGGCAGACTAAAGACCGGAACGCCTCCGAGGCTTGACGCAAAGAGTATTGATTTTTCAGTTATGGAGATTCAGGACGGCGATGTTCCTCCTCCGCCAATGTCTTTATTCACGAAAGAGATTACAAACCCTCAACTGCCGTGTTATATAACTTATACAAATGAACATACTCATCAGGCGATCCTTGATAATCTTAAATATTCGCCCCTCTACAGCGGGGTCATCAAGGGCATAGGCCCGCGTTACTGTCCTTCAATAGAAGACAAGGTTGTCAGATTCAAAGAGAAGATAAGGCACCAGATATTTCTTGAACCTGAAGGTTTGGACAGCGATGAATATTACGCCAACGGCATCTCAACAAGCCTGCCGCGCGAGGTCCAGATAAAATTTGTCAGAAGCATAAAAGGTCTTGAGAATGCAAAGATAAACAAATCCGGCTATGCAATTGAATATGACTTTGTCTATCCGACCCAGCTTAAGCCTGCACTGGAGACAAAACTCATTCATGGGCTTTTTCTGGCCGGGCAGATCAACGGCACTTCCGGTTATGAAGAGGCCGCTGCCCAGGGGCTTATTGCCGGGATAAACGCCGCACTGAAACTGAAAGGCAAAGAGCCGTTTATACTCGGCAGGCATGAGGCATATATTGGAGTGTTGATCGACGATTTGGTTACTAAAGGGACAAAGGAGCCTTACCGGATGTTTACATCAAGGGCTGAATACAGGCTCCTGCTCAGACAGGACAATGCTGATTTGAGGCTTATGAAGAAGGGACATGACCTCGGGCTTATCAATATTGAACAAAATGCTGCGTTTCTTAAAAAAAAGGAAGCAGTCGAAAAAGAATTAAAGAGAATAAAGTCCACTCGCGTGAAGCCTCAAATCATCAATCCCATGCTTGAGAAACTCGGCAGCTCTCCTGTAAAAGAAGACGCCTCGCTGTATCAGCTTTTAAAAAGACCCGAAGTCAGGTACGCCAATATTGCTGAAGTCTCCCCGTCAAACAACGGCATTTCAACTGACGTGATAAATCAGGTTGAAATACAAACGAAATACAAAGGCTACATCACAAGACAGGCAGAACTGGCAGAGAAGTTCAAAAAAGTTGAAGAAAAAATCATCCCCGAAGGATTTGTATACAAAGGCATCAACGGGCTTTCAAAAGAGATTGTGGAAAAGCTTGAAGAAGTCAGGCCTATCAGCCTCGGACAAGCAAGCAGGATACCGGGGATTACGCCTGCCGCGATTTCACTCTTGATGATAGCAGTGGCAAAACAGAGACGGAAATAAGGTTAAAGAGAATAAATAAAATCGGCATCCTTTATATATAAAAAGGATGCCGATTTTATTTTGAAAAAATTAATGTTGATTTTTTAAAGGGAAATGCTCGTGGGTCTTCTTGAGCCTCTCTTTGAAATCAAACTTGTACTTCGCATCGACCTTTTCAGTAAAAGGACTGTCAGCTGCATGACATACCAGGCATCCCTTTTCGTCTTCAGAAGGAATTATAAGCCCGGCAGCCTTTACCTCGGCTAATTTGAATTCCTTGTTCTTCTTCATGATCTGACTGAAGTCACCGCCTGCGCCGTGACATGATTCACATTGAACACCAGCCAAATCCGGTGTCTTCTCCATACTTACAAAGCCGCCTTTACCGTATCCGGTTGTGTGGCATTTTAAGCATTTAGGATCAGTTGTGTAGTCTTTGTCCTCCAGTCCGGCCTTCTTCTTCTCTGCTGCTTTTACGCCTGCCTTGAGATTCTCATAACTCGTTGCCATCTTCGTCTCATTCCAAGACTTAAACTGCTTCATGTGACAGGCTTTGCATTTCTTTGCGCCTATGTATGCTGCTGCATCAGCATTAGTAACAATGAAAAGCGCCATTACGAACAGAATTGAAACAAATCCGATAATTATCTTTTTCAAAATTTCACCTCCTTTCTATTTTGATTTATTCAGATAGAGCGATTTCAGGAATGCTCATAGCCG
>CAYMUX010000131.1:0-8026 GCA_964393845.1 uncultured Nitrospiraceae bacterium
ACATTAATTATATTCTGATTCATAAGATTTTACCCACACTTTCCCACGATGAGCTATATATAACAAATAGGGCGGCAGAAAAATCAACATTCCTGCCGCCCTTATATAGTTCTAAGATATGTTGCTCTTATATCTTACTCTGTCGGATATCCCTTATCGACCCAGCCAGGGAACCCTTCTCTGAGCCAGTGAACCTTTGTGTATCCTTCTTTTACGAGCAGAAGTGCCGTTTTAAATGACTTCCAGCATGCCGGGCCATTGCAGTAAATGACAAGCGATGCATTTTTGTCTGCCGGATATTTCTTGATGTCCCACTCGTCCTGGGCCACATCAAAATCAAGCTTCTTTTCGCTCTTATCGTTGTAATAAGCGGATATGGCGCCCGGAATATGTTTTTCAACATATTCTCCCTTTTTCCTGGCGTCATAAACCATGACTTTGCCCATGTTGGCCTTGACCCAGGCTGCATCAACGACAGGGATGCCTTTATATGACGTCGGGGTGTCCTCTGCCAGGGCATGTCCTGCTATCAGCAGTATTGACAGTGTTAATAATACAGATAAAATCTTTTTCATTTGCTTCCCTCCTTAGATTTTGACCTTACGGTCTGTTCTGAGACTACTAACTACATCGGTATATTTGATAATATCTTTAATCTCTACCCTCCACCTCCCTTTTACTGCTGCATTCAAATGTATTAATTGAGAAAATGATAATTTAATCTGTATTCCCCTCTTTGGTAAAGAGGGGTTAGGGGAGATTTTTTAATAGAAATTATTCGTAAAATCCCCTTCTTAATCCCCCTTTTCCAAAGGGGGAGACTTGGAAGGAGAACTTTTCATCCCCGTTTACAAAACGGGGTATTCAAGTTCATTTTTCATAAATTATGCCGGAGTTCTCTCAGCCGCTTCGACTTCCGACGACATGAGTTCAGATACTGCCTCCGTATTTAATGAAGAGCTTGCATTTGTCTTGAAACCCTCCATCTGTTTTTTCAACTCTGCCGCAACCATAGCCAATTCATCCGAAACTTTTTTTACATTTTCTGAAAGAATGTAAGTGCTGTTGATTACCCCGGCAGTGTTTTCCATTGTCTGGCTTACTTCTTCCGCTGCCGCTGACTGCTCCTCCGTAGCAGCGGCAATTCTGTGGACCATGTCCATTGCATTTTCGGAACTTTCAACTATCTTCTGGAGGGCGTCTCTTGCGTCCGATGTGGTAGCAATGGCCTCATCAGCCACCGACTTGCTCTGTTTCATACTCAATATAACTTCTTTGGTCTCTTTCTGATTAGCCTGTATCTTCCCTGCTATTTCTTCCGTGGCCTTGCTGGTCCTCTCCGCAAGCTTCTTCACTTCATCGGCTACCACGGCAAATCCTCTGCCGTGCTCTCCCGCCCTTGCTGCTTCTATTGCTGCATTCAGCGCAAGGAGATTTGTCTGGTCGGCAATGTCCTTGATTACAGACACTATTTCGCCGATCTCTTCCGAACTCTTGCCAAGGACCACAATGGCATCTGACGCCTCGGTTACGCTGCGGACAAGCTTTGTAATGCTTTTTTTTGTCTGTTCGCTAACCTCCCTGCCTTTAGTGGCCGAGTCAAAAGACTCTTTGGTAATCTGAGAAGCATCCGAGGCATTTTTTGACATTTCGATAATAGTCTGTGACATCTCATTTGTCGCCGTTGCAATCTGCTCAACCTGGACTCTCTGCTCATTTGTCCCGGTCAGTAAATACTCGGAGACTTCTGAAAGCCCTTCGGCATTCTTGTATAAACGTTCCGCTTCGTTTGTTATAATTGAAAAGGCCTTATTCAGTCTTGTCAGCATTGTGTTTAACTCGCCGGCCATGACTCCCATCTCATCCGTACTGTTTAATTCTATGGTGCAGGTAAGATCGCCTTTTGCAACTTCCTTTGCCGACTCTACGACTGTTTTTATCGACCTGACGATAGAACGTATAGTAAGGATTGATGCAAATGCAAACAATACAATCATGCCTATGGAACCGACTATGACTATTGAGATAACCCAGTTTATCAGCTTTTTTCTATTGACAAAACTTTCATTTGCCATTACTTCCTGTATCTCCACCATTTTATCAATCGATTTAAAAATCAGGCCCTTATATTCAAGCCATTCATCATAAACTTCTTTCATCATCTCCATATCTTTGTCGTTGAATGCCTTCATGTATGCTTTTCCAAGATTGTCGGACATACCCTTGAATCCTTTGTACCCTTTGTTAAATTTATCTCTTTCCGCGATAAGCTCTTCCGTCGTTAATACAGGCTTCACTTCTTCCCAAAAAGAATCGACATCCCTTAATGACGCCCTCAGTGCGTTTACTGCGGCAGAACCGTCAATCATGTCGGTCATTACTCCGGCCATTCTGAACTCGGTCTCTCTGAATATAAGCTGTATCTTCCTGAGCCTGTCGAGTGGAAGAACATTTTTTGTATACATGTCTTCATCGGCAGCTATCTGATTCTTACCCATTATAACGGCCCCGGCAGAAAAGACAATAAAAACAACAATTCCGATAATTGCTAAAAAAAGAATCTTGTCCCTTATTTTTACATTTGATAAAATGCCGCCTGACTTAATCTTAGTAATGATTTCTTTCATAATAAGCCCTCATTGAATAATGCTGGAATATAGCCATTCCATTTTAAGTTATCCAAATTATATAAATTGTTCACTCCGCCTGCCGCGGCTTTATACTAAATAATAACGACAAAAAACCTGAAAACTTAAATCCAATACTGTTCATCTGGAAATTTCACTGTTAATATTCATCTTTTGATTATTGGTTTTTCCACCCCTTGCCTCAACTGGCGCATCGGTATTCCTGGTTTTAAAATGCGTGGTTTGAACAAAAACACCCTGGGCAAGTTCTGCGAGATTAGTCGCTGACTTTTCAACTTGCTCTGCCAGACTGCTGTGTTGATTAATCATCTCTGATATATGCTCCATAGTCCTGCTGACCTCTTCCGATGCTGACGACTGCTCTTCAGTAGCAGCAGCAACCCTCTGGACCATATCCATCACCTTGTCGGAACTTTCAACAATTTGCTGTAAGGCCTCACCCGCCTTCCACGCGTTGGAAACCGACTCTTCAGCAAGCTGCCGGCCCTTATCCATTGTAGAAATAGATTCCTCGCTTTTTGCATGAATGGCATTGATTTTTGCGGAAATCTCACTGGTTGCATTAGCGGTTTTCTCTGCAAGTTTTTTTACCTCATCTGCCACGACAGCGAAGCCCCTGCCATGTTCGCCTGACCTCGCTGCTTCAATAGCGGCATTCAGCGCAAGAAGGTTTGTTTGATCTGCAATATCTTTTATTACTGAAACAATTTTACCAATCTCCCCTAAACTCGCTCCAAGGCCGTTAATAGTATTTGACGCCTCGCTCACACTGCCGGCAAGCTTCGTTATACTTTCTACTGTCTGGTTAACAACCTCTTTGCCTGCTTTCGCAGAATCATGAGATTCTTTGGTAGCTTCCGCAGCATCTGATGTATTTCTGGCCATATCCAGAATTGTCTGGGACATTTCGGTCGATGCGACTGCAACCTGCTCTCCCTTTTCACGCTGCTCTTTTGCTCCCCGGAACAGTTGTTCTGACAGGCTTGAAAGCCCTTCGGTACTGGAAGACATGTTTTCTACAGAATTGACAATTTCATGGAAGGCATCGCCAAGGCGCTTAATCATCACATTCAACCTTGATGCCATGTATCCCATCTCATCTTCGGTATCTACCTTTATTGTATGGGTCAGGTCACCCCCGGCAACTTTCTCCGCTGCATAGACAACAGTATGTATATGCTTGTTTATAGAGCGGACAATAAACAGTGCAATAGCGGCAAAAAAGCTTATTGCAATAAATGCAATAACAGCGATAATAATATTCATCCTTGAAACAGTCCTCTGACTTTCCAGATAGTGCTCTTTTACAGCCTCTTTTAGAATATCCGCTAACTTGTCAATAGAGTTGAATATTAATGGTTTGTAATTTAGATATTCATCAAACAGATCTTTAACTTTATCCGGCTCATTATCAAGGTAGACCTTTATAAGTTTAGTCATAACATTTTCTTTTAAACCTTTATATTCTTTCTCAAACGTTTTTATTGCATTATCCGCTTCATCCGAAAGTTCATAATCAGCAGTTGCCGCTTTAATATCGCTCCACAAAACATCTGTCTTTTTTAGTGACTCTTCAAGATGTTTTCCTGAAGCTATTGCATCCATTAAGTTAGCCTGTACACCGGCCATTCGATATTCAAGCTCTCTAAAGGCCAATTGAATTCCTCTTAAGTTATCAAGTGGAGTTACATTCTGGTTGTAAATACTTGAAAGGGTTTTTGTCGCTTTTTTACCCACCACCACCGCCCACGCGGCAAATATGGTAGAAATAATAATTCCTGTTATGACTACTATCAGGACCTTATGAGAGATCTTCAACTTCTTTAAAAACACAAACATTCTTCCTCCCTATTTAATCTTTATAAGACAATAACAAGATACAGATGAATAAGCACCTGTAAATAATTCTATTTGCATTGGCTCAGTATATTTTTTCTTGATTTACTTGTCGGCATTTTTTCCAATAACTTTATAGAAAAAAACTTGACTTCTGCTAAACATCAAGAAATATTTTTCAGAAGAAGATGATCAAAGAAGTGGGTTATTCGCCAGGTAATCGTCTTTAATTTAAAGAGACGGAGATTCAGGGAAAAATAAAAGAAAAACCAACAAAAAAATGAATGAATTATTATAAGGTTTAATTCCGGATCAGAAATGAATCGTAAGCCACCTGAATGACGGGATATATGAAATCTCATCCGGAGCAAGTCCCGCATCTTTGTTTTTGTCCAGTATCATAAAAGCCTCTTCTATGTTGGAATACTTTTCAGCATAGCTGGAAAATTCCGGAAAACTGATTCTCTTATCCCTGTCTCTGTCTGCGGACTTAAAAACTTCTTTATATTGCCCTGCATCAATAACATTATCCGTGTTGCTCCATTCAGATTGCGAGATAATTTTATCTTCATCCTTGTCCAATTGCTCAAAAGCGTTTTCCCTCATATATTGAGCAAACTCCTCACGATCAATTTTGCCGTCTTTATTCTTATCTACTTTTCCAAAGAGGGGATGATCTGCACCGGCAATCCCGGCTGCAATTACAAGCAGGCAACCAAGTATCACGGACTTTAATGGTTTGAAGTTCATAATTTCTTACTTTCTTAGACTACATTATCTCTTAAGGCCATTATAGTTGCTTCCCTTGTGAATTGCAAACAAACTAATTTAGAAATAGCAACTATAATTAACAGTCTCCTCAAACCTTCATATGCAGCATCGGCAGCCCAAGCCTCTGTCTCCTGTTTTCGCCCTTAAACAAATCCGTCCTTCTTGCAGGGATATCACCTCTGTCTCCCTCGTGCTGTCCCTGTAATTTTGCAGGCAGGCTTGAGATTCATTTCAAAGACGGCGAAAAAATTATTGGTTATTCACAAGGCTATTCTCCAAATCGCAGCGGATTTTTTGTGATCCCCGCCGACACATATAACAATAACGACCGCATTTATGTCATAAATGCGGCTACTAAAAAAGTAACATTCCTGAGGTAAAGGTATTCCCATATTTAACTTCAGCCATGTCTTTTAAACATGATTGTTCTCAGAATAAAAGTCATCCGTTGTAATTGTCTCAGAATGTAAAATTTCAGGTAGAAATAAAGTATAATTTTCTGTTATTATTCTAAAAGTTATTTTCATTTGACTTTTCAGAAAAAAGATGCCATTATGGAAAAGATGTTTCAGGAGTTTTTTGTCACATGTAAGGCCACAAAGACTCTAAACTTTGTGGCCTTTTTTATTAAAGGCTAAATTCTTTGGGAATTTGGTTTATTAAGCAAGGAGGAGAATAAGTATGGCAAACGGAACTGTAAAATGGTTCAATGAGTCCAAGGGGTTCGGTTTCATAACCCAAGATGATGGTGGTCCCGATGTTTTTGCGCACTATTCCGAGATTCAGGGCGAGGGTTTCAAAAACCTGAATGAAGGCGATGCAGTGAGCTTTGATATCGTTCAAGGCGATAAGGGCCCGAAGGCAACAAACATCAGAAAGAAGTAAACCTGTGAAGCAGGCCCCGTCAGCGTGGGCCTGCTTTTTCAATAGGTCACTGAATTTTCTTCCTTCTCAGTCTTTGAATACTCTGAAATAATCAGAGTGTTGAATTTCCACTATAATAAACATTTTTTTGAGAAGTTAATCAATCAGGGGAGGCAAACATGGCAATGCGTGGTGGTATGTACGATGCCAATAAACGAAAAAAAGAACTGCAGCGAAAGAAAAAACAGGAAGAGAAAAAACAGAAACGCCAGAAGAACATTCAGTCTCCTTCACAAGACCCAGAAGGGACGGACTCGATGAATATTAAACCGGTATCAGATGAAGACACGTCCGGAGAAATGTAAACAAAAATGGATGGAGCCAGACGCTCAGATATTAGGCCTGGATTATGTGTTTCAATCGTATTAAAGAAAGACCAGCGGACCGGGAAACTCACAGACGGAATTGTAAAGGATATTTTAACTAAGTCACCTACACATCCACACGGAATAAAAGTTCGTTTGGAAAGTGGAGAAGTAGGACGTGTCAAAGAGATATTTGATTAAGTTTTGAAAGGAAGATAAATAACCTCACTTTGTACTTTTGCATTTTGCTCTGCGGCCCCCCCCTTACTTGACAGGATTCCCCCAAAGCTGATAGGGTTAATAATTACAACTGCTGTACCCGGATGCAAACTACATCGATAAAAACTACGTCATTGTAAGCCCCGGAATACAACCGGGGCTTTTTGCCACCGAAGCAGAATTAAGGAGATTAAAAATATTATGGAATTTAACACATTTGATTTTCACCCCCGTGTTGCGGCCGGAATCGCCGCAGCGGGCTTTACAATACCAACGCCGATCCAGGTGCAGGCAATACCGCCGGTACTCCGGAAATACGACGTCATGGGTTTGGCACAGACCGGAACAGGCAAAACAGCGGCCTTCGTGCTGCCAATTCTGGAGCGCCTGCTAAATGGGCCGCGCGGACGTGTCCGCACCCTCATCATCGCGCCAACCCGCGAACTGGCAGAGCAGATCCACGAGACCATAAACACACTGGGACAGCAGACCCGCCTGCGGAGCATGACCGTCTATGGCGGCGTAAACATTAACCCGCAGATAAAGAAACTACACACCGGCGTCGAAATCGTTGTTGCATGTCCGGGCCGCTTGCTCGATCACATCAATCAGGGTACGATCAACCTGTCAAATCTGGAAGTGCTTGTCCTTGACGAAGCTGACCGGATGTTCGACATGGGCTTCCTGCCTGATATAAGGAAAATCGTCAAGCGCATACCGGCCAATAGACAGACCCTGCTCTTTTCGGCCACTATGCCTGAAGATATCAGGCGACTGGCCCACGACATATTGAACAAACCGGTGACGGTACAGATTAATCACAGTGCACCGGCAAGCACTGTTGCGCACGCGCTCTACCCGGTCGATCAGCACCTCAAAACAGCGCTCCTCAAAAAACTGCTGAGCCATACCGACACTGAGTCGGTCCTGATCTTTACACGCACCAAGCACCGCGCCAAGCGAGTGGGGCAGATGCTGGAAAATGCGGGCTACAGGGCCGCATCATTGCAGGGGAATCTGTCGCAGAACAAGCGACAGGAAGCGCTCAATGGATTCCGTGACGGTTCGTATCAGATACTTGTTGCAACCGACATTGCGGCGCGCGGCATCGATGTCTCACGCATATCTCATGTCATCAACTTTGACATGCCTGATACCACTGACGCATACACGCACCGGATCGGCCGCACCGGCCGCGCTGCAAAGACTGGCGATGCCTTCACTTTCATTACACCTGCAGACCAGGCCATTTGACGCCACATCCAGCCGGACCTCGGTGACAAACTGTACCTTCGGATGCCGGAGGGCATCGCTTATAAAATG
>CAYMUX010000132.1:0-7748 GCA_964393845.1 uncultured Nitrospiraceae bacterium
AACAGAAAAGTTATTAATCTGATAGATGTCATGCAGGAGGCAATCGGATCCGGAATCGTTAAAAATGTCCTTTCAAATAATAAAATTACCCTCCAAATCAGTTATCCTGAATCTCTATCCGATATTGTTGGAGAAAAAATACACTTAATGCAGTCAATTATACACCTAATCGAGGGTATCATATCTTATGCTGTAGCAGGAGATTCAATCGAGATAAAAGCCACTGAGAAAAAGACTGCTATAGAAGTAAAATTATTAGTAAAAGGACGGACAATTCCCGACAGTGAACTGCCCTTTATTCTTGATGAGCATTCCTTATGGTTCAGTATAGACAATATTAAAAACAAACTGAAGTTTTATCTGGCAAAAAAAACCATAGAACTGCATAACGGATCAATTTCCGCATCTAACACCACTAAAGGACTGTGTGTGTTTATTAAGTTCCAGAAGGATATAAAGGAATATCATGATGCCGAGACCGATGAATTGATGGGCCTGTTTCTGTTGTTTATTTCCGAGTCCATGAATGTGCGCAAATGTTCAATTATGTTATCAGACGATATGACAGGTGAATTAAGAATCAGAAGTTCACTTGGCATTGATGAAAATGCTATAAGAAACACCAGGGTTAAGATCGGGGACAGAATATCAGGTTGGGTAGCTGGTAAAAATACACCACTGCTAATAGAAAACATTGAAAAAGATTCACAGATAGGGCATAAAAACGGGCCTCAATACAACACTAAATCACTTCTTTGCCTGCCTATTGTTGTAAACAAGAAAGTTGTGGGAGTTTTAAACCTTAATAACAAGGCAAATGCCGAAACTTTCAACAAAAAGGATCTTTATGTAGCCATGGCCATTTCCGATCGTATTTCTCTCCTGATAGATAAAGTGCAGAGAGGTGGTTTACAAAACAGCGATTTTAAAACAGCGGTAAAGAGCATGGAAGCTCTATTAAATGCAGTGAGGCATTATAAAAAGAAAAACGGAAGATTCCTGGATCTGGTATTCAAGACCATGCAAAGTCTGGAGCGAAGTGAGGATGAAATCAAGCTGGCGCTTTATACTTCAGAACTTTATGACCTGGGACTCACACAGATTGATGAAAGCATACTTTTGAAAAACGGTGAACTTTCCAGTATCGAACAAAAAATCATCAGGACACATCCCTACCCCGGAGTTGGATTGATTGAGCATATAGAAACTGATGACTCTGTCAAGAAAATCATTCTGCATCACCATGAGCGATATGACGGCAAAGGATATCCTGCCAGGTTGAAGGGAGATGACATCCCTTTTACCTCAAGAGTACTCACCGTTGTTGATACTTATACGGCCATGACTGCCGACAGGCCTTACAGAAAAGCCTTCAGCATTAAAGAAACGATCAAACAGATCAAAGCAGGTTCAGGAACGCAGTTCGATCCCCGTATAGTTGAAGCATTTACTAAAGTAGTATAAGAACTATTTATTTTTCCATATCTTTTTGCCTCGCCAGTTCAATAATTCCAAAAATCAAAATATTTTGTATACTATATAACGTAAATTCACTTTGCATTTTGTATTACAATTAATCTCTGATAAAGTATGATCGTTATGGACCTCAATCTATATTTAAAGAAAAAAAGAAAGCTGATTGATGAGTTCCTCGGAAATTACATTTCTTCGAAAAAGAAGCAGAAGGATTGTCCAAAGAACTTATGCGAGGCCATGGGCTATGCATTAATGGCCGGAGGTAAAAGGGTAAGACCCATTTTATCAATTGCAAGTTATGAGGCTGCGGGCGGCAAATCAAAAAGCATTATACCGGTTGCGGCTTCTCTTGAACTTATACACACGTATTCATTAATACATGATGACCTCCCTGCAATGGACAATGACGATTTCAGAAGAAACCAGCCGACTTCCCATAAGGTTTTTGGTGAGGGTATGGCAATATTGGCCGGTGACGCTCTGCTGACTGATGCCTTCAACATAATTTCAAAGACAAAGGCAAGTCCCGGAATTTTAATCAAAGTGATTAATGAACTGTCATACGGCTCCGGGCCTGAAGGGATGGTCGGCGGCCAGACCGTTGACCTGATGCTCGAGGGCACAAAAGCCAGGAAAAAAGAGCTTCTTTATATTCACACGCATAAGACAGGAGCTCTTATCAGGGCTTCCATCCGAATCGGCGCCATAATGGCCGGCTGCTCTCCGGCTAAACTTAAAGCGCTGACAGCATACGGAGAAAAAGTTGGACTTGCATTTCAGATTGTTGATGATATTCTTGACATAATAGGTACAAAAGAAGAGATAGGAAAGCCGATAGGTTCAGATGATGCCAGAGGGAAAAACACTTATCCTTCTACATTTGGCCTTAAAGAGTCACGGAAGATTGCCGATAAACTTATTAATGACTCTCTGAAAGCTATTAAATGTTTTAACAAAAAAGCGGGACCACTGGCAGAAATAGCCCGGTATATAATATCAAGACGAAATTAGAACAGCCCGTTGCCCGTTATGTTTTACGGATAACGAGTTTAAAATATATAGAAAACCCATAACTTGCAACACATAATTTTTTATTATGCTTATTGAGAAAATAAAGAGTCCTGAAGATTTAAAAAAACTTTCAATTCCTGAGTTGAAAGAACTGGCCTCGGAATTGAGGGAAATAATTATTCAGACTGTTGCAACCAACGGTGGACATCTCGCCTCGAATCTCGGCACAGTTGACATTACAATTGCTCTTCATTATGTTTTCAACTCTCCCGAGGACAAGATCATCTGGGATGTCGGCCATCAGGCTTATACACATAAATTACTTACGGGAAGGTTTGATTCATTCTCAACTATAAGAAAGCACAGGGGACTATCAGGCTTTCCTAAAATTACGGAAAGCCCGCATGATGCCTTTGGTACAGGTCACAGTTCGACGTCAATATCAGCTGCGCTCGGGATACTGGAAGGAAGAGACCATAACAAGAAAAAGTTCAAGGTCATTCCTGTAATAGGCGATGGCGCCCTCACTGCCGGACTTGCCTTTGAAGGACTTAACCATGCCGGGCATCTAAAGAAAGACATCATAGTCATTCTCAATGATAATGAAATGTCGATTTCTCCAAATGTCGGCGCCCTTTCAGCTTACCTTCGAAGAATTATGATGGGCGATCTGTATACAAAATTTAAAAAGGAGACAAAACTGTTCCTGGAAAAGATTCCCGGTGTTGGTGAGCCTGTTCTTAAAATAGCTCAAAAGGCCGAGGATACGGTAAAAGGGCTTTTTGTGCCCGGTCTGCTTTTTGAAGAACTGGGTTTTGAGTATGTCGGGCCTGTAGATGGCCATAAAATAGATGCCCTGATAGAGACTATTAACACGTTTAAAGACTTCCCGGGACCAGTCCTTATTCACGCAATTACAAAAAAGGGCAAGGGATATGGACCGGCAGAGAAGAATCCCGCAATCTTTCACGGCATAGGCCCCTTTGACATTGAAACAGGTGAGACTCAGCAGTCATCAAAAAAATCCTACAGTGAAATTTTCGGCAATTATCTGACAAAACTTGCAGCAGACGATGATCGTATTATCGCTATAACGGCCGCTATGACAGAGGGGACCGGTCTCTCGGAATTCGTCAGGGCTTTTCCTAAAAGGTTTTATGACGTTGGAATAGCTGAGCCTCATGCCGCAACCTTTGCCGCGGGTCTGGCAACTCAGGGGCTTAAACCTGTTGTAGCAATATATTCGACATTTTTACAGAGGTCATATGACGAGATCATACATGATATATGCCTTCAGAATCTCCCTGTAGTCTTTGCAATCGACAGGGCCGGAATCGTCGGAGATGACGGGCCTACCCATAACGGGTCCTTTGATATTTCTTATCTCAGACATATCCCGAATCTGATAGTAATGGCCCCCAAAGACGGGGATGAACTTAGATGTATGCTTAAGACATCATTATCCATTAATAAACCTGTTGCCATAAGATATCCGAGAGGTTCTGTAATCGATAATCCGGATGATACTGAATTTAAAAACATCCCCCTTGGGAAATCCGAGGTATTAAGAGAAGGGAAAGACATCCTGATCATCGGTATAGGCAGTACTGTTACGACTGCAGTTTCCGCTTCAAAACTCCTGGCAGAAGCTGATATTGATGCATGTGTAATCAATGCAAGGTTTGTAAAACCTCTTGACATCGAATTAATCGCACACTATGCAAAGGAAATCAGCTATGTCCTTACAGTTGAAGAAAATGCCGTTGCAGGAGGTTTCGGAAGCGCAGTGCTTGAAGAACTCACTGAGCTTGGAATAACAGGATTAAAATTTAAAATGCTGGGGATTCCGGATAAGTTTATTGAACACGGACCGCAAAGCCTTCTGAGACAGCAATTAGGACTGGATGCCGATGGGATTGCAAAAGAAGCGCTTGCCCTGGTTGGGAAAAAAGCAGGTACTTCGAGTTCCGTGCAGTCACACAAATAATCTTCGAAATCTATATCTTTTCATGACTAATAAAATCGCAAAAACCCGCCTGGACAAATTATTATTTGAAAAAGGTCTGGTAGAAAGCAGAGAAAAGGCAAAAGCCGTAATACTGGAAGGCAATGTCCTCGTAAACGGTATCGTTGTCGACAAGGCCGGCGCGCTCGTAAAATCCGATGATGATTTGACTGTAAAAAATAAAATGCCCTTTGTAAGCCGGGGCGGTCTGAAGCTTGAACATGCCATTAAACATTTTGACATTAATGTCAAAGATAAAATAGCAATGGATGTGGGCGCTTCTACGGGTGGTTTTACTGACTGTCTTTTGAAGCATGATGCCGCAAAAGTTTATGCAATCGATGTCGGTTACGGGCAGTTCAGCTGGATACTGCGGACCGATGAAAAAGTTGTTCTCCTTGAAAAAACAAACATCAGGTATCTTGATAAAGACCTGGTATATGATGAAATTGATATAGCTGTCATTGATGTATCATTCATTTCACTTCTTAAAGTCATACCAAAGGTCCTGGAATTTCTGAAACCCTCCGGAGTGATTGTGGCCCTGATCAAGCCGCAGTTTGAAGCCGGCAGGAAAGACGTTGGAAAAGGCGGTGTAATCAGGAATGAGACAAAACGGCTTGAGATTGTTGAAAAGATTAAAAGTGAAACAGAAAAGATGGGGCTTGAGGTAATTGGGGTAACAGAATATCCGATCAAAGGGCCGAAAGGGAATGTGGAATATTTAATCTATTTAAAAAGATCATCATAAAAAACTCTCTCAAAATTATAAAGTTCAACTCGCACTGACAATCATTGTCAGATTATGGAAAATAACAATACGACTATAACAATCCGTCTTATGGCAGATTTATTGTAAAACAACCCCCTCCATACTCACCGCCGTTGCTGATTGAAATAAATCCTTCCCTGCCTTTATTCTTATGAGCCATTGCAACCATCGAAGCAAAAAACAGGCCGAGCCCTGTACTGCCGGTCTTAAAACTGACCCCGCTGCCTGTTTTGAGCCCTGTTCCCAGCAGCTCATCGGGATAACCTTTTCCGTCATCCTCAATGCTGATCATAAACCATCCGTTCTTTTCAGCAGCCCTGATCTTGATCTTGTCTCTTACATACCGAAAAGCATTATTCAATACATTATTGATGACCCCCGATATGAGGTTGCGGTCAAAGAACCATGACAGGTCGTCAGGGCATTCGGTAAATATCTCGATCCCTTTAACATCAAGCAAAGGCTTATTTTGAAGGACACTCTCCTCCAGAATCTCAGAAGCAGGATACTGGGAAATATTAATACTGAGTTGATCTTCGTCCATCTTGTATAAAGTCAATAACTGGATCAAATTATTATTAACACGTGCGGCTTCGTATTGCATTTGTGAAAGAAGCGCGTGTGACGGACAATTTTCAGGTGTGCAATTACCGACAACCTCATCCAGCGTATTAAGCACCATGCCGAGAGAGTTCTTCATATCATGAACTGATGATGCAAGGACCGCCGGGAAATCTATCAGATTTTCATATGTCCCCATAGTAAGGTCTCCTCATGTGCCATTATTTGTTTAATCCGAAAAATGCATTCTTGGTTTAAGTGCCTGCTATTCTTTCATACATATTCAGCAATTGCTGATACTTTTTATAGGAAGGATCAATACTCTTGACCCTGTCAAGATATTGTGAAGCCAGGGAAAGATACTGGTCATTCCTCCCCTTCTTTTGCATATACATCATAAGTGCCTGAGCGGCATTGGCATTTATAATCTTACTTTCAGGAAGTCCTCTTGCCGCCTTTTCAAAATATTCGATCGCCTCTTCAAGCTTGTCATCTTCAACGAGACGCACCCCTTTATTATTGAGTTCTATGATTTCGTTTTTGGTGGATGTAATAACCTTCTCACCTTCTTCCTTTAAGTTCGCATCATTAAATACATCCTGTACCATCTTTGTGATCTTATCATTGTCGTGATTGTTCCTCACAACAGTCTGCATGAATTTTATTCCCTTTTCTTTTTCTCCCAGCTCAAAGCATATCTTTGCCAGGTCCATGGTTGTCTGCACAGGGACTTTGCCTGCAAAGCCGTCCATAAGTCTGGTCGCCTCATCAATGGCCTTTTTTGCCTTTTCTACGCGGTTCATCTCTTTGTATACAATCCCTTCCGTAACAACTGTTTGAAGTAAAGCATCGCTGTCTCCCTTGAACTCATTGCGCGCCTTATCAAGAACCGAGAGCGCCTCACTGGAAGAATCCTTTTTTAGAAGCGATTTCACCAGGCCGGTGTAATCGGACGGGCTTTTGAAACATGAATGTTTACCGATTTCAACAGCTGATTTATAAGCTTCTTCAGCCGTATCATAATCGTTCATTTTATAAGAAATTTCACCTATTGCCTTGTGACGCAATATGGCTTTAGGTGATATTTCGGTAGCTGACAGAAGCACCTTCTGTGCTTCTGCCATTGATCCAAGCTCTTCCAGGGTTTTTGCCAGCCAGTCGTAAGCTTCCATAAAAGTCCTGTTCTCATCGATAACAGACTGGAACATATCCTTTGCCTTCATGTAGGCCCCCGACAGGAAATGTACCTTCCCGATCCCCATTTTGGCCCACGGGATTTCCCGCATGGAAAGCACCTCATCAAAAACCGCGGTTGCTTCATCATAGCGTCCGATAGTTATGCAAAGATCGCTTTTCAACCTCAGATATTCCAGGGTGTTTACCGGATTTTTTTTGACATGCTCATCGCAGAGTGTAATGGCGCGCATGTATTCCTGGTTGCGGACAGCTTTTTCAATGTCCTCCAGGTCTGCTTTTTTCTTTATTATTTTTTCTATTCTGTTTTGTAATATCCCTTTGGAAATAGGTTTAATTAAATAGTCATCGGGCTGATATTCAACAACTCCCATGACCATCGGCATTGTGTTCTCAGCCGTCAGCATTATGAATACAGTGGAATACCTGATTAATCC
The DNA here is from genome assembly GCA_964393845.1 of uncultured Nitrospiraceae bacterium. Taxonomy (GTDB): domain Bacteria; phylum Nitrospirota; class Thermodesulfovibrionia; order UBA6902; family UBA6902; genus UBA6902. Next base: position 7,457 of record CAYMUX010000132.1, read on the forward strand.
CCGGTGCTTTGCCTCTTCAAGTACCTGCTGACCGTCTTTTTTACCAGGCCCGAGATTGTAATCGCACAATACAACATCATAGGCCTTCCTGGACATACTTTGAATTGCATTGTCGCCATTTTGATCCCCGTCAATATCGATTGCGCCCAATGATTCGAGCATCCTCTTCAGGAGAGATCTGAAATTGAAAAAATCATCGACAATCAGGAATTTCTTATGCTTTAAATCAATTGACATTAGTTAGTGTCTGTTTATAAACCGCCGTTTTTTTCGACGGGGGCGCAGTTTTCGA
>CAYMUX010000133.1:0-7694 GCA_964393845.1 uncultured Nitrospiraceae bacterium
GAGGGCGCACAGGAGTCGGTAAGCCCTGATGTCGAGGCTAACTCTCTTGATAAATGGAACCGCCTCGTAGAACGATTTGGGAATCGTGAAAGATTGGAAGGGGTTGCAATATATGATAGTCAGGGCAATGTCTTAGCATCAACCCCTAACCTTGCGTCAAAAATCTCCAGACCTCTCCCTCAGGTAATAAGTTCTATTACAGAAAATCACCCAATACATAGTTTTTTGAACATTGCCGGCAAAGAAATATCACTTTATTCTCTCCCTTTGCTCCGCACCGGCGAAAGCGAGGTGCAGGGTTTGCCCCAGGAAGAGGGGGGCATGGGCGCTCTGGCGCTTTTTCATGATGCCTCATACATTGATGTCAGGCTTAAAGGAATATGGAAAAATAATCTTATCCGTTTTTTAACCCTGACAATGCTTATCGTTGTAATTACGCTCATAGTGGTGCGTTGGAGTATAACAGGTCCTATTGCCCAGTTTGCAGAATGGATGAGAGAATTGAGGACAGGAAAGGGTAAAGTAAACCAACCTGCTGTAGTTCCAAGAGGAGATATATTAGCCCCCCTTGTTTCAGAAGTAACCCATTTAGCCAAAAGCCTGTCTATGGCGCGTGCAAGGGCAGAGGAAGAAGCCAGATTGCGCGTTCAGGCAGAATCTCTATGGACAGTTAATCGCCTTAAAGAACATATGCGTGTTGAACTCGGTGGGAAAAAGTTGTATCTAATTTCAAACAGAGAGCCTTATATGCATGTGAAAGACGGCCGCAATATCAAATGTATTGTTCCTGCTGGAGGGCTGGTTACTGCACTGGATCCTGTAATGCGGGCATGTGATGGTGTCTGGATTGCGCATGGAAGTGGAGAAGCAGACCGTGAAACAGTAGATGATAATAATAAACTCCGTGTGCCTCCTGAAGAGCCTGCCTATACGCTCAAGAGGGTCTGGCTTACCAAGGAAGAAGAAAGCGGCTACTACTATGGTTTTTCTAATGAAGGCATCTGGCCGCTTTGCCATATTACGCATACACGTCCCACTTTCCGCTTAGATGACTGGATCCATTATCAGAAGGCAAATGAAAAATTTGCTGAGGCATTGTTATAGTAACGGCATTAAATTAAAATACATCTTAAGCATTTAATTAGCTGTAATATAAAGGAAATATCATATTTTAACTTAAGTTATTTATTGCCGTTACTATAGAAGAAATTGCTGATGAAGATGCGCCTTTAGTTTTAATTCAGGATTATCATCTTGCCCTTCTTCCATTGCTGATTAAAAAGAGGCGTCCTGATGCAAAGGTAGCGATTTTCTGGCATATCCCGTGGCCCAATCCCGAGGCTTACGGCATCTGTCCATGGCGTCAGGAAATCCTGATAGGAATGCTGGGCGCAGATATCATTGGTTTTCATATCCAATTTCACTGCAATAATTTTTTAGATACCATTGACCGATTTTTAGAATCAAAGATTGATTGGGAGCAATTCTCAGTTGAACGAGGCGGGCACACAACAATGATAAGACCTTTTCCCATCAGTGTTGCCTTTGAAGCATCAGTGTCAGACAGAAAATCTGTTATTCAAGAAAAAAAATCATTAAGAGAACAAATGGTTAAAGAAATAGGCGTTGAGGTAAGATATCTTGGGGTAGGGGTTGATCGTATTGACTATACCAAAGGTATTCCTGAACGGTTCAGGGCAATTGAACGGTTTTTAGAAAAATACCCTGAATTTGTTGGAGAATTTACATTTGTTGAATTGGGAGCGCCCAGCCGAACGCATATTAAAAAATACCGCGACTTGATGACAGAAGTAGAAGATATGGTTGATAAAATCAACTGGCGTTTTCGCACTAAAACCTGGCGGCCTATTATATTTCTAAAAGGGCACCATAGCCACGAAGAAATTACCCCTTTTTATAGAGGCGTTGATATTTGCATGGTTACTTCTCTGCATGACGGAATGAATCTGGTTGCCAAAGAATTTGTCGCTTCTCGTGAGGATGAAGATGGAGTATTGCTTCTGAGTCAATTTACAGGCGCTTCCCGTGAGTTAAAAGACGCAGTTATTATAAACCCTTATGACATAGAAGCAATGGCAGATGCTATTTATCTTTCACTCACTATGGAGCTCTCTGAAAGGTCTGAACGCATGAAGAGGATGCGCACTGTAATTAAAGAGCATAATATTTATCGCTGGGCAGGGAATCTGATTACAGAGCTTGCGCGTCTGCGGGCAACTGATGCAGCCGGTTAAACAAACTGTTATGCAATACCTTTTTAGCGATTGGGATAAAATTGTCTTACGAATTAAGTCAGCAAGCAGCGTCTTACTTCTCTTTGATTATGATGGTACACTGACTCCTATCGTAAGAAGGCCTGAACTTGCAATACTATCTGAGAAATCAAGACAGCTTCTTAAAAATTTATCTCATACACGCCGCTTTATCGTAGGCGTTGTAAGCGGCAGGGGACTCAGTGACATTCGGAGCAAGGTTGGAATTAACGGCATAATTTATGTGGGAAACCATGGATTTGAGATAAAAGGCCCAGGGTTAAATTATGTTCATCCTGTAAATGATAAAATAAAGTCAATTATGAATACCGTTAGCCGGCTGTTAAATAATTCCTTAAGCACAATCAGAGGAGTTATAGTGGAGCATAAAGGACTCACTGTAAGTGTTCATTACCGTCTTGTGAAAAAGAAAGAAACGTATACAATAGAGAATATTATACAGCGAGCCATTGAGACGGCAAGTTTATCAGATAAGGTAAAGCTAACCCTTGGTAAAAAGGTCTATGAAATAAGACCAAATATTCACTGGCATAAAGGAATGGCTGCGAAATTAATCATAGAAAAATACAGCGGCGGCATAGGGAAAGACGCATTTCTCCCGGTGTATGTAGGAGATGACCTGACAGATGAAGATGCATTTAAAATCATTGAAAACCATGACGGAGTTTCGATATATGTTGGAGGTGAACGCCCTCAGTCTGTAGCACGCTATTATTTAAGGACTTGTACGGAGGTAAACAAATTCATGAAGGAATTGCTTAAAAATGAAAATGTCAATGATTGAATGGCTAACTAAAAATTGGCTCTCAATAACAGTGCCGGCTGTTGTTTTTCTATCCTTCTTTGTGGTTGCCATCTGGGCGAGAAGAACTGTTTGTAATTATCTTAACGAGCTGCTATCTAAAATCAAGTGGGAAGGAAGAGAGATATTTCTTCAGACAATCAGGCTTTCTTTTTTTCAATGGTGTCTTATATTAGGCGCCTATGCTGCCATTCAGGTTTCAATATTGTCACCGTATGGCAAAGCGTTGACAGGAAAAATTCTGGGGAGCATTTTTGTTATTTCTCTGACATGGGCGATTATTAATCTTGCTGAAAAATTACTTAAAATATATTTAAACAAGATAAAGGCACTATCTCTGCTTCCAACAAATCTAATAATCAATGCGGTGCGGATTACCTTTGTTGTCGTAGGAGTGTTGATATTGCTTGACATATGGCTAATACCCACTACTCCGTTAGTTTTGGTTCTTACTATAGGATTATTAGTAATTATTCTGGCATCTCGTGATGAAATACTTAATATTTTTTCGGGATTTGAATTAGCCCGCGGCAGTTTAATCAAGATAGGCGATTATGTCAAACTTGAGTCAGGTGAGGAAGGGTATGTTTCTAATATAACATTGAGGAATATCCAGATTAAATCCTCTGATGACAGAACCATCCTTGTGCCTAATAGTAAGTTTACCAGAACAACAATAACCACTTACAGAAAACCTCTTAAAAAGGCAATACAGCCATTCCGTTTTTATACACAACTCCACATAAAAGAATTGATAGGGCTTAAGGCAGGAAATCTATCAGAGCTTGTCAGCATATTGAAAGATGTCCCTGACTCTGTAGTTTACTACCACACCCACCATTTCGTAGAAGAGTATCATTATCTCACCCCTCAACCAGCCAATGAGTTTGCATTATGGGTTGGTGATGCTCTCGGGGATGAAATTCTGGCGGAAAAACTATCCAATATAGATACCTTTGAATTCTCTACAATCGGCGAGTTAAGGGGACGAATCATAGCTGTTATTAATGAAGAGTTGTTAACAAAAGACAATGGACGAACATCCCCTGAAGGAAGGGAATTCCATTTTATTAAATCAGTAAGTGTAATTTTGCCTACTCCCTATGTTGCACATGATTTAAGAGAATTTGTAGAGAACCTGCGAAATGTAAGTATTGACTCTCTTTATTTTCATATCTTTGAGTCAAGATTGAGGCTTCATAAAGGGGTTAATGACTTTTCTATCTGGCTCCAAGATTGTCTGGATGAAAGAGAACTATCTGATAAAATTGCTGTGCTTGACCCTTATAATTATACTCTGGAAGGCTTGAGGTCTGTAATAATTAAGCTTATTGAAGAACGCATTAAATAAAACATTTGCATTTTATTTAAGTAGGAGAACTTATTTGGAAAAAGAAATTTATCACCATCCAAAAGCCAAAATACAGGATTATGTCCCTATCGTAGGCAGAAGTACCATTGAAGAACTCGGTGTACTTGCCGAGAAGCTGTCAGGAAAAGTCATACAGAACATAAATTCAACATTCACAGGCGGAGGCGTGGCTGAAATACTTATGCGCATGGTGCCTTTATTGAACCAGCTCGGTGTTGATGCCAGATGGACAACCATTAAGGGGAATGAGGAGTTTTTCAATGTAACAAAAAAGTTTCACAATGCGCTCCACGGCAGAAAGGAACATATTTCATCTGAAGACTTCTCTTTATTCTTAGAAGTGAGCAAAAAGAATATTGAGGAGTTAAAGTTTCAGGGTGACATTATTTTTGTTCATGACCCTCAACCTGTTGCGTTGATAGCAGAAAAGAAAAAGCATGGAGGAAAGTGGATATGGCGATGCCATATTGATGTTTCTAATCCGGACAAGGGAGTCTGGGAATTTGTGCGGAATTTTGTTACAGATTACGACGCTGCTGTTTTCTCTGCTCCAAACTTTACTCAACAGTTGCCTATCCGCCAATTTCTGATTTCTCCGTCTATAGACCCATTAAGCGACAAAAACAAAGAGCTTTCATCAGAGACTATTGATTCAGTGTTGAGCAAGTATGGTCTGGATAAAGACAAGCCTATTATTGCCCAGATATCGAGGTTTGATTATTTAAAAGACCCGGTCGGCGTGATACAGGCTTTTGAGATGGTAAGAAAAAGCATAGACTGTCAGCTTGTTCTGGCAGGCGGCACAGCAACTGATGACCCTGAATCTGAGAAAGTATTAGAAGAGGTAAAAGAACGGGCATCCGGCAATCGTGACATACACATATTGCTTATCCCGCCGGGAAGCGATATAGAGATTAATGCCCTGCAGCGAACTGCTGCTGTAATCCTGCAGAAATCAATAAAGGAAGGTTTTGGACTTACTGTAACTGAAGCCATGTGGAAAGGAAAACCGGTTGTGGCTTCTGCGGTAGGTGGGATTCAGCTTCAGGTGAAGAATAAATTTACGGGACTGCTCTGCCACAGTGTTGAAGGAGCCGCATATTCTATAAAACGTCTTCTGAGCAACTCTGAGTACGCTGACTGGCTTGGCAAAAATGCAAGAGAACATGTGCGGCAAAACTTTTTAATAACCCGCCATCTCAAAGACTATCTGCTTCTTTTTATTTCTTTGTATTATAACTCTGATGAGATTTACTTATAAGGTAAAAAGGGAAGGAGAGAAATGTTGCTTTGGCTCGGATTTATAATCTGTACATCAGCAATCGTCTTTGCAGGTACAAGGCTTTCAAAATACGGTGACATCATCGCCGAAAAGACAGGACTCGGCAGGACATGGATAGGCGTTGTGCTTATGGCGTCGGTCACGTCTCTGCCTGAACTTGTGACCGGGATAAGCTCCGTTACTTTCGCAGGCGTACCGGACATTGCTGTGGGAGATGTCCTTGGAAGCTGCGTTTTTAATATGCTCATCCTTGCAGTAATTGACGCCATATATCGTCCGATGCCCATATCAACCAAGGCGCATCACGGACATGTGCTATCTGCCGGATTCGGAATACTCCTGCTGGGCATCGTTGTAATGGCATTGTTTTTAGGAGAACGGTTGCAGCCTCTCGGCTGGATAGGCGCGTACAGTATTCTGTTTATCTTTGTTTACCTGCTTGCAATGAGAATGATCTATTCTTATGAGAAGAGACAGATATTGGAATATGTGAAAGAGGTGGCGGTCGAATTAAAATATCAGAATATCCCGACACGGACAGCAGTTGCACATTATGTCTTCAATGCGGTCATCATTATAATTGCCGCAGTTTTCCTGCCGGGGATCGGAGAGGGAATTGCTGCGTCTACAGGTTTGGGACAGACCTTTGTCGGCAATATTTTTATAGCCCTTTCAACGTCGCTTCCGGAGGTAGTGGTTTCTGTCTCAGCCGTTAAAATCGGCGCGATAGACATGGCTATTGGCAACCTGTTCGGGAGTAATATTTTCAATATCTTCATCCTGGCCCTTGATGATCTCTTCTTCATCAAAGGCCCAATCCTTTCTATAGTGCAGATGAGTCACACGATATCGGCTGTATCTGCGATTATGATGACCGCGATAGCGATTATAGGTCTTACATACCGAACGGAGAAGAAACGGTTGTTCCTTGCATGGGACTCCATCGGGATAGTGCTTGTATACGGGGTCAATCTGATGCTGCTGTATATGATGCGTTAAATTGGGTACAATACTATTTTCTACTAACAGGAACGGAAAACAATTTAAAATTGAAAATAATAACAGCTTTCGTTATAGCCCTGATATTGCATTGCATATCAATAAATGCTCTGTCCGCAGAATACAATATTATCCTTGACGGCTCACACAAGTTTTCCCCCGGTGATGATCCCGCATGGTCATCACCATCTTTTGACGATTCAAAGTGGCAATCAATCATTGTACCCGGAAGCTGGCAGTCACAGGGAATCAAGCCTGTAAAAGGGGTCGGCTGGTACAGGATTCATTTTACCGCTCCTGATGCCATCAGAAATATGCAGCCTGCCATCTTACTTGGACGGATAGGGGATGCCGATGAAGTTTTTCTTAACGGGGTCAGGATAGGCGGAGAAGGACAGATAGGCGAAAGGTTTGTAGAGGCGACAAAGGTCAACAGGCTCTACGTCATTCCCCCGGGTCTTCTTAAATACAACGAGAACAACCTTCTATCAATAAGGGTGATGAATACCTATCTCAATGGCGGTATTTTTGACAAGGATATAATGCTTGGCGACTATTATCACCTGCTGGCAAATAAATTAAACAGAGTCAAATATGTCCTGGTCATCGAGTCCTGTTTCCTCACCTTTTTTGCAATCTTCTTTGTAACATGTTTCTTCTTTTATGTTCAGGGGCTTAGAGACAGGGAGTATATTTATTTCTGGCTGTTCATTACAGCATATGGAATCCTCTTCTTCCTTGGAAGCCTTGCTTTTTATAACTCAGGAATGAAAACCGTATTTGTGCAGCACACTATCAATACTCTTGCCGCCCTGCTTCCTGCAAGTCTTATCATGCTTTTAATGCGCATATATCACGAGGAAACACCGTCATATATCAAACCGGTCCTTCTGATTTATTTTCTCATCGCGCCGGTAACTATTATTTTCCCGTAATTCACTTTAA
>CAYMUX010000134.1:0-7383 GCA_964393845.1 uncultured Nitrospiraceae bacterium
TTTTTAATTTTTCTTCATTTACAATTTTGTAACGTTATTTAATGCGTTTGTATTAATATATCAAGCCCCTCTATATATTTCCAGTCCGGGATGTTTTTCTAATTCGGCCAATAATTTATCAGACTCAGTGGAATTATATACCATTAAATTTTTGAATTTCTTATATCCTTCGATGTCGATATCTATAAACCTGAGCCCTGCACCTGATTCATCCGTGCGAACTATCTGACATCTGAAATTTATAAAATTAGGATGCGGGTCAGTTTGCAGAAAAAGTTTAAATAAGCCTGTCTCTCCAACGGGCATATTTGTTGAATTAACACAATGCAGGTAGACACCGCTAAAACTTATGTTCCTTATTTTTCCCTTAAAAGAAACCTTATCGGACAATTTCAGCTCCGCTTCAAGTTCAATGGAAATTCTTGTATGCTTCCTTCTGTCTTTTGGATTATCCTGCATGGTAAATGTAATAGCAATAATAAGGTTGCATTATGTATATGTATGAAAATATATTTGAATATTAATAATGCCGCTAACATAATGGCATTGGTTTATAATACATTTACTTTAATGGAAAACTTTTAAAATTTCTATATAATTCTGATAATCTAGTGTTACGCTATTATTTATCAGCTTTCAGCAAAAAAAGGAATTTATTATATATCGGAGGTGACTATGGCTATTAAAAAAGAACTGCTTGATATCCTTGCATGCCCAAAGTGCAAAGGCGATATCAGATTAAACGAATCTGAAGACGGCCTTATCTGTGATAGCTGCAAGCTCTTATATCACATAAAGGATGATATACCTGTGATGCTTATTGATGAAGCAGAGACCTTAAAAGATTAGCCGTTAGAGATCAGGGCCCGGCTGTCGAAACAGCAAGCGTCAGGGATTACATCTCGGGGACCTTATTTTATAACTCCTGACCCCGGGCCCTGATCTCTTAATGTGCAAGCCTCCTGGAAAGAAAAGAGCCTGTTAAGGCATCGATATTTGCTGTCAGCTCCTGTAACCTGAGATCCTTTTCTATCAAAACCTTATTGTCGCCGGGAGGAGACATGATCAGATCGATCTGTAATCTCCTTCTCTCGAAATACAGCCTGGTCACTTCGTTCAGCACATCATCCCTTAATTGGACCATAAGCTTTGACCTGTTATCAATAGAGGTCTGGTCATCGTTCCAGATAAGTTCTCCAAGTTGCCAGGTAAGGGATATCGACCAGCTCTTATCTTTCCCCTTCGTGGTATCATCCTGTACATATTTGCCTGAATAAAAATACCCGCTGCTTTGCCAGTCTTTGCTCTTATCGTAAGAAAAATTTAAATCCGGAAGCCACGCCTTGTTAGCTGCTGCCTTTCTCCACTCACGAATTTTATTTGGTGAGACCTCCGCATATTCTATGGCGGCTTCTTTGATCTCCTCTATGGAAGGCTCATGACTGAACATTGAAAGCAGATCCTGTGTGTCAGTTGTTAAATACTGTGGATTAATATTTTGCGGAGCTGAAGCAGGCAATGAAGAGGATGATTTATTTACACCCATCTTTGTAAGTGCCCACAGGGCAGGGGGGCCATTGTGTGCAGCCGGAGCAAAATCCAGATCACGGATATCGGAAGATACTATGCCTTTATATAGTTCATCCCAGCTGTCGGTGTTCTTCGAGTATCTGAAAATCCCTCTGTCTGTGGCTGCATACACATGTTTAGTGTTTGTTGAAGTAACGGCGATATCCCGAATATTATGACTGACAAGGCCTATGCTGCCTGCAAATGCCCATGTTGCGCCTCCGTCATTTGATGTCAGAAGACCTTTGGAAGTACCGGCGTATATTATTCTGCTGTTTACGGGGTCAGTCAAGATTTTTCTTATATGGGATTTGTCTCTAATGCCGGTTATATCTGTTTCACCCGTATCTTCCTTCTCATCTGTGATAAAGGAATGGAGGTCTTCATCGTCAAGGTCTGATTCATATATCCTCTTCCACACGATCCCGCTATTCAGACTTTTATAAATTCCCCTGTCTGAAGCGGCATATAGTATTTGTGGGTTATATGCGTCCGTGCTGATTGAGACGACTATGATTTCAGAAGGGAGATTCTGCCCCTTTCCCCAATTATTCCCGGCGTCTTCCGTAAAGAAAATACCTGCAATTGTTCCTATATATATATTCTCTGATTTAGTTGGATTGACAGTTACGGCGAAAATCGCGTTCTCCATCGTCCCCACACCATTAAATATCCTTTCCCAGTGCAGTCCCTGGTCGCTGCTTCTGTAAAGACCTTTCGCAGCGCCTGCATAAATCACCTGTGAATTCAAGGGATCTATCGCAATAGTATTTATGCTGTTTTCCGTGCCTCTGAATGACAGGACTTCCGTCCACGTCTGCCCGCTGTCTATAGTTTTATAAACAGTTTTATATGAGCTTGCATAAACTATATCAGGACTGCCGGGATTGACTGCTAATGAATGCAAGTCTGTGCCTCTGATTCCGCTGCTGATATCTTTCCATTCTATCTCCTGCATGTCGGCGCACGCCATTGAAGCTGCTGAAAGGCAAACAAATAAAATAAATGTCCGTAAGACACACGTTCTCATCATTATTACTTTCCCCCTAAATAAATTTATGTCCCCGAGAATAGTTTTAATGAAAATGCTGAACAGGCAAAATTAATGGTGTATTAAGAAGCCCGATATAAATTAGCAGAAGTCGGAAAAAGAGTCTACTGTCATTTCTGGCAGGTATTGCAAAAATTGGTGTTACTAATGTGGCTTTACTTGCGACTGCATTGGTATCTTGTGATAGGAAATAATATATTTACAGATATGGCTTCAAATACCTGCCGGTATAGGATTTTACATGTCTTGCTATCTCCTCAGGCGTCCCTTCAGCAACTATGTGTCCTCCATCATCTCCACCTTCAGGCCCGACATCTATAATCCAGTCGGCGCTTTTTATAACATCAAGATTGTGCTCAACCAACAAAACGGTGTTGCCGGCATCGACAAGATTATTGAGGACCTTGAGAAGCTTACTGATATCATCGGGATGAAGGCCCACCGTGGGTTCATCGAGTATATAGAGATAGTCTATTCTTTTCGAAACCCCGAGTTCAGCACATATTTTGAGTCTTTGGGCTTCACCTCCTGAGAGAGTAGTAGCAGGCTGGCCCAGCCTCAAATAACCGAGTCCTACCGAAACCATTAATTCTAATTTGTTTGTCAGCGAAGGAAGACGCCTGAAAAATTCAAGCGCTTCATCAATGGTAAGATTAAGGACCTCAAAAATGTTTTTACCGTTATAGGTAATATTTAAAATTTCTAGTTTATATCTTTTACCGCCGCATGCTTCACATTTTACGTACAAATCTTCAAAGAAATACATCTCAAGCTTCTGATATCCCGCCCCTGTGCATGCATTACACCTGCCCCCCTCCGTATTGAATGAAAAATGCCCCGGAGTATATCCGAGCATGCGTGACTGAGGCAGTTCTGCAAAGAGCTTCCGTATCGGATCAAATGCCTTTATATATGTAACCGGATTTGACCGGGGGCTTTTGCCGATGGGATTCTGGTCTATTATTTTCACGCCCTTCAAATATTCAAGTCCTTCGATCGCTTCAAACGGTTGAGACGTCTTAAAATCCACCTTGAAATGCCGGGCAAGGGCGTTATAGATTGTGTCTTTGACAATTGTGCTCTTGCCTGAGCCCGATACCCCGGTCACACAGGTCAATGCCTGAAGAGGGGTAGTAATATTTATATGTTTAAGATTATTTCCACTGGCGCCTTTTATTGTGAGCGCTTTCCCTTCAACCTTTTTTCTGAAATTCGGCACTGGTATTAATTCCACATTGTTGAGGTACCGTGCAGTCAGGGTGTCTGTCTTAAGAAAGTCCGCTTTCGGGCCGGAGTATACCAGCCTGCCGCCTTTCTCTCCCCCGCCGGGACCGAGTTCAACAACCCAGTCAGAAGAATCGATAATGGCCCTGTCATGTTCAACGGCAATGACAGTATTTCCTGCATTGGCAAGCTCTTTTAATATCTCCGATATCCTGCTTACATCTCTTGGATGCAAGCCTACAGTCGGCTCGTCCAACACATAGAGGGTACCAGTGAGTTTTGACGCGAGCTGGTTGGAAAGGTTTATCCTTTGCGACTCCCCGCCGGACAGGGTTTTCGCTTCGCGGTTCAGTGTGAGGTATTCGACCCCTACCCGCATAAGAAAATTTATCTTGAGATTAAGCTGCCTGAGGATTTCAGAGGATATCTCGTTTTCCTGTTCAGTGAGATTGAGGCTTGAGAAGAAATCACTTAACCGGGAGATAGACAGGTCTGAAAGCCGGGCGATATTTAGACCTCCTAATTTATATGCCAGGGCCTCCGCACTCAATCTGTCTCCCTTACAATGTTTGCACGTTTCAGCCTTCCTGTACCTGCTTAAAAATACCCTGACATGCAGCTTGTAGCGTTTGCCTTCAAGCTCTTGAAAAAAATCATCCAGACCGTAAAAGCCGGGGGCCCCTTTGAATATCATTTTTTTTGTTTCTCCGGAAAGATCTTTATACGGGACTTTGAGATTTATGTCATGGGATTTGGCGGCCTTTGCAAACTGCCTGTACCACCACCGTGCCGCGGGTTTGCTCCAGGGCTCTATTGCGCCTTTTTCGAGAGACAGATCTTTGTCGGGGACAATGCAGTCTTCCGAGTATGCAAGCGTATTGCCGAACCCCTTGCATTCTGGGCAGGCCCCGAGGGGATGGTTAAAAGAAAAGAGGAGCGGCTGCGGCTTCGAAATTTCTATATTACAGTCAAGGCATTTCAGTGCCGATTGAAAGCAGAGGAGCTTGATATTTTCCGGTGACTTAAGGAGGACCTCGACTTTTAATTTCTGATGACCGTGTTCCCATGCTGTTTCAATAGAGTCAGACAGGCGGGGTTCGTCTTTTATAATAAGCCTGTCAAGAATGACTTCAATCGGACCTTCAGATGCATCGCCCTTACGCACTCTATGAAAGCCCTTTATCTGAAGCTCTTCAACAGTGTCGTCCGAGTCAAATATAATCAGCGCCCTAGCCCCCCCGTAATTTTCGATAAGCTCCCTGGCTACGCCGGAGGGATTCCATGATCTTAAGAGACGGTCACAGTTCGGACAGGGAGGCTTGGCGATTTTTGAATAAAGTAGACGGAGATAATCATAAATTTCCGTCGCGGTCCCTACTGTTGAACGGGATGTTTTAACGGGATTCCTCTGCTCCAGCGCGATAGCAGGCCTGATATTGCGAATCGATTCAACATCAGGACGGTCGAGTTTCTCAAGAAAGAGTCTGACGTAAGTTGAAAGCGACTCGATAAACCTCCATTGACCCTCGGCAAAGATCGTATCAAATGCCAGAGACGACTTGCCTGAGCCGGATACTCCGGTGATAGTTATAAATGTATTGTGCGGGAGCCTCAGGCTTATGTTCTTGAGGTTATTCTGTTTTGCCCCTTCAATTATGAGTTCGTTAGCGGACATCTGGATATTTTAGCAGGATGTGAGAGGGGTTTGGAATATGGCGGGTATGGCCGCTAAAGTACATGCTTAAAAAAGAGATTTTCTGACAGCTTTCCCTTCCGTTTTTTAATTACGTATGCATAATATCTGTTGCATAACTGTACAAATTATGTAATGATAAAGCATGAAATTCGAGTGGGACCCCGCAAAGAGCGAGTCAAACAGGAAAAAGCACGGCATTGATTTTCAAACAGCAAAGGGATTATGGCACGATGAACTCCGCATAGAAATTTATGCACCACATCCCGTTGAGAACCGCAGTATTCTTATCAGTGAGGCGATCGAGGGCAAAGGAGGTGAAATTATATGAGAAAGAAAATGCCGGCTAAGGATACAAAAGAATTTGATCAGCGGTTTGACAAGGGAGAGGATATTCATGATCTTATAGACATGTCAAAGGCGACGATTATGCGCACAGGGAAAAAAGTACGCATTACAATAGATATTGCCGAATCCCTAGTAAACGAGATTGATGAGATACGTCAGACGATTGGTGTTGACAGAGGAGCGCTGATAAAGATCTGGCTCCATGAACGAGTGAAACAGGAAAAAGGAGCTGTTTGATAATTTGAAAATTAATAATTACAGGTTAAAAGGGTGACTTCCATTCAATCGATGGAATGTTGATTTGTGATAGGAAGATACAGTTTAAATTCGGAGTAAGCCATAACTTCGTGCGTATTTCAATCGGTAATTATTATTCTCTTCTCAGATTCTCACTGTCACTTGGCCAATTTCGCCTTTATCGCCTCAAAGTCTTTCCCTCTTGGCATTACGAAAAGGCATTTACCGCCGCTCCGCATCTCCCATAATGCGCCGAGTCGGCGCTTCTCTTCGTTATCCGGCAAGTCATAGTCTCTGCTATTCTTATACTCCACTGCCAGGATACGGCCGTCTTCAAGCTTGCAGATGAAATCGGGATAGAAGCGATCAGTAGCAGTTTGCAGCGAAAAAGAAGACGGCTTGCGCTCGACGTTGCGCACCCAATATTTAACACCCCTAAGTTCTGTTGAAAGAAACACTACACAGTCAAATTCCTCGCCCTCGTCATCCAGATTGCCGATCTCAGGGAAGAAATGTTTAGGCTCAGCAATCCTGATTGAAAAAAAACGACCATTCCGGCTAAACTTGCATTGTGAATCCACAATCAACTAAAGATCAGGAATATCTGACAGTTGTCTTGAATGCCATACGTATCTGCGCTGATTACCGGCCTAAACTGGGGCACAGCGCAAAGGCGATACCGCAATGAAAAGTGGATGCTCCTTACCGGGAGCGTTGAGGAGGAATCTCCACAAACGTCAATTTACTCCTTTATGAGGGAAGTCATCGGCTACGATCTCGCCGCTTTCTTCCAACGGCATTCTGATATTCTCAAGGCCGAAGTCAATAACGTGCTTACTAAACTACTTTCAACAAAATGACGACCTTTCTTACTACAGAGCACCACTCTCAAAGGCAGAACGCCCATCTTACGTTCAAACACAATTTAAAACATGGGCGGCATGGCTGGTTAAGATTAACTCCGGCTTATTCAGTTAAACTCGTTTCTGACATTCTTGCCGACAAGACGCCGGACGCAAAAGTCATTGATCCTTTTTCCGGCACCGGCACAACGCCGCTTTGTGCTGCCTACCTCGGCCTTAAAGGCACGGGCTTGGAGATCAATCCATTCCTTGTGTGGTTCAGTTCTGTCAAAGCGAGAGTGTTTAAACCCGCAGTTATTCAGACAACTCAAGAACTTGGCGCAAGCATTGCGGAAGCCTCATCTGTGGAAGAGGTTGTGGTGAGACTACTGAAACAGGGCAATGGGTTTATTGATACA
>CAYMUX010000135.1:0-7319 GCA_964393845.1 uncultured Nitrospiraceae bacterium
CGCCTTCACTGGGTTCGACAACGACGCAAATATGGTCAAGATTGCAATACTTAATTTATACCTGCACCAACTCGAAAAGGCGCATATCGAGTTTCATAACCCCCTGACAACTACAAAGGGCGGTCAATATCCAGGACAGCTTTTCGATGTTATCCTTGCCAATCCGCCCTTTGCCGGAAAGATTCAAAAGGAAAGCATCCTTGCCGACATAGGGCTTGAAACGCGCGATACTGAATTGCTTTTTCTCAAATGGTTCATGGACCATCTTGCGAACGGTGGCAGGGCGGGTGTCATCGTGCCCAATGGTGTCCTCTTCGGTTCGGGTAAGGCGGACAAGAAGGTGCGGGAACAATTACTCACAACCTGTGATCTGCAGGCCGTTATTGCTCTGCCGTCCGGTGTCTTCAAGCCCTATTCAGGCGTCGGCACTGCTATCTTTATTTTTGAAAAAGGGCGGACTACTGAATCGGTTTGGTTTTATGATCTAACAGCCGATGGCTTATCTCTTGACGATAAGCGCATGCCCATAGAGACAAACGATATTCCAGATATTATTGCCAAATGGCCAAAACGTGAGGAGGGGCCAAATAGCTTTAATATGCCAATTGATCGGATACAGGATAACGGGCTTAAGCTTATGATCGGACATTACAGGCCTATTAGGTTGGATGAGGTAATGCACGACGCTCCAAAACAAATTCTGGCGGACGTCATTCAACTGGAAATGGAGATCACTGCGCGAGCTAATATCCTATTAAAAAGGTTGGATTCTGACAAATGAGCCGCTGGCCGCAAAAATCCCTGCTGGAAGTTGCCCGACTGACACGCGGCACTGAGCCGGGAAGTGTAAGTTACACAGATTCTTCGCGAGGCGTTCGCTTCTTACGTGTAGGGGACATTACAGGTAAGACAAATAATCCCGTGTACACTGACGCAGCCCAGACAGTATTGGTTTCAGAGACCGATGTACTGCTTGCTCTTGACGGCTCGCCGGGGCATGTAAGCACGGGGCATAGCGGTGCCATTAGTTCCGGCCTTCGCAAAGTCGAACCCATTGATCCGAACAAAGTCTCACTGGACTGGCTTCGGTACTCGCTTATGTCGCCGGATATCCAGCACACAATCAGCAAGTATACAAATGGCGTGACAATCTTGCATGCCTCGTCTGCTGTGCCTCATGTCAGCATTCCCATTCCTCCTGTATCTGAACAAAATCGTATAGTGAAGACATTGGATGGAGCGAATGAGTTGCGGCGACTCCGGGACAAAGCTGACCGCCGCACCGATGAATTCATTCCGGCATTGTTTCATGAAATGTTCGGCGATCCTCTGGCTAATACGAAAAAATGGCCAATGCTTCTTTTAAAGGAATTGTCAGAGAAGTTCTCTGATGGTCCTTTTGGATCTAATCTTAAGTCCGAGCACTATGTCGAGACTGGCGGTCGCATAATTCGTCTTCAGAACATTGGCGTTGGCGTCTTTATTGATGAAGACAAAGCTTATATTTCTGATAGTCATTTTCGCTCGCTCATAAAGCATCAATGCTTACCTGGCGATGTTATAGTCGGGACACTTGGAGATCCGAACCTGAGAGCTTGCATTCTTCCTAATTATATACCGCAAGCACTTAATAAGGCTGATTGCGTTCAGATACGGCCTCTCGGGGCCATAGCCACAGCAGAGTATATATGCTGGTTGCTTAACATGCCTTCGACATTGCAAATGTCTTCTGGCCTTATTATGGGGCAGACAAGGAGCAGAATTAGTATGGGGCGATTATCTACCTTGTCTGTTCCAATTCCTCCAATTGCACTTCAGCAGTCTTTCTCTGCACGAGTCGCTGAAGTTCATGACATTAAGGAAAAGCAAGCCGTTAGCCGCAAGAGCCATGATGATTTATTTAAATCCTTACTCCACCGCGCCTTTCAGGGTGCGCTATGAGCGGCAGCCTGCGCAATCATTGGGGATATTCTGTCGAAGAAATTTGGGAGCCATTGGCCGCTCATGATAACGCGCCACCAGACCTATTCAACGATCTTTACGAGGCTGCGGAGGACTTTCTGGCCCTACCGACACCGGAACCTCTGTTTGAAGAAATCCAGAATGACGCCATCAAAGCACACACCGCTTTTTGTGCCCTGAACGGTTCTGATTTCCGTGACGAAACTGCAATTGTAGAATTTCTGGAGGCTGCCTACGAAGTTATTGTTGTTTATGACATTCTCGGAGAACCAGAAGTTTTCAAACAGCTCTTGCGGCAATTTATAAGCAAATATAACCTTCGTTACCGCCTCGACGACCCCTTCAAGTTGCGCTTTCTGCTCCCGGGTTCGTTTTCAAACCTCTATTCCGAACTTCAGCGACTGAATTCAACAAACGGACATCTGTCTGGCCTACTTCAAGACTTCGAGCACGCCTTCGACCGCTATGCCCGCTCTCAGGATGCAGCCGACCTTAAGACATGTATCGCAAAAGCAAGCAATTACGCCGAAGGCTTGGCTTCCACGACTCACGGAACCCCCGGTACGCTGGGCGCTCTCTGTAATCATATCGGCGATTGGCCGCATGACAAGGTGAAAGAGGCTCTTCAAAGCCTCTATAAGTTTTGTTCTGATTATCCTGGCATCAGACATGCAGGCGATCCCAATGGCATGCGGCGTGACTTGTCAGCAAAAGATTCCACCTTGATCTGCCTTCTCCTACTCAGCTTCACTGGCTACCTATCGCCTAATGTAGATGAGCGAACGGTGCTGGGATTGTAGATATATATAAACACAAAAGAGGGTGTTCATAGTAAATAACTGGAAAGGGGACAATATGAAAACAAACATCGCAGTTTTCAGAGGTAAGGGAATTAGAAAAACACTGCATAATAATGAGTGGTGGTTTGTTGTTAATGATGTAATTGAATCATTGACTGATTCAAATGATCCGGCTCAATACTTCAAAAGATTAAAGCAGAGGGATGAGGAGCTTGCAAAGCTTACGGAAAAAGGGGGGGTACAATTTGTACCACCCCTTGTATGTGTTCTCCACTCGCGCGGGGATGAACCGGCGACATAAGAATTATCGCACCATACAACCTGTGCACTTTTTAGTAAAGCAACCCATTTGGCTTTAAACCGCATGAATGATATAATTTCCAATAAATTTATTTTCCAGGGGGAGGGATTATTATGGAAGTTAAAATCAACATGAGTATTTTATCCCTTACAGAAGGTGACATTACAAAACAGGAAACCAACGCAATAGTAAACGCCGCCAATAAAAGTCTTCGCGGTGGCGGTGGTGTGGACGGCGCTATTCACAGGGTCGGCGGGCCGAAGATCCTTGAGGAATGTATTCAGATCGGGAGATGTGAAACAGGCGAAGCGGTCATCACGTCAGGCGGGAACCTTAGTGCCAGGTATGTTATTCACACCGTGGGTCCTGTTTATAGAGACGGACTTCATAATGAACCAAAGCTGCTTGAAAATGCATACAAGAACTGTCTGAAACTTGCATCATCAAAGGGCATTAAGAGCATAGCCTTCCCTTCAATCAGCACAGGGGCGTATAGATATCCATTGGAACAGGCTGCGGAAATTGCCCTGAGCGCCGCAATAAACTATTTAAAAGAAAATGCTGATATAGAACTCATTCGTTTCGTCTTATTCGGACCAAAAGCGCTCGATACTTATGAGAAGAAATTGAAGCAAATAACCTGAGATGACAGATGCGTTTCTTTGCGTCCGCTTTATTATCGACGTTCGGCAGGCCATTGATGGATGAAAAGAATGAACCCTCCTGTAACACCTCCCAGCACCGCACCGCCGATCACATCTGACGGATAATGAACGCCGACATATATCCTTGAGAAAGCCACGAAGGCTGCAAGGAGGAATGCCGGGATTGCCGCGCGTCTGAAATGATGGCCGATTATTGAAGCCATTGCAAAGGAAGTCGCAGCGTGATTTGAGGGAAAAGAAAAAGACTTGACGCATTCGACAACAAGTCTTACATTATGAAGCTCATGACACGGCCTTGGTCTCGCAAACAGACGTTTTAAAATATCCCCAATACCGTCAGCAGTAAAAAATCCCACAGCAGCAAGTGAAAAAACAAGAAGTCCTTTCCGCCAGTCTTTAAAGAATAATGGAATCAAAATGGCAATAAATAAAATATATGACTTGTTCGTTATGAAAGTCATCACAGTGTCAAGGATATTATTATGCGGTCCCTGATTGATAAGGAAAAACAAAGAGGTGTCCATGACTAATTGTATGGGAAAAAACTAAAAATGGAAAGCTCATTACAGGCTTACATTCTTAATTCATCTTTGAATAAAATGCTAAAATACCTTAAGTATAAAAACGCATTTAGCAGCTATTGAAATCTCCTTGATATCTCTAAGAGGACATAAATTTTGATTAACTCTCAAAGGAATGCCTCAGGAACATTTAAGCTAATATCTAATTTCAAGCCTGAGGGCGATCAGCCCAAAGCCATAGAATTATTAACTGAAGGAATCCTGAAGGATGCAAAACATCAGGTACTCCTCGGCGTTACCGGCTCAGGAAAGACGTTTACTATTGCCAATGTAATTGCAAATGTAAACAAACCGGCGCTCGTTATTGCTCACAACAAAACCCTTGCGGCCCAGCTTTACGGGGAATTTAAGACATTCTTCCCGGAAAATGCGGTCGAATATTTTGTCAGCTATTATGATTACTATCAGCCTGAAGCCTACATCCCGACAACCGACACGTATATTGAGAAAGACGCCATGATAAATGAGGACATCGACAGGCTCAGACATGCGGCCACACGGGCGATACATGAAAGAAACGATACTATTGTTGTGGCCTCAGTCTCTTGCATATACGGCATAGGGTCCCCTGTTGACTATCTCGGCATGCATCTGTTTATCGAAGAGGGTATGCGTACGGAAAGAGACGCATTTCTCAGAAGACTCGTTGATATGTTATTCGAGAGAAGTGAAGATTTTAAAAGAGGGACATTCCGTGTAAGAGGCGATGTCGTCGAGATATTCCCTTCCTTTTCCGGTGATAATGCGATCAGGGTCGAATTCTTTGGAGATGACATAGACGGCTTGTATGAATTCGACTCCTTATCAGGAAAGGTTTTAAGAAGGTTGAATAAAATTTCATTATATCCAAACAGCCACTGGATAACGCCGAAACCTAGAATCGAAAGGGCTATCTCTGCAATTAACAATGAACTCGAAGAAAGAATCATGTTCTTGCTCGGACAGGGCCGGGAAATGGAGGCAAAGAGGCTTGAGCAGAAAACAAGATTCGATATGGAGATGCTTAAGGAATTCGGCTTCTGTCATGGCATTGAAAATTATTCCAGGCACCTTAGCGGACGACCGCCGGGTGAACCCTCATCCTGTCTTATCGATTATTTCCCGGAAGATTTGCTGATAATAATAGACGAATCCCATGCAACGGTCCCGCAGATCAGGGGGATGTACGAAGGGGACAGGTCAAGAAAACAGACCCTGATTGATTTCGGTTTCAGGCTTCCCTCAGCCCTTGATAACCGCCCGCTTAAATTCAATGAATTCGAAAACAAAGTAAATCAGGCGATTTACGTGTCAGCTACTCCGGCAGAATATGAGATTAATAAATCGAAGCACAGGATAATTGAACAGGTTGTCAGACCAACGGGCCTTAAGGACCCCGTGATAGATTTAAGACCGGTTTCAGGACAGCTTGATGACCTTCTTGGAGAAATCAGGGAGAGGGCCAAGTACGGAGAAAGAATACTGGTTACCACGCTGACCAAAAAGATGGCCGAGGATATTACCGAGTATTATACGGAAGCAGGTGTTAGAGCAAGATATCTCCACTCCGATATCCATACCCTGGAAAGGGTGGAAATCTTGAGAGATCTAAGGCTGGGTAAGTTTGATGCGCTTATCGGTGTTAATTTATTAAGAGAGGGGCTTGATATCCCTGAGGTGTCGCTTGTTGCAATATTCGACGCCGACAAGGAAGGCTTCCTGCGGTCAAGCCGCTCCCTTATTCAAACATCGGGCCGCGCTGCGAGGAACGTAAACGGCATGGTCATTTTCTATGCCGACACGATCACGGGATCAATGAGAACAGCCATCGATGAAACAAACAGAAGGCGTGAGATACAGGAAAAATATAACGTCAAGAATAATATAACGCCGACATCAATTAAGAAAGATATAACAAATATACTCAGTTCAATATATGAATCGGATTACTGGACTGTTCCCGTGGTTGCGGAAGAGAAGGTTGAATACGCAGATGAGCCGACAATCAGGAAACTGGAAGAAGAAATGAAGGCCGCTGCTGAGAAACTGGAATTTGAAAAAGCCGCAGAGCTGAGAGATAGGATAAAGGTAATCAGGAAAAAACAGCTCGAACTGGGGATCAAGAGTTAAGAGTTAAGGATTAAGGGGGACGAGTTTGATCTCATAAATCTTAGGCCATAATTTCCCGGTAACAAAGAGTCTGTCATTCTCTTTATCATATGCAATGCCGTTCAGGGTTTTATTTATGTTGTCTCCTCCGGAGAGACGGGAGAGTTCCTCCAGATTTATCCATCCCGTTACCCGGCCCGTCAAGGGTGATATAATCACAATTCGATTCGTAGGCCATACATTTGCAAAGAGTTGTCCGCGGATATACTCAAGCTCATTAAGTCCTGTTACAGGCACTTTATCGTCGAATACTTTTATTCTCCCGGTTTCTTTAAACGTTTCAGGGTCCAGAAAAATAAGATGCGCCGTACCGTCGCTCATTATTAATTTCGAGTCATCATGCGTAAGGCCCCAGCCTTCGGTTGCATAATGAAATGTCTTCAGCAATTGAAAATTGTGTTTGTCGTATACAAAACCCTTTTGGGATTTCCACGTCAGTTGAATCACCTTATCTCCGAATACAGTTATTCCTTCACCAAAAAAAGGGGAAGGCAGATTATGGATTTTCACGACATCTCCGGTTTTCAATATGGTTTTTCGCAATGTGGATTTTCCATAGAGCCCTGTTCCTTCAAAGCAGGTATTATTTTCATAAACCAAACCTTGTGTGAAAGCCTGACTGTCATGCGGGTATGTATTCACTACCTTATATGAATAATTTGTAACAGACCGGGCAGGTTCGGCGGCATTTATATTCGGGACCGACTGAGCAACTGAGGAATTATCCCCGGAACAAGCGGACTGCGCAAAAGACAGAACATGCAGTGCGATCAAGGCAACTATTAAATATCTCATATCCTAATATATAAGGGTCTTCGCGTAAGAGTGTGGGTTAATTCCTGTCTCCCCCTTTGAAAAAGGG
>CAYMUX010000136.1:0-6677 GCA_964393845.1 uncultured Nitrospiraceae bacterium
CTTATTGCTATCTGTTTATGTACTCACAATTGCCACCCGTCACTGAATGGTTACCGGCAGAAGAGCATTGTGAATTATTTATATGCGGCAGGTCTTAGAATTTTAGCAGAATTGAAGCAGATAAGTGATAAAATCAGGGATTGAAAGATTTGTTTTCTAATTGGAAATGATCTGGTATACTTAACATTACAAATCATGAAGGGAAGCTTATGAAGAACTCTGAAAAAAGACGCGCCATAAGGATGGATGACAGCCTGGATGCTAAAATAGTCTCGGCTGGTAAAACTTATTCCGGCATTGTAATGAACTTTTCTGAAGATGGTTTGAATATGGTAACTGCCACTGCGAACAGTATAGTGGACATTACACCTTCAACAATAGTTGAAGTTAAATGTAAACTCCCTTCTGATAAAAAAATAAGTCTTAAATGTGAAGTAAAGTGGTTTCAGACCAAAACCTCCCCTCACGGCTTAGCATTCAGTATGGGTATGGAAGTACTGAATCCCCCAAAAGAGTATATAAATTTCATAGAGAATCTTAGATAATCCAGGAGATTTTGAAGCCACATCTGTGCTTATTTAAAGGAGTATGAATTGAAAAAACTGCATTTAATATTACCGAAGACTGAACGGGGTTACTGGGGCAAGGTGTCAAGCTCGGGCAAGGCCGGTTTTGTGCGCCTTAGTCTGCCGGCAGTTGCGGCACTGACACCTTCAGACTGGGATGTGGAAATCTTGGACGCCCGCACCACCCCTGTTGATTTTGACAGGGAAGTTGATCTTGTAGGGATTACGGCCTTCACCGCCGAGATACCGGGCGCATACGCTATTGCTGACGGTTTCAGGGAAAAAGGCGTAACAGTAGTCATGGGCGGTATTCATGTCTCAGCCCTGCCCGAAGAAGCGCTTAAACATGCAGACAGCGTTGTTGTCGGTGAAGCAGAGGGAGTGTGGAAGCAGCTGCTTCAGGATTTTGAAATAGGAAAACTGAAACCCGTTTACCATGCGGACTCTCTGATTGATATGAAAGGCATGGCTGTTTCACGCAGGGACCTTCTCGACAGGAATCTTTATACATCATACAACACATTACAGGCAACGCGCGGCTGTCCGTTTAACTGCGAGTATTGCGCTGTCACGGCTTTCTTCGGCAACAAATTCAGGACCAGGCCCCTCGCCGAAGTAATTCATGAGATAAAGGGGTTTCAGGGCAAGGACTTTTTTTTCGTTGATGACAACATCACCGGCAACCCGAAATACGCGAAGGAACTTTTCAAATCACTCATACCGTTGAAGCGCATCTGGGGAGGACAGACCACAATTAATTTTGCAAAAGACGATGAGCTGCTTTCTTTGTATGCGAAAAGCGGGGGCAGGTATGCATTCATCGGTTTTGAAACCCTCTCCGAAAACAATCTCAAGAAAATGAGCAAATCATGGAACTTGCCTGACGGCTACAAAGAGGCAATCAGGAGGATACACAAGGCAGGCATCAACATAATCGGCAGCTTTATTTTCGGGCTGGACGAAGACGATCCAACGGTATTTAAAAAGACCTTCAACTTCATCATGGAAAACAATATCGACGCCGCGCAATTTCACATACTCACACCTTTTCCCGGCACTAAACTTTATACGGATATGGAAAAGGAAGGAAGGATAACAGACAGAGACTGGGCCAAATATCATACCGGCGAAGTCATATTCAAATCCAAAAACATGACCGCTGACGAACTCCAGCGCGGCTACTTCTGGATATACCGTGAAACATACAGATTCAGGAATATGCTCAAAAGGAGTTTGCGAAGCCCGCGAAATCTCCCCATAAGGATCGGAACGAATTTCAGCTACAGGAACAAGGCATTGAAAATGCCGGAAGTTCACAAAAGCATCGTGCATACTCACTGATGAAATTAACGGGGTAGCTGCTGTCATTTATATTGCCATTTTATCCCAGCAGCAGATAAGTAGTCTTGTGCTTTCTCATGTCCCAGTTGAGCGGCTCTCCGAAAGTCCACGATAAATAAATTGTTGATGCCCAGACTTTTATATGCCATACCCCGGAAGTAATAAGCCTTTGCAAGCTGCGGGTCAAGTTTGACAGCCTCATTTAAATTATCTATAGCCTGCCGGTAATTGCCAAGGTTTCCATAGGCAATGCCAAGCTCATTATAATATTTTGCATTTTGATGGGACAATTTGATCGCTTTTATGAAATCCTCAATCGCTTTTTGATGTAATCCTACGGTTCCATAGGCTATCCCTCGATTGAAATAATTGTCAGGGTCAGCTGGATATAATTCTTCAATTTTATTAAATACGACTATTGCCTGTTGATAGTTGCTGTCTCTCGCATACGCGTCTGCAAGATTCATATGCCCTAAATGGCTGTCCGGGAATGTATTTATCTGCGCACTCCATAAAGATATGGAACTTTCCCAGATTTTTATTTGCCGTATTGTAAGAATTGACAAAGTGCATACGGTAAGAATGAATACCATAAACAAAAAATATTTTCCCCGCTGAAACAGGTTATTATTTGAAAAATATCCGTACAGAGATGTTATGCCTATACTGATCAAAAGAAAAGGTCCCAAACCAGGGAGATAAGTGTAGCGGTCTGCTGCCGCGAAATATCCAAATTTTATGATCCCTAACACGGGCAGCAAAGTTGCGATATAAAATGCCCAGACAGCTGACCAGATTTTATTTCTCTTCCATTTATAGATGCAAAAGGCGCTGATGGCCAGGAATAATATAAGAGCAGCTATGTATTCCGTTGAAAAAAATGAGACCTTCGATGGATACGGATACATCGGAGCAAGATTTGCCGGCCATAGTATCTTGAGAGGATAAAAACAGAGGGTCCGAACTGATATTAATAATCTGTCTATAAAACCTGCATCCAGTTTTGTTACAGTTATCCCTTCAGATTCATAGGACACCAGAGTGACTATCGATAATGTAAGACTTAATGCAAAGAAAGGGATTTTTTCTGCAATTACGCTTATGCCGGATTTTAGACCGGAATTGAATTTCAATCTCTCAAGAGGATAAATGTCCAGGATTATTAATATTGCGGGCAGTGTAACTGCTATTGGTTTGCTCATCATTGCCATGACGAAAAAAATGAGACTGAGGACATAATATAACTTCTTTTTATTTATTAAGGAGATTGAGACGAATTTCAGATAATAAAGCAGACTGAGAAGCACAAAAAAACCGCTGAGCACATCTTTTCGTTCTGTTACCCATGCAACGGATTCCACGCGAAGCGGGTGAATTCCGAAAAGAATCCCTGTTAATCCGCCCGCGATAAACAATGATGCCGTCTCATTTCCTGAGTCAGGAGATGGATCTGAAAATCCGGTTTTTTCCATTAAACGTATGACAAGGATGACTACAAGAAACGTATTGAATCCGTGAAAGATAATGTTGGTAAGATGATGACCCATTGGGTCCAGTCCCCATACAGCATAATTCAGGGCATGAGAAAGCCTTGTTAACGGGATCCACATTGTGTCCTGAAACGAGAACATGTATTTGAGAAGATTTAAATCAAGGGCTCTTATATAAGGATTTTCATAGACATTCAATTGATCATCCCAGTTGACAAAGCCGTTTTTAAGGGATGGGAGATAGACAAGAAAAGTTAACGACGCGATAAGTAATGCAATTGCTTTTATTTTGGTATCACTTCTTGAAAACACTATGATATCCTCAGGACTCTATTCACAACATACAGTGAATGCTTATTGCCGGAGCGTTACAGGCGCAGCGCCTTTTTTTTAAATTCATATCTCATCTGTAATATCTCTACTAATAAGGCGAACCCCATCGGCAAATAAATATAAGCCTTGGGAACATGTTTGTGCAGCCCTTCCATAAAAATAGTAATGCCGATAGTTATCAGGAACGAGAGGGCCAGAATTTTCAAAGACGGATGCCGGATAATATATTCGCCGATAGGTTTTGCAAATGCTAGAATAACGGCAAAAGATACCAGTACAGCGAAGATAATAATCCATAATTTATCCGTTAACCCGACGGCAGTTATCACGGAGTCAACGGCAAAGACGATATCTAAGAGAACGATTTGCAGGATCACATTAAAATAATTGTTTGAATTATTCCCAATGGCTATATCCCCTTCTTCTTTCAGCTCAACGGTGTGATGTATCTCTCTTACCGCTTTATATAAAAGAAATAGCCCTCCTGCTAAAAGAATCAAATCCCTGACGGATAAATTCCAGATAATCGGGTTTGTCAGATTTGCCAGGGCAAGGATAACAACAAGCATCAGTATCCTGGCGATTAAAGCAAGGCTTAACCCCAATATCCTGGCCCTGTTTCTCTGAGACTCCGCTAACCGTCCCACGAAGATGGCGATCACCAGAACGTTGTCTACTCCAAGCACTAATTCAAGGCCTATTAACAAAGACAGTAATGCAATTGAATCTGCGATGGTTATTCTCCTTTTCTTTACAGTTTTTTTGACTGCATCTTCATATCGTTGATAGCTTATAGCTCTAAAACTTTATCGACTGCGGCGCCCTGGGGCATGGGATGACGTCGCGGATATTGTGCATCCCGGTTATGTATTGCACCATACGTTCAAACCCGAGGCCGAATCCTGCATGGGGCGCTGAGCCGTATCTTCTCAGATCAAGATACCACTGCACGTTTTCCAACGGAATTCCCATGTCATTCATCCTGTCTTCAAGTAATTCCAGCCTTTCTTCACGCTGGCTGCCGCCGATGATCTCGCCGACTTTCGGGACCAGGACGTCCATGGCTGCAACGGTCTTTCCGTCTGCATTCTGCCTCATATAAAAGGCCTTTATTTCTTTGGGATAATCAACCACGATGACAGGCCCTTTAAAAACTTTGTCCGTGAGATAACGTTCATGCTCTGACTGTAAATCCAGTCCCCATTTAACAGGGAACTCAAATTTTTCCTTAGACTTCTCCAGCTCTTTAATCGCCTCGGTGTAGGTAATGCGGACAAAAGGTTTTTCAGCCAAAGACCTGAGTTCATTAATTGAGGTGTTCTTGTAGAACTTTTCGAAAAAGGTAATTTCATCTTCGCATTTTTCCAGCACCGTGCCGCATAAGGAATGAATAAAGTCTTCTGCCAGCTGCATATCATCATTGATGTCTGCAAAGGCCATCTCCGGCTTGATCATCCAGAACTCGGACAGATGGCGCGAGGTATTGGAATTTTCCGCCCTGAAAGTAGGGCCGAATGTGTAAACATCGCCCAGGGACATTGCGAGAAATTCCGCCTCTAATTGTCCGCTTACTGTAAGGTAAGCGCGCTTGCCGAAGAAATCCTGGGAGAAGTCGATATCTCCGTTATTTCCGGTGGGCAGTTTTTCAAGATCAAGAGAGGTCACGGTAAACATATCTCCTGCCCCTTCACAATCACTCGCAGTAATGATAGGAGTATGCACCCAGATAAAACCACGACTTTGAAAGAATGCATGCACTGCATCCGAAAGAACATTGCGGACCCTGAATACGGCGCCGAAAGTATTGGTCCTCGGCCTGAGATGGCCTATCTCGCGCAGAAACTCTAATGTGTGCCCTTTCTTTTGCAATGGATATTTTTCAGGACCAGCTTCCCCGAATATTTCAAGGTCCGATACTTCTATTTCATACTTCTGTCCTTTTCCCAACGATTCTTTAAGCACGCCTGCGGCCTTGATGGCGGCCCCTGTATTGCAGGCGGATAATTTATTGAAGGCTGATGAATCAGAAGGAATAACAAGCTGTAAGGTGTCTTGTGTTGAACCGTCATTTAATGCAATAAAAGCTACACCCTTTGATTCGCGTTTTGATCTTATCCAGCCGCAGATTGTTATCGTCTGACCGATATTGCCTTCTGAGAAAATATTCTTAATGCGAGTTCTTTTCATAATGCACCCTCTCGAAATCTAAAATGCCCTCACCTGGAAGAGCAGTCCCTGATAGTCGAAGATTACCCCGGTCATGGTTATCTCCCTGACCTTTAACCCCTTAATTACTTCTTCACCTTCCCTTATGTTAGAACCATTTATGTTAGCAATCCGGGAACCAGGATTATTTGAATATATATGGGCGGAAATGGAAATATTGGGCAGCTCTTTTCTTGTTTCCTCAGGCAGCTGGCTGAATTCAAGGACCTGCTTTGATTCAGCTTTAACATTATTAACAGGCTTATTTTTTAAGACAGGGGCGTCATTTGAATGAGATGTCTCTTCTTTTATTTTATTACGAAGGACTGCCAGCTCCTGCGAAGAAGTATTTAATCTGAGCGCAGTCGGACTTTCTTCGGCCAAGTTTTGATTATTAACAGGACTCTCTTCAACCTGTCCGGGCCCCTTTATTTTTTCTTCAGACGGCGTCGGGGGATTTTCACGTTTTTGGCTTCGTGTCTCTATCTTTGTTTTCGTAACAATTGTAACTAGACTCTTAGAGTCTTTTTTTGCGATTGTTTTTTTATCAGGAACGGCAGAGACCTTAGATACAGATGTTGATTCATTGCTTTTGACAACTACCTGCTTTGATATTTCAGGGATTGTCTTTTGCTGTGCTTCAACAGGCGCTTGAGCGACAGGCTTTTGATCTTTAGATTCCCAGGGGCGGAACACGGCCGTTAATATACCCGCATTTAAGATTAATGCCCCCAGGACAACA
>CAYMUX010000137.1:0-6676 GCA_964393845.1 uncultured Nitrospiraceae bacterium
GTAACCTGTTGGATTCACTGACTTTCAATTTTTGAACTGCGGAAGATGGGTTAGCCTGACGAAGAATAGACTTTAACGTGCCGGGATTTATATCTCCGGGATGGACAGGGATTGTTACCAGTAGATTGCCCCGTTTCATTTGCAAGTGACTTCCTCTCTGTCTAACTTTATAAAAGCCGACATTTTCCAGAACTTTGATAATCTCTCGTGACTTGAGAACAGGAAGTTTAGGCATGAGCCTTAATATGGAAATCTACTTTCAGGTTGAAAGTCTTTACAATATTATCCGGATCAGATGTCCTGGGGTCTTCATGTTGAGGAATAGGACGAAGGTAAGGCAGGTTTGCTTCTATGGCAGTTTCGAGGTAGATAGTAACGGCTTCCAACAGGTTTGAGGAAGCTTCATCGATGGTATTGCCTTCAGAGGCAACATCCAGTTCAGGACACAGAGATGAATGCCGTTCCCCCTCCTTGTAAATAATGCCGGTAAACACAAATTCGTTTGATAGCATAGTTAATTAATAACATACGCCGAGCTGGAAATGCAAACAAAAAAAGGCGTCCAACAAATATAGCGGTTATCAAATACTTGGCAACATCCACAAACATCTTTTATCTAATTATGCTTATGTTTCTTTTCTGAAATATAGAAATAGATTGCTGCTCCAACTGCAAAAATTAACACGGCAATTAATACCATAATGAATGTATTCATTGTCTTCCCTCCTTTTCTGGAGTTATCCATAAAGCAAGCACTAAAAAGATCAGCAATAAAATTAAACCGACTAATGCACTCCCTATACTAATAGGGTTATTTGGTAAAAGTGTATTTATTCCTAATGCAATTGCTACGTATTCTGCAATCTTAAATAACCAATTTGCTGTCTTTTCTCTCTTATTATAATGTTCCATTTCCCCATGCCCCCATTACTAAAAATAAGCTATTTCAAATATAGCAGAATACACTGCAAATTGCAAAACAAAAAAGGCGTCCCGGAAACCCGGGACGCCTTTTGAATACTTCAAACAGTGATAACTTAGAATTCGAGAATGATACCGTGTCTTATGCGGTATGGATTGTCTACATCAACATTTTTTGCTCTGTAGTCGATGCGACGATCATATGCGTTACCTGCAAACAGATACCCTGCCTCAATATAGTATGCGAGATTTGTGTCGATCTGATATTCTATCTTTGCGTCAACTTCATGCCCGAGGTCTTTGGATTTCAGATCATTTCCATTGTCCTTTTTGGCCCCATTCAGAGCAACCGGCTCGTCGGCCCTGAGGAAGTAGTAGTCTGCGGAAACTTTAAAGTCAGCCATCGGTTTTACGGTAGCGCCTGCAGTTACGTAATAGGTATTATTTAAGCCCTGACCCGTTACCCCGGTTCCAGATGCACCTTTTAATGAATAGTCATAAATAAAGGTTGAATACTGGTTATCAGTGAGTAAGGTCTGGAAGCCTTCATTCCTACGATCTTTTTTCGGGGCTTTTACCGACTTATCACCACTTCCGTATGCGCCGCCTGCCCTGATTGTTGCTACAGAACCGGCCTTGACTTCAAGGCCGAGCAACCCTGCATAGCCTGAATATTTATATTCACCGAGCGCTAATGCATTATTGCTTCTGTTTCTGTATGAGCTGCCGTGCTGGTATTCAACATCAGCTTTTACCTTGACAACATCCATGTCTGCGTCGACCCTTGCGCCGTAGTTATATAACTTTACTCCTTTGGTGTATGTAGCTGTGCTGCGGTTGCGCAGGTCAGTGACATCTGCGCTAATATTGACTTTACCGGCTGGCACTGCAACGGCCAGTACATAAGCATCGTAGTCATTCATATTGAATGAAGTGGATGTTTTTGCGACTGGATTTTTTTTATCATGTGATCTGGAATCTGCTGTGGTTGTATTTTCAGAAACTTTGATATCAATAAGGGATATTTCAGCAGGGCCTGCGTTTATCCACAAAACAATTGCGTCATCACCGTAATTTGAGTTGTCAAAGAACAATCTGTTGCCAAGTGCCAGAAGCAGTTTACCGGCCTTGAAGCCTGACATCGTGCCGAGGGCTTTGGTCTGATGAGCAATGTATGCCTGGCGGATGGACAATTGCTGACTCTTTGCGTTGTATGTACCCCAATCATATGTACCACCAGTTGTCCCTGTTTCAAGCTCTACAACGCCAAAGGTATTTGGAGATGTAGTGGCCTTTAAGCCCAGTCTTACCCTCTGATCATATTTTTGTGAGGTGTCTTCTGTTTTATCATTTAAATCAAAATTCTTTTGAAGGTTGCCTCTTATCCTGATCTGTCCATTAAGCTCGATCTGGGCCTTACTTGCCTTTACCAGAGACGGTGTATACTCTGCTGATTTTACTTCGTGCAGTGCAAAGGCTGATGCTGTGAAGACCAGCACAACCATTACACTTAATAATGCTATTAAAGACTTTTTCATTCAATTCCTCCTTTTTGAAATTCCTGTTTATAAACTACGGTTGTATTCCATAAATCCCATCCCGATGCTTCGGGATGCAGGACAATCATTTTCTTCTCTTACCACCCCCTTCATCACCCTGATTTTCTAAATGATTTATATATCATTACGGAAAAAGTACTTTTTATAATACAGTAACTTAGCACCGAATCCGATGTTTGTCAATTAAAAAAACAAAATATTATGAGAAAGAGCTATTTATAACATATAATATATAGCAAGACACAGGCCAGATGACGGGGTTAAGAGTTAAGAGTTAAGAGTTAAGAGTTAAAAACCATTAAAATCTTAAAGTTACAGTTTAGTCTCTTGTCACCCTAACTCATAACTCCTGACTCATAACTCTTAGTATTCTGTGGTATCTATGCCATTATATTGATGTAAAAAAGACACTAAAGACAGAGGGCGATCCGCCGAATCGCCCCTACGGCTAAATCTTCTCTACATCAGCGGCATTTATTGTGAGGGCTACGCCTTGACGGAGGACGTCGACGGAAAGCACGAGAATATGCTTGTCGAGTTTCTGAACGAGGATGCCTTCAATACCGGATAAAGGGCCTCTTGATATCCTTACAATCTGCCCTTCAGTAAGATACGGATATGGATCAAGCTCACCTTTATTTTCAACAAGTTTTTTTAAGGATATTATCTGATCATCGGGGATCGGGTCCGGCTGCCCCGGGAGTGTGCATATTATCCTTACGACTCCGGCAACTTTCAGGACCTTCAATAAATTTTTTGGTTCATTTGTTGTATTTACAAAAACATATCCCGGGAAAAGGGGAAAAACGACCATCTTTTTTCTGTCCTTCCATTTTCTCTGCCTTTCAACTGTCGGAAGAAAGATATTAATGTTTTTCAACGCAAGCCTTTCGGCAACCTGGAATTCATGCCTTGATCTTACATGTACCGCATACCACTCGATCTCCGGTGTCTTTGTTTGCTCCATATCAGGATGCTTTTGCGGCTTCTGCCCCCTGCTCTTTGTGGACTTCAATAATACTGGTAACCGTTATACCGGCGGCCTTCAGCGCCTTCTGTATGTCTACTGCCTTTGAGTCCTGAACTTTCAGCATATAATTAATATCCATAATAAGCCCTCCTGAGGATGAAGTTAGTTTAAAAAAACTTTCTATTAAATCTATATCAATTTATTCCAAATGTCAAAAGCTTTAATTTGGTATTAAAATTCTAAATTGTGGAGTAAACATAATTCCATTACTATGCTTGATAATATTACTCTCTATACAGTCATTTCGACGCAAGTCAGTATGACTCGATTGTGAGGAGAAATCTTTGTTTCATCGAGAGGCGGAATCCTTACCATTCTAAACTTAGGTCTTTCCACGGTTGGTTTATGCTGATAGCCGTCAATCCCGAAGAGGATCGCCACATCTGCTTCAAGTTTTTTATAAGAATAATCTCCGTTTTAGTCGTTTGTGATAAAATAACTATCAGGGAATTTATGACCAAACACGAAAAAGTTAATTACTGGATAAAATCAGCGGAAAATGATTGGAAAGTGGCAGGGCATCTTTTTGAAAAAGGCGACTATCCGTACGCCCTTTTCTTTGGGCATTTAACAATCGAAAAGCTTTTAAAAGCCATCGTCGTTAATAAACTTGACGAAGCACCACCCTTTACTCACAGGCTTAACTATCTGGCTGAAATAGCCGAATTAATAATATCTTCTGAACAATTGGAGCTATTGGAAATAATTACGGACTTCAATCTTGAAGCCAGATACCCTGATGAGAAGTTTTATTTTTATAAAAAATGTACAAGAGAATTCACCGAATCAAACCTTAAAAAGATAGAGGAGATAAAAGAATGGCTGCAACAGCAATTACAGCAGATGCAGCAATAGAACTGGTTAAGAGATATATTGAGGAGTTGCAGAATAATGGTATTCCAATTCAGGAAGCAATAATCTTCGGCTCGTATGCCAAAGGATATCCTAAAGAAGAAAGCGATATTGATGTTGCCTTGGTGTCTCCTGCATTTACGGGCGATAGGTTTGAGGACAGGAGACGAATAATTCCACTGAGAAGAAAAATTAACAACAGAATTGAACCGATACCGTTCAGACCCGATGATTTTTCGGAAGGCGGGAATTTTGTTGATGAGATTAAAAAAACAGGCAAAGCAATTAATATTTAAAGAGAAGAAAAGAACATTCCCGCTCTTCACTTAAACACACAAAATTCCTCGATCCCCATCCATCTTGTCTATGATAAATTAGAGTAGAGGAGGAGGAGGAGAAAACATAATGATAGCTGCAAAGAACATAGATTCCTTGCTTCACCCGGAACGACAAGCGAAGGGGTCGAAATGACATTTAAGCTTAGTCAACGATTAATTCCGAAACCGGCACGACTTTAATTTCTTTATTATTACTCAGGGCTTTTTTCAGAAACTCTAAAGTATTTTCTCTCGGATGGGCGAGGGCAATAGCATTCCCTTTTTTTTGGGCGATTTTCATCAGCCTGTTCCACTGGATTTCTATTTCCCGCAGATTGTCGGCGTCATCGAGAAATACATCGCGGTGCAACGCTTTCAGCCCCTGTGACTTTGCAAGCTTATAACCGACTGAATCGGAAGTGGTCTGACTGTCAAGAAAGAAGAGGCCCTTTTTTTTGAGCGCTTCAATTACAACCAGCATGCCCCGTTCATCCTTTGTAAAGCCGGAGCCCATATGATTGTTCGCCCCTTTAACATACGGGACCGAACGAAGGTCTTCTTCTATTGTCTGAGCAATTTCGTGGTCAGTCATCCAGGTGTATAATCCGCCTTTTCCCAGCCTGAGAGGTTTTGAAGCTTCCATCGGTATATGTATCATGACATCGCGTCCAAGCCGCTTCCCTTCCTCCGCAATCCATGCTGAATAGTCCTGCTGAGGAAGAATTGAAAGTGTTAAAGGGCTTTTAATTTTCAGCACCTGTTCGGCCAATTTCCTGCTCGGCCCCAGATCATCTATTACGATTGCAATCTTCGGAAGAGTTTTGGTCTGCCGGATATCAGGCTTTGTGATCTCCGGTTTTTTCCCGGACTTGAACATGTCGAAGAAACTTTTAGGAATATTTTCCCTGCCGGATTCTTCAATGAATAGAAAGACGGCCGCTATAATCAGCAGCAGGATTAATATGATATGACGTCTTTTCCTGTTTGATTTAGATTTTTTTCTTTTCGGGGGCATTTTGAAAGATCAAAAATACAGTCAACTGCACAACCTATATTTCCCCCCTTTAGTAAAGGGGGGTGAGTATACATGTTTTTTACTGGCTCATATCATGCACCTCTGCACCTGGAGGTATTTTAAATGTAAAGAGTGAATCGTTGAGCCCGGAGTTGGTTTTAACGTCTTTGAGCTCAATCATAATAATATTGCTGTATGTATCGAATATGGTCAACATCTTTACCGGCATGTCACCGGGCATGGTTTCCATAACAATCATCTTGATAAATCCGATCTTTCGTTTCGGCACAAGCTGAAGGCTGTTTTTCCCTGTCGCGGTAATATCGAAATCGTCCCTGATGTTATCAAGGCTTGCAAGTAATGCAATCGGCACCTGACTGTAGGACTCTTTGCTGAATTTTGTCTTGATCACCTGGTTTTGAGATTTTTTGTAGATCCAGGTGTCATGGTTATTGATTGTGACTTTCTCATCGCGCGGGGCCGCATATGTCCACATCATATGCGAAGGTTTTTTAATGAAAAAGGCGCCCGAATATTCCTGGGTTTCTTCGAGGTCTTTTATGTAGCTTTTTTGTACAAAAGCGCCTTTGATGTCATGAATCCCGGCGTACTTTTTCTGCAGGTCTTCAACAATAGCTGACACGCCGGCAGATTTCTCGCTGCTATTGGCAGTAGCATCTTTATTCTTAGGAATGACAAGAGTCCCCTTATCGGCAGCGGAGCTGCATAAGGCAATTACAAATGAGATGAAGACTGCTAACGATATAAATATAATTTGTAATTTGTAATTTGTAATTTGTAATTTATACATTTAATTCCTCCTGATCACATTTCTTGGTTTACCCGCTTCGCCCGGGGGTCCGACAATCCCTTCTTCTTCAAGCATCTCCATGATCCTTGCCGCTCTATTATAGCCGATTTTCATCCGGCGCTGAATGTAAGAAATGGAGGCCTGCCCGGCAGAAAGCACAATGTCCTTTGC
>CAYMUX010000138.1:0-6596 GCA_964393845.1 uncultured Nitrospiraceae bacterium
ATAGTTGCCTGACAAGTCTTCAAATCCCCCCTGCCCCCCTTTTCTAAAGGGGGGGGACAACATTAAGTATATCCTGATTCATAGATTTTACCCACACTTTCCCACGATGAGCCTGATTTATTATTGTCCGTTTCCTGTTTTTCATTTTTTATTTGAATTCAAATTTGTATTTTAGATCTACCCCTGCGCTGCCGATCTCATTTCTCGAGCCGACAACGGAGATATTTTTATCAATCTTATACTCAAGCTTAACAACACTTTCTTCCGCCGTTCCGATAGCCGTGGAATATGTCACAAACAGTTTATCCTCGAACAACCGCTTGCCGATAGTTACCTTTGGAACAGACGCCCCCCCTGTAGTCGTGTGCGGTTCAATCTCGAATCTTTCAACACCGGTGTAATATTGAAACTTCTCCTCTACTGTATCCTGAATAACGCCTGTAAGAATGGCTGCAGCTTCACCTGCAGCAATACCGCTTTCAATTCCCTTTGCCCCCTTGCCGGTCCGGCCTACCGTCAGTAAAGCAAGTATGTCCGTTTCCGACAGCGGAGGATCTGAAAAGAGGGACAAAGTGAATTTGTCCATTGTGCCGTCCAGGGTAAGCTTAACGTAATAATTACTAATATATGTATCGGCAACAATATGAAAAACAGGAGAAATGCTGTTTGGTTCTACAAAATCTACACTGCTGCCATCGAGGATATTAAATTCATTACTTCTAAAATATACAGTGCCTTCATTTGCCTCAATTCTGCCGAGCAGTCCCCTGCGCGCAACACTCCCCGTAAGATTGAGCGCAATTTTAACGGGTGTTCTAGCAATATTGTTGTCAATGATAATATTGTCAGTACCCGTGATGTGTACATTTAATAAAGTTTTTGCAAGAAATTCCGGATATTCGGCCTTCTTCTTGTCAACCTCCTTGAGTCCGAGCAGCCAGCTTTTCCATTCAATTCTTTTCGTATACCGGGCCCTTTTGATGTCAATATTACCCGTCACACTTGAACCCTTTGAAGAATTCTCATAGAACAGTCTTCCATCCAGGGCTGCACTGAGCCCTTCCGCCGGTTTAATTTTAATTCCATTGAAATCAGCAGACATAAAAAATCTCTTAAAAGATAGTCCATCAAGATATCCTGCCCCGGATATGATTATGGAGCCGCCGGCAAATTTGGCGCTGATTGAATCAAATGCAATCCGGTCTTTTTTCAAAAAGAAGGCGCCGTTTACAGGACCGATTTTGTAGGGGACATCCGACAATGCCGCAGATGCATCGCTTATGCTTACCTGTCCATCAACTTCCGGCCTCTTCCATGTTCCTGTTATATCGACTTCAAAACCGCCCCGGCCTCTTAACGACGCAATTTTATCATTCATTACCTTCAGAGGCGCAATTTCCATATTACCTTTCAAATGCATGTTGTAGCCGCTGAAAATATTTACGGTGCCCTCTGCGAATAAATCAGCATCTTTGCCGGTCAGGAAAAAGGATTTGATTCGGAGTTCTTTACCGTTAAGCTCAACATCAATATCCTCCCGGTTTGTGAAATCGTATCCGTACAAACTCAGTGCTGCGTAATTAAATTTTGATTTCACTGCAATTTTATCCCCCTGACCTTCCAGTTTCACGCCGCCTTCCAGAGAAACCAGAAAATCCTCCGGGACTTCTTTTAAAAAGCCCGACAGGAGGAAATCGTATCTGCCTTTATTAAATCTTGCATTTACATTCCATAATATCCTGTCTGAAAAGAGAACGCTTGCATCAGCCTTGACCAGGCCGTCAATTAAGCTTCCCTCTGCATCGAGTTTTTTATTCTTAAGTGTTCCTGTTATTGCGCCTTTCCCGGCGCGAACGCCTTTGAGCAGTGTTTCATCGATAGTTGCCGAAAATTTCAATTCCGGATTATCGATTGACCCTGATCCGCTCATATCAAGTCCGAAGATCATATCAAAAGGATAATGATAATTATTGAAAGCTGAGAAATCATGTAAATGAATCTTCTTTGATAAGACCGAGATATTAAAATTTTTATTAAAAAATAAAGTCCCTTTTGCCTCAAGATTCGATTTAGCCTTATATGCCTTTAATGACTTGAATTCTATTTCTTTCGGTCGCAGCTCATAATTAACGGCGACTTTGTCTAATTGCCGGCCATATATATTGCCGCTGCTGACGATCAATTCACCGGGACTGACGAAATTATCAGGACCACCTTCAAATGAGACCTTGCCGCTGACAAGTCCTGATACAGGAACCTCCCTGTAGGACTCTTTAATAAAAGGCTTGATATCGACATTCCTGAATTCAGCCTTAGCTTTATAAAAGGGTGCCTTAAAAGAAAAAAGCCCTTCTGCCTTTCTAAAGTCGATTGTTCCTGAAACATTGCATTCTGCGTCATCCTGACTGATTACCAGCCGGTCAACTAAAAGAGAGCTTATCCTGTATCTCAGATCAGCAGATGCCTTTGTAAATTTAATACCATGGACACTGCCGGATTCCGCTGCAACCTTTCCTTTTATCTCCGGGTCTATGGCAGGCCCCTTTGCAGTACCCTCAAACCTTACAGGAGCAGACAGCCCTGTATAATAAGGGGCCGTCAAATCAGCGACATCCGCGCTGTCCAGCTTCAAATTAAGATCCAGTGTTTCCTTATTGAGATCTATGATTCCATCAAGAAACAGTTTTGAACTGTCAGCGGAAAGGACCGAATCTTTGAGCCATAGAATATTGTCCCTCAATTCAACTGCAGCGCCGGCAGAGGAGAGCCTGTCCAATACATTCCCTTCCTTATGGGAGGTATTGCGATAATTAACATTCGCGATCACCTCGATATCATGTCCGTTTTCTTGATTAAGCTTGAAGTCTCCGAAAATTTTACCTTCAGGAAACGGCGGCTCCCATTCTATATACTTAAAGAATTGAGGGCTGTTAATGTCGGTAATATGGACATCAGCCATGTAATCCCAGCCGGGAATCATTATGTGTCCGTCTCCTTCAATTTTTCCGTTGTAGGTATGCGCCTTAAATCCTTTTAAAGCAAACTTTTTGTCTTCATAAGTTAATTCTCCTTCCATATCATCAATAGGCAGGGTCTCCAACAGGGCATTTTTAAGTTTCGCTTTTCCTTCCCCCACAATATCCGGATAAATGCCCTTAATCGTTCCATTCAACGAAAGCTCGCCGGTTATATTATCATCGACTTCTAATATCTCCATTAATGTTTCAAGATAAAACCGGCTGTCGGTTTTTAAATCAAGATCAAACCCGGGCCACTTTGAATCCCCGCGCCGGACCAGTCTGACAGAACCTTCAAAAGACAGCGCCCCGTCTTTTTTCTGTTTCAGGGGATACATTTTATTAATTGTGGACGCATATATCTTAGTTTTAACTGAAAGACTGCCGTCTTTAATTTTTCCTTCATCTGAAAGAAATATATCACCATCAGCCGAAAAAGAAGAGTCGGATGAGTAGATATTTATCCCTGCTACTTCAATCCTGTTATTTTTAATCTTTATTTTCCCGTCAAAACTTCCATCCAATTCCAATTGATTCGCCAGCCTTAATGTCCCCTTTTTCAGTAAAACTGTTATCGTGTAAGATATACCTTTTGGGACCATGTCCAGATACAGACCGCTCCCTGAAATGCCGGATAATTTATCTGCGCTGCTGTATGCCACATTACCGTCTGTCAGTTTAATATTCTTCAGGCTTACCCTGTATTTCCCCTCTTCTCCTATAAGGTCCGATTTCCCCAGGTTTTCAATTATCCTCTGAAGATCATTCTCGCCCGCGATCAAGTCGGGCTCATGTAATGTCAGTTTTCTTACCCTTATCTCCCTTGACAACAGACTCAGTAAATCAATATAAGCACGTGTCTTTGTGATCCAGAGGAGACGGTTTCCGTCTTTGTCAAAAAGCTTAAATCCCTTGGCCTGAACATAAAAGGGAAAGAGATTGATGACTGCTTTATCAATAATTATTCTTTCCCCTGTGGCATTTTCAAGCACAGGGATAAGGATTCTTTTTATGGAATTTGATAAATAGGGGCCCCTGAGAAGAAAAAACAGAATACCGATGGACAGTATAATTGACCCTAAAATTATAGCTACTTTTGCTTTTCTGCTTTTCATAGATAGTTTCAACTCTTAAAACACCAGATGGTATAATACCTAAACAAAAAGATAGGCGTCAATTTAGCGGTAAGCTCTAAGCAGTATTCGGTTAGCCCTTAACAGGCTGTTTAAAACTGTCATTTCGACCCCCGATAATTATCGGGATAAACTCCGGGAGAAATCTTAATATGAGATGACAAATGATTATAGTTTTTCAACAGTCTATTAATAAAAAGAGAATTGAATTATACTTTTTTATCAATATAATAATTTATGTCCTATAGCTAATATAAGGGCGGTTAGCTCAGCTGGGAGAGCGCCGCGTTCGCAACGCGGAGGCCGGGGGTTCGAATCCCCTACCGTCCACCATTATTTAGTGTCTGTTTATAAATGCAGTAAGACGATTAAATAAGTTTGTCATTTTAAAAAACCCAGCCGCCGAATTGCCACTTGTAAAATTCATTGCGATTAAAATATGCAAAGTTCTCCACTTTCCAGATACTCTTGTCTTTCCCCATCCTCTCAACCTTAAGCTTAATCCTGCTGTCAGAAGCCCCTGTCCCGAATCCGGTTACTGATACCATTAATCCCGCTTCTCCTGATTCACCCCTAAACAGTACTGGCTTGCTCACAATTATTGCATCAATACCAGGCATAAGAGATTCAACCTTCTCCTTCCTGAAATATTCCTTAACAAACATTATTCCCTCTTCAACAAACTCTCTCGCCTCTGCAGATGTAAGTTCATCCTTTTTGATTCCGATATACTTAATACCCAGCAATTCAATACCAGAGACATCTGCCGGATAAGTCATTTCATGAGACTGAAAATATTCCTTGACCGGATCATTTCCTGAGCAGGCGGTAAGCAGAACCAGTACTGCTGAAGATAAAGTGCAGATCGTAACTAAGGTTGAAGACAGGCAATGACGAAGAAGAATTAACATTTTATTCATCTGGAATTTATATCATGAATGCATTGTTAAAAACAAGAAGACCGCCAGTTTATCTTCACAACCAAAAAGAACGACAACATGGAGAACAAGCGGAATCTAGCGACGCCAGAAAGCGATTACTTTAAGTCTGGTTCACAAAATGATCCGCCAATAACTCCGCCTGCTTCAGGACGGTATCAATTGCTTTTTGCTGTTTGTCCGGCGGATAACCGTATTTGGTCAATGTCCTTTTTACAATCACCATAAGCCTTGCCCTGGCGCTTTCGCGTATGGTCCAATCTATGGTAGCGTTGGCCTTTACCTTCGCTGTAATTTCTCTTGCAATCAATTTAAGCTGCTCATCACCCAACACCTGAACCGCGCTGTCGTTTACCTCCAGCGCGTCATAGAAAGCCAATTCTTCCTCTGACATGCCGAGCTTGACGCCTCTCTGGTCTGCCGCCTTAATCTCTCTTGCAAGCTCAATCAATTCCTGAATGATCTCCGCTGTCGAAAGCAAATTGTTCTGATACTTCCTGAGGGCTGTTTCAAGCATTTCAAGTAAGGCCTTGCTTTTCACCAAATTAGTTTTTGCACGGCTGCGTACTTCATCATTGAGAATCTTCTTCAGCAATTCAAGGGCAAGGTTTTGATGCTTCATCCCCTTTATCTCTAACAAAAATTCCTCTGACAGAATAGAGATTTCAGGCTTCTTTATCCCTGCTGCATCAAAGATATCTATCACCTTGTCCGAACTCAACGCCTCATCAACGATCTGCTTTATTGCTGTTTCAATATCTCTGTCCGGCCTGCCTGTACCGTCCCCGGTAAACTTTACAAGCCTGGCCTTTACTGCCTGAAAGAAGGCAACTTCATCCTTTACCGCCATTGCCTCTTCGTGTGGTATGGACAGTGCAAACGCCTTGCTCAGCAAAGTCACTTCATTAATGAAACGGCTCTTGCCGTCTGCCAAACCTAAGATGTGTTCCTCTGCCTGCAGGATGATTGAGAGCCTGTCTTTCGGTGACGCTGTAAAGAACCGTCTGTAATTAAATCCTGTTCCAGGATAATTGCCGTAATAAGCTGTCGGTTCCGCCACCATGATAGCTTCTTTGGTTTTACTTTCTTCAAAGAAAAGCTGGCGTACTACTTCCAGCTTTTCCAGCATT
Source organism: uncultured Nitrospiraceae bacterium (assembly GCA_964393845.1). Lineage (GTDB taxonomy): Bacteria > Nitrospirota > Thermodesulfovibrionia > UBA6902 > UBA6902 > UBA6902. Next base: position 6,219 of record CAYMUX010000138.1, read on the forward strand.
GCTTCTATTGCCTTTCCCTGTGTTTCCGCAGGGTCGCCCTTACCGCCTGAATCAGAATAGAAAGCCAATGCCTTTTTGAGGTCTGTTGCAATACCCAGATAATCTACAACCAGTCCGCCGGGCTTATCCTTGAATACCCTGTTCACCCTTGCTATGGCCTGCATCAAGGTATGTCCCCTCATCGGTTTATCAATATACATCGTATGCAGGCAAGGCGCGTCAAAACCTGTAAGCCACATATCACGGACGATAACCAGCTTCATCGGGTCTGCCGGGTCTTTCATTCTGTCAGATAAAGCCTTGCGCTGCGCCTTGGTGGTGTGCTGCCTCTGCATAACCGGGCCGTCGGCGCTGGATGCGGTCATAACAACTTTGATT
>CAYMUX010000139.1:0-6484 GCA_964393845.1 uncultured Nitrospiraceae bacterium
CGTAACCTGTTGGATTCACTGACTTTCAATTTTTGAACTGCGGAAGATGGGTTAACACTGTAAAGGTATAAGGGATTTTCATTGTAATACCCTCCTTATCTCGTCTGCTGGATATAGATACCTTTACTGCCTCGGGGGCGGCCAGAGATTTTCCCTGATCAATCTTTTCTCGATCACCTGACCCGATACTTGAAAATGCCGCGCAATCCCGTGAGCTATATATTGACGGGTTGAGTCGCCTGATGTGTCCCATGCATCAAACCCCATCTTTTTTGCCAAAGTAACAGCGGCATTCAATTTCTCTATCAGATTTTCTCTCGGTACAAGTAAACGTCCGGCAAATTCGTAAGCATGCTGTTCAATCCAGTAATATTGCTCATCAGGTATTCTATCGAAAAAATCTGTCAATTCGGCAATCGAGGAATATTCTATACGCGAAAAAATATCCCGATGAAGTATGAAATGACCAACTTCATGCGCTACAGAAAATCTGAGCCTGTTCTGGGATCTCTCATTCAGAAAATCGTTCTGATCAACAACAATTGTGTTGAAATCTCCGAGTAATAGGGCGTCTACATCTCCGGCTTCTTTCAAATTTAATATTGTCCGAATTTCAATGCCCAGTTCGAATTCAACTATCTCAAAAATATCGACAGGTATTGTATCACGCGCCCAATATTGTGCACGAAATTGATCTACTGCCTTTCTTATGTCCTCAATCGTTATGAACGGAGCTTTAAATTCCTGCGGGTCTATCATTTCCGTGTCTAACTCTTTCTTATCTTATCTACCAATTTTCGCATCTCTTCCACTGTTGGTTTTTGACCCCGCAATGTTCTAAAGAATGCAGGGAGCATTCCTACGATTTCAGTATCAGACATCAGGTCTTTTGGGATGATCCCCCGGTTTGCTGCGGCAAGATCGAAAAAGGTATACCAGTCATCACTGCCGACTTCAATGCTGAGAGCTTTTGCGTATCGTTCAAGTATATCCGTATCCTGCGGAGGAGGCATCGCGCCTCGCTCAAGGCGGCTGATGTTGGCAGGGTCTGCCGACGCTTTGAGACAAAAATCTCTTAAAGTGATCCTCTTTCTTTTGCGAAGGCTTTTGAAAAAATCCCCAAAAGATTTATAATCGCCGGTCATATAAAAACCCCCTTCCTGAAAATGTTGTATTCTTAGTACAATTATTACAAATTGGCGGGTTCAAGTCAAGGTCTTGAAAGTTTTTAAGTATATTTTGTGGCTCTCCCCTTAACGCCTTGTTTAGCATCAACTTATGGTGTATGAACCTAAAATTTGACCGCATACTATCAGACTATTGGATATTCATCTTCACTCCTAGTTGACTGAACCGGAGCTTTGAAAAAGCCTAACTCATTTTGAAGATATTCGAGTTTCTGCTGATCTTCTTCAGTCCAATCTTGTTTTTCCAAACAAAAAGCATCTAATGAAAAACCCGTATTTTCTTCATACCGTTCTGTTGCCAGTCCAATGATTGTCTTACATTTTGGATTTAGACCCCTTGCAATAAAACAACGAGCGTGCAACTCTGCATGCCGATCTGTTCGTTTAACATCTCGCGGACGTGCAAGGAATACATATAAGATACCAGATGGAGAAGCCGTCATTCGTGATCTAACAGGCGTCTTATCCCTTGAAATCAACTCTATAAATTCATAAAAAGAGTTGCCTAAAATCCTGCGCGAAAATCTGTCTTCCATCGCCATTATGCGGGTAACAGCATCAACCTGCTCAAGAGAGTTGCCAAACTCAAGTCCTCTGGTTGCAAGATCATTGTGAAATGTTTTAATCAGATTATCCCATATGTAACTATTTGCATTGGCAGATTGCTTATTTTTGTATTCCTTTCTTCCTGTAAATCCATCCCATAAGTCATTACCAACCACAACGTAGTCATAGGCTGTAGGAAACTGTCTACCTCCGTGGAGGTAAAGCGCCAATAAATCTTCTTCCCCTCCAGTTATTGTTATTTTCTTGCCGGAATTCAGGAAATTTTCTTTATCCTTTAAATATCTAACAAAATCTGTAATTGTATCTAATTCGCCCATAACCCTATCAAGTGATAACTCGTCAAAGATATGAACAAAACCTTTGCCAAAATCACCCATCTTAAATGGAACCTTTCCCTTACTTCCCAGGGCAACAGCAATTCTATGAATTTGACGCCTTGATAAATCTGGGAAAGGAAGACCCGCTGTGCCGTCTTTCTTAACAACATGTTTGGCTTCTTTAAGCCAACGCTCTGCTCGATAGATTTGTCCGACTAATTTTTTAATCGTACGTTTTTTCCAGCGGTTCCAATCAACCTCTATATTACCGCTACTCGGTACACCACATTCCCCAATCTCAATAATTATTATATGAGGGGCGCAAACAACCATCATATCACAATGCTCATTACTGCCTTTGCCAATAGGTTTCCGAGGTTTAAAATAACTCCAAAGAGACAAGAAAGAGTGCTGACAAAGCTTATCAACGAGTTTTTCTGATGGTGTATCCATATTTCCTCAAACCTTAAGATCAAATGTACCCTGCATGATCTCATTGGTCAGGATTGCGTATTCCCTGTCTGTCTGAACTCCCCTGTTGTTCCACTCGCCTGTAAGGTCCTGGCGAACTGCGATTCCGCGCATCCTTTTGTCTATCCAGTCTTTGGGATAACCCTTTTTCTCATAAAGCTCCTTCATTCTATCCATTGCCAGTTGAGGGTCTTCGATCTCGTCAATCCTTTCCTTTCCAACCTTTGCCAGCCAGCGTTTCAACGGTTCAACCTTCGGAGAAGGGATTGACTGGATGACGCGGAACATGGTTTCAGTATTGGCGCAATCGGTAAGACGCATCTTGCCGTCAGGAGCAGCCATTTTCAAGTGTACGATTTTTTCGTACGCTTCATTAAACCCCTCATTCACAAGCTTTCTTTTAAGATCACTCCAGTATCGTTTAGGAATACTGCTGTCCGTCAAAACCTCAATAATATCAATGATCGAAAACCACCACTCATTGTTATGGATGGTCTTTCTGATCCTTTTCCCTTCAAAGATAGCCAGCTTATTTTCTTCCATGTGTCCCCCCCTTGTAATTATTCGTTTATGCAACTCTGTAAAGCTCCGATTCCAACTCATTGACAGCTTCCAAATATTTGTCCCTGCCGCCAAACTCACTTATTATCTCAACCAAACATAAATTTTGCCGTCAGTGAAAGAAACCTCTTCCAGAAATTCAGAGAGGTGTATGATTATATTTCAAAGGATTATGAAAACGGAAGGATATTTTATAAGAATACCCCTTTACAGAGTATTATTTATTCAGCCTGATTTCTGTATAATACCTGCATGAATCCATTGCGTATATCACTCTTCGCCACAGCAGGGATCGTGCTGCTTGTCCTTGGCGTCTGGTTCGGAAGGGGCCTTAACTTCACCCCTGTGAATAAGATGGATAACTTCCCGAGCGCCACGGTACTGGAAATCCCGGTCCCCCTGATGCAATTTTCATTAACTGATCACAACGGGAATTTATTTACTCCCGATAATCTCAGCAGGAAATGGATAAGACAGCCCTACATCTCTTTTCTGCCTTCTATAGACTTTGACAGGGTCACTTCATCTGCAAATTCAATATCTCCACCAATCGGCAGTCCATAAGCGATGCGGGTAATTTTTGCTCCCAGGGGCTTGAGCATTTGGGCTATATACTGTGCGGTAGTTTCCCCCTTTGTATTCGGATTCGTTGCGATTATGACTTCTGAAATGCCGCCCTCCTTCACTCGCAGCTCCAGTTCATGTATCTTGAGCCTGTCCGGCGTTATGCCGTCGATGGGAGAAAGGGCCCCAAGGAGGACGTGATAAAGCCCGTTAAAGATTTTTGTATTTTCAATAACAATGAGATTGCTCGGCTCTTCTACGACACAAATCTTCTCACGGTTTCTTCGCGGATCGGAACAGATGGAACAGACTTCATCTTCCGTTATGTTAAAACATTGCCCGCAGAAGCGGGCTCTCTCTTTTAATTTGATAATCGCATTTGCTATGGGAATGGCTTCATCATCGGACATTCCCATTATGAAGAATGCCAGACGCTGAGCAGACTTCCTGCCGATCCCCGGCAGTTTGGTAAGCTCATTGATCAGGTCTTCAACAACATTGCCGCTCATCAGCCTAGCATATTACCCAGGCCGGGAATATTCATACCCCCCGTAATCTTGCCCATGTCCTCACTTACCATTTGCTGCGCCCTGCGAAAGGCTTCATTGACAGCTGCAATTATCAGGTCCTGAAGCATTTCAACGTCATCAGGATTTACAACATCTTTTTCTATTTTTATGGAGACAAGCTCCATAGCGCCGCTTGCAACGGCAACGACCATGCCTCCGCCTGCAGAAGCCTCCACGGTTTTCTTTTTCGACTCCTCCTGGATTTTCCCCATTTCCTGCTGCATTTTCTGGGCCTGTTTCATCAGGTCTCCAAGCATTTTCTTTGACATTATAATCTCCTTTTTATTTTTTTCATCCTTATTTATCCGGCGATTCTTCATCCTCAATCGTCTTAAACTTGAGCAGGGAACCGTCAAAAATCCTCAATGCGTCCTTTACCAGGGGTTCCGAGAAGACTTCTTCTTTTATCTTTTTTTTGTCCTTTGTTGTGTCCTCTTTGGGGAGGGACAGGATTTTTAATTTAAGGTTGTGCCCGCTGATAGTTTTGAGAATGGGTTTAATAATAGAGGACTTGCTCTTGATGGAATCCGCAAGCACCGACATGCCTCCATTGAATCCGATTGAAAGTTCTGTTGAATTAAGGCTTATGACCCTTGCCTCTGATAGTTTGCAGGCGAGCAGGTGGTCTTCCGAATCGACCTTTTTGAGCAGTCTCTGCCAGACGTCTTCCTTGTCGAGAATATCCTGATTACCGGCAGGCCCGCTTTGACTCGTTATCTCAGTTTTTTTTCCCCCGGCAGGAGCAGATATCTTTTTAGAAGCGGGTGCAGTCAGCGGAATCCCGGCAGGCCCTTTTGTATCACCCAGCATTTTTAAAATACCTTCAATAGATGTCATCCCTTTTACAAAAGATGTCCTTAAAAGGCCCAGTTCCAGCGTATATCTCGGGTTTATGGCATTTCTGACCTCGCCTTCCAGTTTAAGAAGCTCTGTCAGAAGCAATGTCAATTGCTCTATGCTGACATCTAACGCGTACCGCTCTAACCTCTGCACCTCTTCCGGTGAAAATTCCAAAAGGCCCTCAGCATCCTCAGTGACCTTTACTATGGCAATATTTCTAAAATGTTCAACAAGTTCCCTGGTTAATTGCCTCAGGTCACTCCCCCTGTCGGTTAATTCCTTTATTATTGATAAAGTCCTGGAGATGTCGCCTGTCAGGATCGTTTCACAAAGATTTGTGATAATTTCTGTTTCAGGCAGGCCTAAAAGACTCTGAAGGTCTTCTCCCGTTATATCATTGCTAAAGGAATAGGCCTGGTCCAGAAGGGTCAGGGCATCTCTCATACTGCCGTCAGCAGCCTTAGCTATCATCTCCAGCGCGGTTTCATTGATATTGATCTTTTCCGTGTCGGTAATTTTTTTGAGCTGTTCTTTTATCATGGGTTTGGTCATTCGCCGGAACGAATGGTGCTGGCATCTTGAGAGTATGGTCGGCAATATCTTTTTTGGCTCGGTCGTCGCAAAGATAAAGATCACATGCGGAGGCGGCTCTTCAAGGGTCTTTAAAAGGGCGTTGAACGCCGGCGTGCTGAGCATATGCACCTCATCAATTATGTATATCTTGTATTTGCCGCTGGAAGGAGCATACTTTACAGTTTCCCTCAACTCTCTCACTGCGTCCACGCCGTTGTTGGAAGCACCGTCAATTTCTATTACGTCAATGGAAGAACCTGAAGTTATTGCCTTGCAGCTTGGACACTCTCCGCAAGGCTCGCTGTTTGACGATTGCATACAATTGAGAGCCTTTGCCAAAAGTCTTGCAGAGGTTGTCTTACCCACGCCGCGCGGACCTGAAAATAAATAGGCGTGAACAATTTTGCCGCTCGACAAGGCATTCTTAAATGTCTTGACTACAGATTCCTGTCCGACAAGGTCGTCAAATCTCTGGGGCCGCCATTTTCGTGCTAGTACAATGTAGCTCATAATTAAATAGGGTTAAGAGTTAAAAGAGTTAAGAGTTATGAGTTAAAAATTCAAACAACTCCTAAACTCATAACTCTATAAACTCCATAACTCATTTTTTAAAACAGCCAGGCCTTCAGGTAATCCTGCGGCACCCAGAATAACTACTTACCGTTGCTTCCTTCCGGACCTGGCGGGGTTCGCAGCATCCTGTTGCACAGGGCCCAAAGACCCGACTTTTATAGAGTTCAGAGTTATGAGTCAAGAGTCAAGCTTAGAGAACTTTCAATTCAAACCCTAAACTCATAACTCCTGACTCTTAACTCTAAACATGGCGGAGAGGGAG
>CAYMUX010000140.1:0-6484 GCA_964393845.1 uncultured Nitrospiraceae bacterium
GGCAAAGAGGGGTTAGGGGAGATTTTCAAAAGAAATTATTCATAAAATCCCCCTTCATCCCCCTTTTTCAAAGGGGGAGACAGCAAATAACCCGCACCCTTACGCGACCCCCCTAAATTAATATGATTTAAATCATATTCATCTCTTTATATTATGAATAAATTTATAGAAGGAGGGTAAAAAATGGCAAATGACTTTGAAGAACCTTTATTAATGGAATATAGCGCCCGATTCGGGATGAAGGCCCTGGATATGGGATTTGCAACTTTAGAGCAAGTATTAGAAGCCTTATCCGAGCAAGTAATGGATAATTATGTAAATAAGCGTCATAGGCTTTTGGGAGAAATTTTTGTAGAAAAAGGCTGGATGACTCTTGAACAGACTGAACTGGTTTTAAAGAGACTATCCGAAGATAAGAAAAGAATTAAAACGCACTCATAACAAAGATTGATAAATTCAACAATGATAATCTGATAACCAGAGGAAATTCTTTCTTCAGGAAATAATTTACAGCCCTCTCAAATCCCATTTCTCAAGGTCTTGCCTGATCTTCCCGAGGCCCCTTTGGTCATCGATAGCCTTCAGTATTTTCCTGTAGCCCGATATATCGCCGTATAAGATACAGCCTGAGAGGATATTATCTTTTATCACAAGCTTCTTATAAATATACTTGTCTTTATCTTTGTGAACAATAGATTCACACTTCCCGTCTGCGTCAATGTCACCGGCTGCAGCAAGGTCAATGCCCACAACTTTTAGAACATTCGACATTGTTGTTCCGTCATATATGGCATCTCCTCCCGCCATGTTTATTCCTGCAACCTCCCCCTGTTTCTGTGCCGCAGGCCATATTCCGTAAAACATGGTTCTGTGCTCTATCAGGTCACCGGCGGCATAGATATCCTTTACCTCGGTTTCCATCCGGTCATTGACTGCAACGCCTTTGTTAACTGTCAAGCCGAGTTTTTTGCACAACCCTGCCTGCGGTCTTACCCCGGCAGAAATGATAATGAGGTCACCGTCAATCCTGGTCCCGTCTTCAAGCAGCAGCCCCTTTGCCCTGTCGTCTCCGGTAATCTCTTTTGATTTTGCCCCGAGATAAAATTTAAAACCCATGCCTTCCATCTGCGCCTTGAGGACCTCCGCGCCTTCCGGATCCATCTGTCTCGGGAGCAGACGGGAGAAGAATTCTACAACAGTGATTTCATGCCCTGTCTTTCTCAGGCTGTTCCCTGCTTCAAGACCCAGAACGCCGCCGCCGATAAGAACGACCTTTTTAATTCCTTCAGCATAATTGATGATTTCATTCGCATCAGCAATTGTCCTTAAAGCAAAGACGCCTTTTTTATTCGAACCGGGAATCGGCGGAATAAAAGAAATGCCGCCTGCGGCAATTAGGACCCTGTCATACAGCAGTGCTTCTCCTGCTGCGGTAATGACCTGTTTATTGGCTTTGTCAATATCGAATACAGGCGCGTTCAACAGGAGTCTTATGTTATTCTTTTGATACCAGTCTTCTTTATAAATAACGATGTCCTGTTCTTTGGCTTCTTTGGCCAGATACTCTATTAAACGAATGCGGCTGTAGAACGGAGTCGCCTCGTCAGTCAGGATGGTTATTTCTCCGCTGCTATCCATTTTCCTGATATTAGCAGCCGCTGTTGTTCCTGCGACGCCGTTGCCGATGATTAAGTATTTCATAATCTTACCTCTCTATATTATTCTGCCATTATCTTTGCTTCAACATCGTCAGGAAGAATATCCCGATACTTACGAGCACAATCGTCGGGCCTGATGAAGTGTTCAGATAAATAGAACATGCAAGACCGGCAACTCCTGAAATAACGCCAAAGACACTTGAAAGCATAAACAAACGGCTCATGCTCGATGCAAGATTTTTTGCCGATGCAGCAGGCACGATCAAAAGCGATGTTACAAGCACAATCCCGATAATCTTAAGACTTATTGTTATTACAATCGCAATGATTAAAAAAAGCATGTATTCAAAGAAGCGGACATTGATGCCTTCCACAATTGCAAGGTCCCTGTTAAATGTTATCTGTAAAAAGGGCTTTAAAAAAGCAAGAAGGGCCGTAATAGTCAGTACACTGATAATAAGGATCAATAAGAGGTCAGTGTTCGTTATTGCAAGTATATCACCGAAAAGGAATGCAAACAGATCGGCCCTGTAACCCTTAAGCATTCCAATGACCAGCATCCCCGATGCAATGGCCCCGGAAAATGCGATTCCTATAACCGTATCATGTGATAAGGTTGTTTTCTCAGAGAGATATGCAATCAGCATTGCAATGAGTATTGCCACAATAACAGACGAGAGTGAAAGGTCGATCCCAAGCATCGCTCCGACTGCAATGCCGGCAAAGGCCGAATGCGATATGGCATCTGAAAAAAAGGACATCCTGCGCAGAACTACAAAGTTACCGACAAAGGGGCAGAGAATGCCTACCATCACTGAAGCCAGCAGCGCCCTCTGGATAAACGGATATGATAAATATTCGCTAATCATGTTCATGACAACTATGAATATACGCCCCCATCATCTCTCCGTAAACACTCTTGATGACATCATCAGTCAGCGTCTCCTCAGGCCTTCCGGTGCATACAAGCCTCCGGTTTATGCAAAGGACGTCATCTGCGAAACGGTACACAACATTCAAATCATGAGAGATCAATATCACCGTCAACCCCTTCTCTTTATTAAGTCGCTTGACCAGATCGTGAAACCTTTCCTGCCCCTCGATATCCACTCCTGATGCAGGCTCATCAAGTATGAGAAGCCTGGGTCCATTAACAATCGCCTTGGCAATCATGACCCTCTGGAGCTCTCCCCCGGACAGGCTGCCGATCCGTCTCTCTTTTAAATCCTGGGCCCCGACAGTTTTCAGCAGTCTGTCAATATGAGCTTCCTCTCCTTTTTTCCTGTGAAATGGGAAAGAATAACGGGGAGGAATAGTAAAATGCAAAAGCTCTGAAACGGTAAGCGGGAATGTTCTGTCAAATTCAAGCCTTTGAGGGACATAACCAATCTTGTTATGAGACTTACCATGTTTTAAAAGGTGTCCGAACAGAGTTACGGAACCGGTTTCATATGGGATAAGTCCGAGTATTGCCTTGATTAATGTCGTCTTGCCAGCGCCGTTAGGGCCGATAATTGCCGCTATCCTGCCTTCTTCTATTGAAAAAGTTATGTTCTCTATAAGGTGACGGTTGTCAGCCTTTACGCATAAATTTTCTACACTAAGGGCATGCATTGAGTTCCTCAGTTTAATGCTTTTTTCAAGACTTTTAAATTTGACCTCATACTGTCTTCATACCACTCTTTGGAAAGCGGTCCGGTCTCCAGTGTATCAAGGCTGTAAACCTGCAAGTTTAAATCACCGGCAATTGACGTTACTATCTTGTGAGAAAATTGGGGCTCGGTAAAAATGGCCCTGATACCCTTTGACTTAATTGTCTCAATAACATGAGCTATATGTTTAGGAGAGGGTTCTATTTCGGGGGTCTCCTGAATTACAGCAGCCTGCTCCAATCCGTAATCTCCGGCAAAATATTTAAACGCGGGATGAAAAGTAACAATCCGGTTTTGCTTCCACGTCTTGATTTCATCTTTAATTTCTTTGTCCAGATTCCCCAGACGTTGAATATATTCAGAGGCATTTTTCGTATATGTTCCACTATTGTCAGGATCAACTTTTACAAGGGCATCCCTTATGTTTTTTACCTGCATAATGGCATTCCTGGGAGAAAGCCATATATGGGGATCATTTCCGATGACCTCAACGCCGACGCTCGTATCAACGATAATTAACTTTTCATTGTCATTTGTCGCAGACTCTCTAAGCTCTGACGCAGGGCCTTGCAGTTTATTTAACCATCCCTCCAGTTTAACGCCATTTATTATAAGAACCCGCGTCTCTGAAACTTTCCTGGCATCTCCGGGGCTTAAAGAGTACTCATGCGGACCAACGCCTGAAGGGATAAGATTATCAACGATTGCTGCGTCCGCGGCGACATTTTTTGTAAAGCTGTATAGAGGGGCAATGGTCGTAAGGATTTTGAGTTTTCCGCCGGTTTGAGTGACAGGCTGCCGGCAGGCCTGAAGACTAATCAGGCAAATTATCGCAGGAATTATCCATTTTTTAAAGGTCATCACGGATAGAATTATACCATAATATAAACCGCTTGAACCGTTTTATCATATGAGCCTCTTGCAAAAGAATGTCAATTCCTGTAGATGTCATTTCGACCAAAGAGAGAAATCTTTTGCTATCAATAATGTATAAGACCTCTCTCTTCGTTCGAGGTGACAAAGAGAAGACTTCTGCAAAAGCCTCATATGTTATCATTACTAACTATGGAAGCATATCACCCTTTTGCAGCGCTCAGGCACAGGAATTTCAGGCTTTTCTGGATCGGGCAGATAATATCACTTACAGGGACATGGATGCACCAGGCCGCTCAGAGCTGGCTGGTCTATGAATTGACAAGCTCCCCTTTTTTCCTGGGGCTGGCAGGGACGGCAGCGTCGGCCCCGATCCTCCTTTTCTCACTGGCCGGCGGGGTTATTGCAGACAGGCACTCAAAAAGGAATATAGTGCTGATAGCTCATATCATACTTATGTTTCTTACACTGATACTGGCTGTCCTGGTCGCAACCGGCGTTGTCAACATCTGGCACGCGCTCATCATCGCCTTTCTCATAGGCACTGTACTCGCTTTTGAAATTCCTGCGCGGCAGTCCTTTATCATCGAGCTGGTCGGCAAGGAGGACTTGATGAATGGCATCGCGCTCAATTCCACAGCTTTTCAGGGGGCAAGGATGATAGGACCGGCAGTGGCCGGAATTCTCATGGGTTCTGTAGGTCTTGCTTCATGTTTTTTTATTAATGCGTTGAGCTTTCTCGCAATAATCGCTGCCCTGGTTAAAATGCGCTTCAAGCCTGGAGATGTGCAAAGAGGCCCGACATCCGGGATTAAGAAATCTTTAAAGGAAGGGCTTAAATATATCCGCCACACCCCCAAAGTATATACTCTTTTGATAGCAGCAGGCATAACCAGTTTCTTCGGATTCCCCTATATTTCTTTTTTACCGGTATATGCCAGGGACATATTGAAAACTGGAGAGACGGGCCTCGGCATATTAATGGGATGTGCGGGAGCCGGCGCTCTTACAGGAGCAATAGGCCTCGCATTAAAGGGAAATACCTCAAAAAAAGGGATGGTCATGGCAGCGGCAGGAATTACTTTTTCTGTGGCGCTGCTGATATTTTCATTTTCTGAAACAGTCTGGCTTTCCTATGCGATGCTTTTCTTCGTCGGGCTCGGTGCAATCAATCAGATAGCCACGGCAAACAACCTTATACAGCTTACCGTCCCTGATGAATTAAGGGGAAGGGTAATGAGTTCTTTTACAATAATGTTTCTCGGAATGGCGCCCCTTGGGAATTTTACTGTCGGAAGCCTGGCACATTACGTCGGCACTCAAAATGCCCTTTTAACAAGCGCGAGTTTTTGTCTTGCCTGAACACTTGCCGTATTATGGATCAAGCCCGAGATATTCAGAATGTAAGCCTTGATGTTGCTTAAACCGGTCAGGATTATTTTACAGCCTGAGCAATAAGAGTGAGAGTGCGGGACTTGATAGAATATTCGCTGCCCGGGAAGATTTCAGGCATTCCATAGACCTCTTGTGAGTGAAATTTAATTCTACGAAACCCTGAATTCTACCGCTGTAATAGGAGTTTATTGCTTTCGGTTCCAGCAAGCGGACAATATCTGAAGCGCGGTCCCCTTCTTTAAGATTCATGAATTCATCTTCAAAAAGAGCATAAGCTATAAAGTATATGACATTCATCTGTTCCTTGTATTGAGGTAAGAATTCATTGCAGGTCTCAAGGAACGCCTTCCTGTTATCAGACATATATTCTTTTACGGACTCCGGATTGAATTCCTTTGTCCTGTTTTGTTTTAATCCGTTAAAGAAATTGAATGTCAATATGCCCGCTATTATAAGATTGTGCTCAGCGTGGTAGGGCTTTTGCAGGAACAGGCAGGACAGGGCGTCATTTAAAGAAAAGAAACTTTCCCAGGAAATATAATATTCGCCGCCAAACTTTACAGTACCGGGGCAAAGAAAATCATTGTCCCACTCAGTTTTTGTTGTTTGAATTTGATCAGGCGACAAAAGGGAATTGAGAATAGAGGGGCAGACAAAGCTCATCTTCAGGTGTATTCCCCGGGGAGAAAATCCACTGGGTGAAAGCGGATAATTTTTGCAGGTACGGCTTTTTGCCTCAGGCCCAAGCTTGCCGTGTATGTAACATTTATTATCTGACAGAAGGAAAATACATCTGCCTTTACAGGGCACAAGTTTATAGGATAAATTTCCTTCCCTGTCTTTTTCCTCCTGCAAATACGAGCTGTATTCATCGGGGAAGTCTGAATTTTCAAGGATTGTTTTATA
>CAYMUX010000141.1:0-6372 GCA_964393845.1 uncultured Nitrospiraceae bacterium
CACCATATTTTATTTTTGTTGAATTTTGAACTCCAACTGCGGAAGATGGGCTAACACCTTATACCTTTTATCATTTCCGTTTGGTAGCGTACAGCAGCGCAGGGACAACATATGGGAGCGATCAAACATTTACTACTGCTCCTATTGTAATCTATATCGAACCCAACGCTTCCTGTGGAACAGGAAATACACCTTGTTATTCCAAAATACAGGACGGCATCGATGCAGTAGGAGATGGAACGACGATTAAAGTAGCACAAGGTACTTATTATGAGAATATTTTAGTAGCATATTCATCTAAAACTTTCACCCTTGAAGGGGGCTGGGATAGTAACTTTATATCCAAAAATAATGATCCATCTCTTACCATAATTGACGGCGGAAGAAGCGACAGGGTCATAAATATAGTAGCTGGCGATGAATTTGGCATAGAAGTAACAAATATCAATATCGATGACTTTACCATTACTAATGGCTCACCTTCTGGCAATTCAGGTGGCGCGATCTATGGATATGCCTATAATGGAAGTTATATTAGTTTGAATTTAACCAATAATAATGTTACGAACAACACAGCGCCTATGTATGGTGGAGGTATCTTTGTCAACTCCGGGTATGGAGGATCCATAACTTTGGCTCTTGAAAATAATGTTATATCTGAGAATTCATCTGCTGGGTATGGGGGTGGAATTCTGGCGTCTGCTTATTCTGGTAACACAACGCTTATGCTTACTAACAATATAATAGAAGATAATATTGCCCCTTATTCGGGTGGTGGAATTTGGTTACAGTCTGATAGTTCTGGTTCTGTGACCTTATCCTCAACTAATAACACGGTAACAGGGAATACATCTTCTAATTATTACGGCGGGGGTCTATATTCTTACTCTTATGGGATGGGCTCTTCTATCAATATAACAATGACCAACGACATACTCTGGGGGAATACTTCAGGAAGTTTGGGAGGAGATTTATTTGTTAGCCAGGGTGCCGGCGGAGTTTCAAACGTCACAATTACATATTCAGATATTGGTTCTACGTATGGTAACTATACATCAAACGGAACAAATCTTAATACTGATCCATCGTTTGTAGACGCTTCAAACGGAGATTATCATCTTAGATCAAATTCTCAATGCATCGACAGGGGAACAAACACTGGTGCCGCTACAACTGACATAGATGGACACTCAAGACCATTTGACGGAGATGGCAATGGAATAGCATTAACTGACATAGGTGCGGATGAGTATGTGGGAATACCAGATACTGACGGAGATGGCATACCGAACGGTGATGGAACTAATCGATGCACAGGCGGTGAAATAGCAAACTGTGACGACAACTGTAGATACACTCCTAACCCTGACCAAACAGACACAGACAACGACGGTGTCGGCGACGCCTGCGACAATTGCAGACTGGTAGCTAACCCCGACCAGAGGGATACCAATTCATCAGAAGACGATAACACAGCTAAACCAGGCATCCAGCATTACGGCAACGTCTGCGATCCTGATTTTGACAATGACGGAGATGTGGGCATCAGGGATTTCAATGAATGGCGGAAGCATGTCGGTCAGGACGTTCCACCTGCTCCTGATTATATTGATCTGAATAATGACGGAATGATATGGATACAGGACTTCAACATCTGGCGATCATTCTACGGCGGACCCCCGGGGCCGGGGATAGGGGATTGATGGAAAGAAAAAAGAATTGCACAATTGTAATGAAAAGCGACTAAGGGGCTAAATCATGCTTTTTAGCAAATAGAAATTTCATCAATACATTGCCATTATTTAAAAGATATATTTATGAATTTTTTTTGCAGAATACCCCGCTTTGTAAGCGGGGAGTTTCACTTATGCAAAACGATTTATCCACAGTTTTATATTCATGTTAATCTTACTACAGGGTAATGAATTTTGCTTCCAGGCATAATTTTTGGTATAGTTCAATAATGGATAAAAAGCAATTAGACAGAATAATAAACATTTTCAAATCGCATCCGGAAGTAAAGCTGGCTTATTTTTTCGGTTCTCGCGCGAAAGGCGATGAAGGGCCGATGAGCGATTATGATTTTGCCGTGTACTTCGGAGAAAAGGACAAGAAGAAAGTCTTTCAGGCAAAGTTTGCCCTTCTTGACGAAATAAGCCGGGAGTTAGGCACGGACAAGGTGGATGTGGCGGCGCTGGACATTTCCGAAAGTCCCGAATTTAAGTTTTTTGTCATCAAAGAAGGAACTCTTATCTTTGAAAGAGAGCCGTATCGCGTAATTATCGAGCCGCGAATAATGAATGAATATTTTGACTTTCATGAAATGCTCGTCAGACATAATTTAACAAGGGCGTAATACTAAAACAATGACCAATCTTGCCGTGATAGAAAATAAAATAAGCGCAGTGAAAAAATATCTCAAGATCCTCGAAAGATACGGCAAATATTCTGTGGAAGAAATCAGAGACGATGTAGATATCAGAGGAATGGTGGAGCGCTATCTCTATTTGGCGGCACAGTCAACAATAGATTTGGCTGAATCTATAATCGCCTACAGAAAATTCCGGAAGCCTACTACTATGAGTGAAGCTTTTTACATTTTGGAGGAGGAGGGAATTATTCCCGCGGAACTGAATAAAAAAATGGTTGGGATGGTCGGATTTCGCAACGTCATCGCTCATGATTATGACAAAATAGATTACGATATAGTATACAGCGCTCTGCGTGAAGGAATAAAAGATATCGAAAGATTTGTTGATTGCGTTCGGGATTTATGAAAGCAACGCGAAACTTTCAAAAAGCGCCTCGCGTCTTTTTATTTCTTGCCTTTCGTCAGCCCGTGTATGATCAGTTTCTTAAATGTTTCCTTAAGCTCCTCGTCTTCAATATTTTTGAGAGTATTTTCCAGGTACCTTAAATCCTCGTCCGACAGCTCAATATTCTCTTCCACGGCCTGCTTATCAATTTTTTCAGGTAACCTGCCCAGTCTGAAACGAATCTCGTCTATTTTATAAGACTTAAGCTTTTCTAAAATATCCTCTTTGAAAAACCCCAGATGATGCATCCATTGCGGGGTATCTACAATTATGGTAAGCACTTTGCCTCTGATTGTATCAGGAAAAGTATGTACGGCAATAGGCGGTCCTACGATATCGGCCCATTTACTTCTGACGGCATTAAGAATAATTCCGCTTTCAATGCCAAAATCATTGATGAATTCTCCGAGGATTCTACGTAGAGGCTGCATGTGAACTTAAAAAAAAAGGTCGAGGATTTAAATTTTCAAGTTTTTAGTTTTCAGTTTTTAGTCTAACAACTAAAAACTGAAAACTTTCTCTAATCCCTTGACCCCTTGGACCCTATTATCTATCTATACTGCTTTTTTTATTTTTCCGGATCGAAGGCACCTGGTACAGACATGCACTCTTCTTACACCGTGCTCGGTCTGGACTTTGACCTTTTGCAAGTTCGGCATAAAGAGTCGTTTCGTTCTGTTATTTGCATGGCTGACATTATTGCCGGTAGCCCTTTTTTTATCACATACTGAACATACTGCCATCTATTTTCCCTCCCAATATATCTACTGAATATTGCGATCTGGTAATCATGTTTAATAATCACGCATCCCGCAGGGTGTCTATAATTGCTTTATAAAGAGTAGTTATGATAACATTAATCCAAACAAACTTACAACCCGAATCTAAGGCCTTAAGGTCAGGCGATATTTCACTTTAAAATGGGTTGATAATTAACTTTTTTCATTAAAAAAATGTCCGGAATAAGAATATACGAACTATCCAAAATGATTGAAGTCAGCAGCAAGGAAATCATTGCCAAGCTTGCAGGATTGGGAATTGAAGTAAAATCCCATATGTCGAATATTGATGATGAAACTGCAAATAAATTGACCGGTATTTTTTCAAAAAATCTGAAAATCGAATCCAATAAGAATTATGCCCCGCTCAAAACCAAAGAAAAATCCGCTGTTGCCAGGGCTGAGAAAGCAGAGAAAGAAGTCCAACCCGGGGAAAAATTAAAACCCGCGCCGGCAGAAAAAGCATCAAAAATCAAACTGCACGTTAAAGAGCAGGAAGTTGAAGCGCCACAGAAAGAAGAACTGGCCTCAATAGAAGAAGACGAAATAATCGTCCCTGACAGATTCAAAAAAGAAGTTGAAATCGAGAAACTGGCAAAATTCAAAAGCAAGCCCGGAATGCAAAGAGCATTTGATTCCATTAGAAGAGTAGAGATAACAAAAAAAGGCTTTGATTTTAAACCACACTACAAAAAACATGATAAAAGAAGTCAGCCTAAAAAGGCAGAAGAAACCGAAGCCTTCGTAACTACTGCACCGCGAAAGCGTGTTATTAAATTTCAGGAAGGCACTACGGTAAAAGAGTTCGCCGAACTTATAGGACAAAAACTCAACGACGTAATAAAAAAATTCATGGAACTAGGCTACATGACAACAATAAACCAGCCGCTGGACGCTGATGCGGCACAGATTGTTGCTGAGTCCTTTGGTTTGAAACTTGAAATGATAATTGCAGAAGATGAGGAAGCATTACTGAAAGAGGCGGAGGTTGATGAGTCTGCTCTCAGCCATCGTCCTCCGATCGTGACAATCATGGGGCATGTAGATCATGGGAAAACGACTTTACTTGACGCAATAAGGAAAACCAGAGTTACCGAAACAGAAGCCGGAGGAATAACCCAGCATATCGGCGCCTATAAAGTAAAGCTGAAGGACAAGGAGATAGCCTTTCTCGATACCCCCGGTCATGAAGCATTCACAATGATGAGAGCGAGAGGTGCCAAGGTTACCGACATAGTCGTCCTCGTTGTTGCTGCTGATGACAGTGTTATGCCTCAAACTATTGAAGCAATCGACCATGCAAAGGCAGCACATGTGCCTATTGTGGTAGCAATTAATAAAATCGACAAACCCGAAGCAAATGTTTCAAAAGTCAAGAATGAACTTTCTCAATATGATATAGTCCCGGAAGAGTGGGGGGGGAAGAACATATTTGTTGAAGTTTCTGCAAAGCAAAAAATAGGCATTGAAAAGCTTCTGGAGATGATCCTGCTTCAGGCCGAGATCATGGAATTAAAGGCAGACCACAACAGATCTGCAAAGGGAACAATCCTTGAGGCAAAACTCGACAAGGGCAGAGGCCCCATAGGCACCGTTCTTGTCAACACCGGTTCGCTTAAGGTTGGAGACCCTTTCCTGGTGGGGACAATAGCGGGAAGGGTCAGGGCGCTGATAGACGATACCGGCAAGAAGATAGAGAGCGCCGGACCTTCAACTCCAGTCGAAGTTATCGGTTTCCCCGACGTTCCGCAGGCAGGTGATATTTTTGTAGTAATGGATGACGAGAGGAAAGCAAGACAGATAGCAGTGAACAGACTGCACAAACAAAAAACTGCCGCCATTTCCCGGAAGAAAAAACTTACTCTCGACGATCTTTATGAAAGGGTCAAGGAAGGAGAAATCAGGGACCTTAATATTGTGCTCAAAGCCGATGTTCAGGGTTCTGTGGAGGCAGTTAAAGACTCCCTTTCCAACCTCACGCATCCGAACGTGAAAGTAAATGTTATTCATACCGGAACAGGCGGCATCAATGAGTCTGATGTTATGCTTGCCGCTGCATCAACTGCTATAATCATTGGATTTAATGTACGGCCTGACGCCAAGGCTTCTAAACTGATAGATAAGGAAGGCGTTGATGTCAGGCTATATAATGTAATCTACGAAGCCATAGATGATGTTAAAAAGGCCCTTGAGGGAATGCTTGAGCCGACTATAACAGAGAAGGTACTCGGCAGGGCCGAAGTAAGAAGTCTCTTTCAGATATCACGTCTCGGAACAATTGCCGGCTGTTATGTGATTGATGGAAAAATCTCCAGAGCGAGCTCCGGCATAAGGGTAATAAGAGACAATATTGTTATTTATGACAGCAAGATATCTTCCCTGAAAAGATTCAAGGAAGACACAAAGGAAGTACAGACAGGATTTGAATGCGGGATTATGATAGAGAACTTCAATGACATAAAAATCGGTGATATCCTTGAGAACTTCGTAATGGAAGAAGTAGCAACAAAATTCGAATAAATTAAATTATCCCGGCAAGAATAATTCTAACTTTACTTTATATATAATGTCATCAGCAGAGCCCCTTTGAACCCTTAGAGTTTTTATTAAAGATATGATCGTCGGCCTTCTCACTCTGGACTTACATATACCTGAAGCAAATTTTCTGAAATCCAAACGAATGGTTATCAAGAGTTTAATTGACAGAATAAAAAACAAATTCAACCCAAGAACAGAGATAGGAACCAAATAAAAGAAGAAAACCCTCATGGTTTAAA
>CAYMUX010000142.1:0-6096 GCA_964393845.1 uncultured Nitrospiraceae bacterium
TTGTCAGGGCCGTATTTGGGGGAGTCTTTGGACATGAAGGATTATAGCAAAAATTCTCCGATTTGTTGCATCTTATGGGGAAAGGATAGCGGACTCAGATGTCAGGGTCTCTCATAAGGTGATGCCTTCTTTCATGACAGCCTTTATAAACAGCGAAGACCGCAGAGGGCTGTTCCATACCTCGCTTTTTCGATATAGGACTTCCTGAAAAACCTGATCATATTTGAGTCCTGTTTCCCATGCGATAAAGCTTAATCGCTCTTTGATTGTATCCATATCTGCTTTATCCGGCAGTTCGATGTAAATGTCTATATCGCTCAACTCCTCCATATCTCCGCGGGCGGCAGAGCCGAAAAGCTTTACCACTGCATCGGGGACCAGTTCATGAATTTTCTCCGCGAATTCTCTGGCGGCTTTCAACGCCGTTACATTTATATCTTTGACAGTGCTCATGAGAATATTTTAATTAAAAAGATTCCTCTTTGCTAATAAAATCTTTCATATCTCCACTTCCACCGCTATACTCGCATCACACCCGAATTTATGCAACATTTAAGGTTAACATATCAAACCACCGCTTTTTCCGGCGTCACCCATGACGGAAGAGGTTCCCCTGTGGCCTCGTGATAGAGTGTCTCAGGCGCAATATCCACCCCATCAGGCCAGCACAGCGTCCCGATTTCTTTGTTAACATGAAACTGTTTGAAATATTCTATCTCGGAGAAGCGGCTGAATACCCCGCCTTTCTTTGTATATGTCTGCAAGTCAACGGCGCCTCTTTTACCGTTTTCAAATATAAGCTCCAGCTTGTATCCTTCAATATGCCTTGCTTCTATAACATCATAGTACATGGGATGCCTCCTTACTCCTTTAATAATTTAACATTTTTACATATCCGGCAATGTCCACCTCGCGCCTGTTGCCGTACTCATCATACTTCCCCTCCCACACAAGCTCGGTCTTCCGGGCGCTTAATGGATGCGGGTTGTCAGGGCCGTATTTGGGGGAGTCTTTGGACATGAAGGATTATAGCAAAAATTCTCCGATTTGTTGCATCTCATAGGGAAGGGATAACGGGCTCAAGGACTGAGAGGTTTATGATCGGGCTGGTCATTTCTGCTTTCTATTCATTCAGAACCCTGACGAATTCCTCTTTAGTCAAGCCTGCCTGTTCCAGTATGGCAAGCAGAGTCCCCTTGGGAATGGAGTCTCTATCGGGCACGATAACGAGGCGGGTTTTGTCGCTGCCCTGTTTAACGAAAGCAAGATGACTTCCCTTTCCTCTTTTCGGCGCATGGTCGAAACCCAACTGTTTCAGCACTCTGATAATCTGTCTTGAAGATACGACAGGCAGTTTAGGCATTTTGGACTATTTCCATATGAGAAGTGAATTTCTCTTTCGTAGTAAGGCTTTCCTCAATATCCTCCATAATGCCCAGAGTCTGTGCGTTCTCAATGTAGAGTTCAACAGCATCTCTCAGATTTGCAGTCGCCTCGGCAATAGAGTCGCCGCAGCTTGCAACTCCTAATTCAGAGCACTTTGAAACATAGCCATTTTCCTCTTTCCATACAACAATAGTTAAATCAAAGATTTTCATACTGCACCTCCTTTGTTCCTCTTATATCATATCTTCACTTCCACTGTTATACTCGTATCACACCCGAATATGCAACATGAGCTTCTATAACATCAAAGTACATGGGAAATTATATAGTAACGGCATTAAATTAAAATACATCTTAAGCATTTAATTAGCTGTAATATAAAGGAAATATCATATTTTAACTTAAGTTATTTATTGCCGTTACTATAGCAGAAATTCTTCTATTTGTTGCGTGAAAGATGTGCACGGTAAACGCAGGCTAAAGCCTGCGGCTGCGAGGAGAAGACGACTTTACCCCCATTCCACCCTTCTCCCGTCGATGCTATTGAAAGCTGATGCCATATCCGCTGTTGTCGGTTCATTCATAATGAATGTCGTTGTCCTTTTCCCGATGTCGTCCAAATAATGCGCGTCTGATGAGGAAATCCACGCGTACGACTTATAAAGCGCGAATACCTGTTCAGCGCGTTCCCTGTTCATATGGCAGGACATTTCCAGCGCGTTAAACTTTAAATTGTCCGGGATGAAACCGAGCTGCGAGATCACGCTGAAGACGTCTTTATCCACATGAGACGCGACAGCGAGTCCGCCAAGAGAATGTATAGTATTTACTACTGAGTAAACCGGTAATTCCGTTGCGGCAATAAGAAGACGCCTGTTAAAATCCAGCACCTCGTCTTTTTCATTCACGACTATCTGGTCGCCGAACCGTTTCTCATCGTTCTCACCCGGCATTAGATTTTCATACACAATCTCCTGCAGTTTCATAATACTTTCCATATCATCAAAGAGGGCCAGGACATGAGCTTCTTCAGATGTGGTTATCTCCATTCCTGCCAGGACGGTCAAGCCGGTGTTCCTTGCGGCTTTTTTGGCCGCGATGACGTTCTCGGCAGAGTTGTGGTCGGTTATGGCTATTAGGTCGATTCCTTTTTCCATTGCGGTCTTAACAATCGCCCTGGGTGACATCTCAAGTTCGGCGCAGGGGGAAAGGCACGTGTGTATGTGAAGGTCGGCTTTAAATTGTTTTAGCATGCAGGTCATGGGTCAAGAATGTGTAGGGGCGACTCTTGTGGTCGCCCTGCATTAGGACAGGTACAAAACCGGCCCCTACTTTATCCATTAAGAAGCTGATATAACTTCCCGGCAACTTCAAATGCAGGCAATGGAGTTGACATGACGGTAATTTTTTCATATTCCGCCTTTTGTAAAACATCTTCCTGCAGTTGCCTGTTGCCGACTATAATAATTCCGGACAGATTTTTCAAACCGGCGACAGCTACAATGTTCATGTGTGTTTGAAGCGTAATCCAGATGTTGCCCTCCTTGCTGTTGGCCATTACATCGGAAAGCAGGTCGCTGATATAGACGCCCGTGACATTATTTTGAAGGAAGTTTTTGCCGGTCTTGACCTCTAAAGATAAATTTTCAACAATCTTATTAAGTTTCATGGCGGTTCCCCCTCATATTACCCTCTCCCCGATAAAGGCATCGGGGAGAGGGGATTTCATTGAAAGTTAAGAGAAGTTTATAATCATTTCAATCGTTGTCCCTTCACCAACGACAGAATCAATTTTAAATTCATCAGAATTTTTCTTCATGTTCGGCAGCCCCATCCCGGCGCCCCATCCCATTTCTCTTACCCAATCGGGAGCGGTTGAGTAACCTTCCCGCATTGCCAATTCAATATTTTCAATGCCCGGACCCATATCGTCTATTTTTATTGTTATGTTGCGGGGAGTAATATAATAATGCAGCCTGCCGGCGGCTGCATATATAATTACATTCATCTCTGCTTCAAATGTTGCTATCGCCGCCCGCCGTACGGTCCCTTCATCAATTCCCAGTTCCGTGAGCTTTGATTTCATCTGCATGGAAGCCTCTCCTGCATTTACAAAATTCCCCCCGATTATCTGGAAACTTCCTTCTATTGTTTCATTTATATTTAGAGGCATTTATTTTTTATGCAGGCATCCCGGCAACCCTGCCTCATAGAGCTTCCCGGAGGCGGTATACATGCAGTAGCGCGTGCAGAGAATGGGGATCTTTTTTTGTTGCGCAAGCGCTATTGTTTCCGCATCAGGTTTTTTGTCGAGGACGAACACAATAGATTTTATGCCTGCAATCTCTGCTGTTCGTATCACATGGGGCTGGGTCAGCCCTGTAATGAGTAAAGAGTTCGGAGTATGATAATACAGCACCGCGCTCATCATATCTGCGCTGCACGCATTCTGAATATTTATATCTGAGGCTTCCGGATTGTTTATTAAGTCAGCTTCAAGGATTTCTGCTATTTGTTTTAAAGTCACTTTGTTCCTCTAGTAATCATGTATTTTTTAGAGGTTATGCCCATTTGTATATGCGGGAATCTTTTTAAGTATTTTTCCGGTTTTCCGGATTGTTGTTTTCAGCATCCCGGGATGCTTTTTCAAAAACTTCTTTTACCGCGCTAATCAGAGAGTCCGGCGTAAAAGGTTTTTCTATAAAATTATAGGCGCCTAATCTTAATGCCTGTACCGCAGTATCAACTGTGCTGTACCCGGTCACCATAACGACTTTTGTTTTAGGCCAGGTGGCGTTGATTTTATTGAGAACCTCAATGCCGTCCATATCAGGCATTTTCAGGTCGAGCAGTACAAGGCTGAAATCCTCTCTCTCCATCAACTCAATGCCTTCCTTTCCACTGGTCGCCAATCTTACATCATAACCTTCAGGGGAAAGAGTCCTTTGGCAGCTGGTCCTTACTATTGCCTCATCATCTATGACTAATACTTTTTTCATGCTTTATGTTGTTTCTCAGGCAGAGGTAGTCTAACAAAAAAACTCGTTCCTTTACCAACTTTACTTTTAACTTTAATATTTCCGTTGAAATGCTTGACTATGCCGTGACTGACCGAGAGTCCGAGACCCGTGCCTTTACCCACAGGTTTTGTCGTAAAAAAGGGCTCGAAGAGTTTCGGCATATCCTGCTCTTTTATCCCTGAGCCTTCATCCGTGAATTCAATTTCAACATATGGCTTACAATATTCCGTGAAAGAACGTGTCGCAACGGTAATATTGCCTCTCCCCCCCATGGCGTCCGCGGCATTTATAAACATGTTCAGGAAGATTTGCTGGAACTGTGATGAATCGCCCAGAATAATAAACTGGGAGTCTTCCAGGGTAACATTGAATTTTATATGGTGGAATTTCTCCTGGTTTTGCACCATAAATATTGTCCGCTTTAACACATCGTTTATGCTTACATTACCTTTCTCCGAGGGAGTAGCGCGGGCAAAGGTCAAAAGATTTTTTATTATCTTTGAGCACCTTTCAGATTGTTCAATAATGACGTCAAGATCCTGTGCCTGAGGGCTGTCTGCCGGGAATTGCTTCTTTAATAAATATGCGAATGTAACTACTCCTGTTAACGGGTTATTGATTTCATGAGCAACGCCTGCCGCCATTCTTCCGAGAGAAGCAAGCTTCTCTGTCTGCACAAGATTGGCATGGGTCCTTTGAATTTCTTCTGTTTTCTTTGCAATTTCCACTTCGAGTGTATGCGTCCACTGCTCTCTCTGGTCTCTTGCCGTTTTCAAATCCTTTGTCATGGAATTAAAGGTCCCGGCCATTTCACCGATCTCATCAACGGATTTTATCGGCACGGAATAATCAAGGTCTCCACCGGCCACTTTTTCCATGCCGAGGACAAGTTCGTGAACGGGATTCGTTACTATTTTGTAATTAATAATGCCGAGGAATAATGACACTGCGAGAACGAATACAATTACATAGGCTGTCAGGGCAAGCCCCTGTTTAAACAGCGCCTCATCGAGAAGCGCCAGAGAAAGATCGGCCTCGACGAACCCGAGAATTGTCTGTTCCCTGGAATGTACATGACAGCTTGCAGTGTAGCAATCCGGCTCATTGGATATCTGGCTGACAATCTTAAGCAAGGTCGCTCCTTTTTCGTCCTTATATACAGACCATTTTTTCGGGTTCGGCAACAGCGCCGGGGATTTCACCGGGTCCGAGTGGCATGACGTGCACGCCACGGAAGTCTTGTTGACAACTGAGCCGACACTCTTTATATCTGAACAAAAGAGTACCCCCCCGTTATGATTGTATATCCTTACTCTCTGCACGCCTTCCGGGGTGCCGAGATTTTCAAGTACGCGCTGTGTTTCTTCGGGATTGTATATGAGCATGCTGTGGCGGGTGCTTCGCTGTGTAAACTTCACGAAAGAATCGCCGTATGTTAAGGCAATTGACATAACGTCTTTTTCCTGCTTTTTCAAGGTGGCATACCAGAAGATAAAACTTACTATCACAATCAACAGTCCGGTGGCGATGATCAGTTTTGCTGCGATGGATTTTTCGGGATGACTGAAGATATTCTTCATAGCTCAGTATTATAAGGGGTGTTTGATTTTTTATAAAGGAGAAAATAAAAGGATTTCGTAACCATTCAGTTACGGGTGGCAGCGCCACGCCCCGGATGATTTTTTATATT
>CAYMUX010000143.1:0-6025 GCA_964393845.1 uncultured Nitrospiraceae bacterium
GCACTCGCAGGAGCGATGGCAGATTCTATTCATGATGTCGTCATAATCTTTCCTGATTTTTTCGTACATGGTCGCGTTTTCTATAGCTGTCCCGCACTGTTCCGCGAGTGAAGCGGCAAAATCTATTTCCTGTTTGGAAAATTCTCTCGGCTCGCCGGTCAGCAGCCTTAGTATGCCAAGCACTTTACCCCGCGCAATAACAGGCAGGGTCAGCATGCTTTTTATACCTTCTTCCCCTGCTTCCTTCTTATACTTGATCCTGTGGTCAGTGAGGACATCATAAATGGCGACCGGATTTTCTTTCAACGCTTCGGTGACATTTTTTTCAGCATCGACAGGACCTTTCTTCAGGTATTTTTCGCTGAGGCCGTATGAGGCCACGAGTTTCAGTTTCTTTCCTGACGAATCCAGCAGGCGCACCGTAGCGGCTTTTAAATGCATGACCTCAGGAATTTTTCTTACGATCATATCCAGGACTTCATTGACATTTAAGGAAGAGCTTACGGCCCTGGTAATCTCCTGAAAGACCCTGAGATATTCTTTCTCCCTGGATATTTCTTTTTCAAAATGCTTTGCGTTGACGATTGCAATAGCGGTCTGCTCCGCGATTGCGGACATGAATTTAAGGTCCGCGTCCTTATATTTGACCGGCTTGGTTGTATATAGTCTGAGCACCCCGATGACCTCCTGCTGAAAAAACATTGGGATGGACAGAATGCTCCTGATGCCTTCCTTAACGGCCTCATGATAATACTTTGAATCTTTGTGCTCTGTAATGTCGTACTCCGACACAGGTTTGCCGGCCAGGGCGTCATCAATGCTTGCATCATAAGACACAGGCCCTTTATTGGCATATTTATCACTTAACCCGTAATATGCGGCAAGCTCTAACTGGTTCGTGTCTTTATTAAGAAGCCGGAGTGAACTGCCTTTTAAGCCCATCACCTGGGGGATTTTCCCTGCGATCATATTCAATAATTCTTTTAAATTCAAAGTGGAGCTTACGGCCTTTGTAATTTCCTCAAAGACCCTGAGATATTCCTTTTCCCTGGATACGGCCCTTTCAAAGCGTCTGGCGTTTACAATCGCAATCGCGCCCTGTTCCGCGATTGCGGATATGAATTTCAGGTCTTCGTCAGTGTATTTCACGGGTTCAGTCGTATACATCCTGAGGATACCTATTATCTCCTTCTCAAAACGCAGCGGGATGGAGAGGATGCTTCTGATGCCTTCTTCCAATGCTTCCGTGTAATATTTTGAATCCTTGTGCTCCGCCATATCATAGACAGACACTGCCATCCCGGCAAGTGCGTCGTCAATACTGGCGTCATAAGCCACGGGACCCTTATTGACGTATTTTTCGCTAAGCCCGTAATGCGCCGCAACTTCCAGCTGCTGCGTCTCCTTATTAAGCAGCCTGAGCAGGCTTGCCTTGACATTCATGACCTTCACAACATTGGTCGCGATCAGTTTCAGGACTTCGTCAAGGGAGATGCTGGAGCTTATTGCCTTGCATATATTCTGATAGCTTTCAAGGTAAACCTTCTTTTCAAAAATCTTATCTGCGCATGAAGGGCACATGCCGTGAGTGAAAATGCCGAAGCCTTCATTTGTGAGATACGTTTCGAGCTGTTCCCAGTAATCCTCATCGCTTCTGATTTTCTTGCACCAGCCGCATATGGGGATCAACCTTTCCTTCCTCTCGGATTTCAGTTTATGTTCCATCGTCCGGATACAATGCGTAATGTCCCTGAATGTTGCTACGACTCCCGCTATTTTCCCTTTTTCATAAAACGGAGAAGCGGACTCTTCAACCGGTATCTTTTTATTGTCTTTTGTTTTGATGAAGAAGTTTTTACTGATGACCTTTTTTTCCTGCAAACAGAGCGCCACAGGATGCGCGAAGGGTTGTAATGTATTGTCCCCATCTTCATACTTAATATGCCCTTCATCAATGGATTTGCCGACTATTTCACCTGCGGTAATTCCTGTCAGATTTTCGGCGGCACTGTTCCAGTATTGAATTTTCTGGTCCAGGTCAACAAAGTATACGCCGTCCGTCATGCTGTCAAGTATATGTCGAAAATTTTTCCGGCTCCAGCCAAACATGATGATTGAATCTCCAATTGTAAAATTTGATAATTATAAATTTTACTATATTGCATGAGTAAAAAACAGAAATTGTCTAAGGAGAGATTTGTGTGATTGTTTCAGGAATGAATATGTCCGGGACTTTTTTTCTCCGCTGCAAACACTATATTCTTCGTCGAGAGCTTCCCGCGGTACATGGCCTTGTCCGCAATACGGAGAAGGTCTTCTTTATCATTTGCATTGTCCGGGAATGATGCAACGCCGAAGCTCGCAGTTATTTTGAGAGGGCAGCCTTCTCCTTTGAGGAAGATATTTTTTTCTATCATTTTTCTGAGTCGTTCGGCGATTAAGAAACCAACCTCGCGTGACGTTTGGGGTAAAACTATTACAAACTCATCGCCGCCGTATTTAATCACCATGTCAATCTTCCTTAAATTTCCTTTCAACAGGCGGGCTGTTTCAATAAGCACCTTGCTGCCGGCGAGATGTCCGAGCCGGTCGTTTACTTTTTTGAGATTGTCGATATCCATGAAAATAAGCGAGAAAATAACTCCGTAACGCTTCGACCTTTCAATTTCTACATCAATGCACTGGTTGAGATAACGGACATTGTAAAGTCCGGTCAGATCGTCTGTTATTGAAACTTCCTCTATCCTTTGATATAGATAAATTCTTTCAAGTGCAAGGGCGATCAGGCAGGCTATATCCGCTAGCAATTTCTCATCTGCTTCAGTGAAAGAGGCTGATGTCTTTTTGTTAAAAAATCTTAAAACTCCGACAGCCCTGTCTTTGATTTTCAAAGGGGCGCATATTAACGATTTAATCATGAGGTCTCGAAATCCATCTATATTTTTATCGAAATGCCTGTTCAGTGATACATTTGCAACGTTTACCGGTATCTCTTTTGTCATCGCCAGTCCGGCCATACCACCCACGACCTTAAAATTTATTCTCTGAATATTTTTTGACGAACGCAGTTTTACGGTTTTGAAAAAGGATTCGTCAAGTATAAGAGACCATGCTTCTGCTCCCATAAGTCTCATTGCTTTTCCTGCAACGGCAGTAATGTTTTTATTCATGGAGGACGTTGCAGTGAGAATATGAACAATATTTCCAACGAAATCTATTGGATGGATTTTACGCATTTATACCACAGCACTTCTTGTATTTCTTGCCGCTCCCACATATGCAGGGATCGTTTCTGCCTATCTTCTTGTCCTTGACAACTATCTGCGGTTTGCTGCTGTCTCCACCGCCGCCTCTGCCGTATATCATCCTCGAAGGCCTGGGTGCGAATTTTTTCTCCACCGTATCTTCTCTTGCAATCTGAATTTTAGTTAATCTTGCCACGACCTCGGATGCCACCCTGTCACTCAAGTTCGCAAAGATTTCAAAGGCCTCCTTTTTGTATTCAATAAGGGGATCTCTCTGGCCGTATCCCCTGAGGCCTACGCCTTCTTTTAAATGGTCCATGCTCAAAAGATGGTCTTTCCATTGCGTGTCAAGCACCTGCAGCATTATCATTCTTTCAAGGTACCGGAATGTCTCAGCCCCTATTTCCTGCTCCTTGTTTTTATAAGCATGGGTTACCTCACCAAGGAGTTTGCTTCGAAGCTCTTCAAAGTTTGAGGGCTCTATTTCCGGGTATATGGCAAACTGGCCGTATAGGGCATCCTTGAGACTTTTTAAATCCCACTCCTCCGGGTGTTTGTCTTCAGGGCAGTGGATAGAAAGGACATCATCAAGGAGATTTTCCCTCATCTCGGAGATCCTGTCCTCCAGGCTGTCGGCAGCAAGTATTTCACGCCTGAATGAATAAATTTCACTCCTCTGCAAATTATTAACATCATCATATTCAAGGAGGTGCTTTCTTATGTCAAAGTTATGGGCTTCAACCTTTTTCTGGGAAGACTCTATGGCTTTCGTGACCCATTTATGTTCAATGGGCTGGTCTTCCTCCATTCCGAGTTTGCCCATGAGGCCGGAGATCCTGTCCGATCCGAAGATCCGCATAAGGTCATCTTCAAGAGACAGATAAAATCTTGATGATCCGGCGTCTCCCTGCCTGCCTGAACGGCCCCTTAGCTGATTGTCAATCCTTCGGGCTTCATGCCTTTCGGTGCCGAGTATATGCAGGCCGCCTGCGGTGATGACTTTCTCCCTGTCTTTCTCGCAAATCTCCCCGGCCTTTGCATGTGTCTTGTTATATTCTTCATCGGAGTATTCCTTCTTTTCTCTTAACATGTCCTTTGCAAGGCCTTCAGGGTTTCCTCCGAGAACAATATCCGTGCCGCGGCCCGCCATGTTGGTGGCTATCGTTATGGCGCTGCTCCTGCCTGCCTGGGCAATAATCTCCGCTTCATTTTCATGATACTTCGCATTCAGGACCGAGTGAGGTATTTTTTTCTTCTTCAACATGGAGCTGAGAAGCTCGGACTTTTCAATTGATATCGTCCCTACGAGAGCGGGCTGTCCTCTTTTATAACAGTCTTCTATCTCATTAATAACGGCATTGAATTTGGCCTTCTCGTTTTTATAAATAACATCAGCGTTATCAACCCTTATCATCGGTTTGTTGGTAGGGGCCACCAGCACATCGAGGTTGTATATCTTTGCAAACTCCGCCGCCTCTGTATAAGCAGTGCCTGTCATTCCGGCGAGTTTATTGTACATCCTGAAATAATTCTGAAAGGTGATGGTTGCAAGGGTCTGGTTCTCGCTCGCTATTTTTACACCCTCTTTGGCCTCTATTGCCTGATGCAGCCCGTCAGACCACCGTCTGCCCGGCATAAGACGGCCGGTAAACTCATCAACTATGATTACTTCATTATCCTTTACAATGTAATCTACATCTCTTTTGAATAGCGCATGGGCCCGCAGTCCCTGGTTGACATGATGGACCAGTTCCACATTGGCAGGATCATAGAGATTGCCTGCACCGAGAAGTTTCTCAACTTTAATGTTTCCTTCTTCCGTAAGAATGGCGCTTCTCGCCTTTTCATCAATCGTATAATCTTCTTCTTTCTTTAACCCGGGAATTATCTTGTCAATCTTATAGTACTTGTCCGTAGACTCCTCGGAAGGGCCGGATATTATTAATGGTGTTCTTGCTTCGTCTATTAAAATACTGTCAACTTCGTCGACAATGGCATAATTCAACTCTCTCTGCACATAATCATTTATGTGATACTTCATGTTATCTCTTAAGTAGTCAAATCCAAATTCATTATTCGTACCGTAAGTAATATGAGCGCCATAGGCTGCTTGTCTCTCCACGGGCCTTAAATATTTCAATCTGCTGTCTTCTGAATGATATGAGGGGTCATAAATAAAAGAGTTGTCATGCTGGATAATACCGACTGTCAGTCCAAGAAAATGATATAAAGGACACATCCACTGGGCATCCCTTTTAGCGAGGTAATCATTGACGGTAATAATATGGACTCCTCTGCCGTCAATGGCATTCAGATATACTGCCAGGGTCGCAACAAGGGTTTTACCTTCGCCTGTTTTCATCTCGGCTATCTTCCCGTTGTGAAGAGTAATCCCGCCGATAAGCTGGACATCAAAGTGGCGCATGTTAAGGATTCTGCGGGAAGTTTCCCTTACAACGGCAAAAGCCTCCGGAAGAATATCATCAAGGTTTGCTCCATCATCGATCTTCCTGCGGAACTCATCGGTTTTTTCCTTTAATTCAATATCATCGAGGGCGCTGATTGACGGCTCAAAGGAATTAATCTGCTCCACTTCCTGCCAGAGCGTTTTTATCTCCCTTTCGTTTTTTGTGCCGATTATTTTTGCTAAAAAACCAAACATAGTTAATATTATAGCAAAAACATTATTAATAACATATATTCCGTAACAGGGGTAAACATGGTCCCCTCTTTGGTAAAGAGGGGTGAGGGGAGATTTTTTGATGAATGTTTTTATTTCA
>CAYMUX010000144.1:0-5456 GCA_964393845.1 uncultured Nitrospiraceae bacterium
TGCCACACCTGTTTTATATTAAGATCATCTTTGAACTGCGGAAGATGGGTTAGACGCACGGAACGCCTATGGTGTTTTCCCGAATTGTATTTCATTTTCAGCCTGTCCCCGTGTAAGACACATTGTAATGTGCCCTTAATAATGGAAGATTATAACATAAAGAAAAGGTTATGAAGGATTTGTCTTTTCTGTAGGGGCGGGGTTCTCCCGCCCTTGAATGCTGTCATTCCCTTGAAAATCATGCATTACAGGGGTATGATATCTCATGGTTTTGATTGACCTTTTATGTCAGGGGGGGACAATAAGAATGTAACCCGTTGGATAGTGAATGTATTTAATTTGACATGACAGAAAAAACTGCTATGGAAGATGACCTAAAGAAAGCATTAGACGAATCATCGATATATAGTCGCAGGATTTTAGCATTATTCCTGTCGCTACTGGTTTATGTTTCTATTACCGTTGCCTCGACTACTGATTTAGATCTATTAACTGCAAACGGCAGGGTAATGTTACCAATTGTAAATGTGGAAATCCCGATTTCGGGTTTTTTTGGGGTCGCTCCCGTTTTTGTTTTAATCTTTCACTTTTATCTTCTCTTTATCTTTTATAAACACAGTAGAAAGCTTTATGAATGGAACAAGGAAAGAAAGGATGAGAATGAGTTACTGCTTGTTCCTTTTATCTTCAATTATTACGATCCCGGCAAGAAGAAAAATAGCATATTGAGGTTCGTTATCTGGTTGTTAATATATTTGCTGCCGCTTTTTGTTCTTATTTATATTCAATGGATTTTCTTAAAATATCACAGTATAGGGATGAATACATATCATTTTATAGCAATAATTATAGATTGTCTTTTAATTTATTTCTTATACAACAAAATCATTAGGCAAGATTTGTCAGGGGAAGAAAATGATAGTTTTAAAATAAATATTAAAAGATTAATTAAGTCAAAAGATATACTGCTTTTGTTGATAGTAGTGCTTTCCATTGTTAACATCATTTATTTCACCAAGCTATTGCTTCCCGACGATGACGGATTTATTTATGATCCCCCAGAATCTAAGGATAAGGAATGGTCTTGGTACATGAGAAAAATTCAACTTGAGTTGCCAAGGGAAACTTTTGTGTCTTCTGTTCCGGGCGATGAAATTATACAATACTACCTGACAAAAGGAGAGACAGCCGATGATGCAAGGAATGAGGCATTTAAGAATTTTGCCAAAGGGATTAACTTAAAGAATAGAGATTTACGATTCGCCAATTTCTTTAAATCAACTTTCATCAATGCGGATTTGCAGAATGCTAAATTGCAAGGCTCCAGTTTAAGATATGCAACATTACAATATTCAGATTTAAGCTCTGCAAAACTGCAAGGAGCGCATTTAAGGAGCGCGGAACTACAAGGGGCTAATATGAGTAATACAAATTTAGAAAATGCTGTTCTAAGAGAAGCTAATCTGCAAACTGATTTAAGCGGTGTGCACTCCTTAAAAGGAGCTGATTTAAGAGGCGCGCAATTACAGGGATCTATTATAAGAAAAAAGATATTGCAAGATGTCAAATATTTAAATGGAGCTAAATTGGAAGGGGCGGATTTAAGGGGTATTCTGCTAATTAATTTAAATCCTACAGACTTTTCTGATGATGAATTTCAAAATCAGAAAAAAGATATCAAAAAACTTTGTAAAGCAATTAAAAATGAAGGCTATGAACTTGGAATGATAAACGCTCATGAAAACACTATTGATTGGCTTAATGAATTACTTCAACTTACTTATCTTTATGATAAAGTAACCGCAAAGAAGTCTGACCTTCCCCTGACTCGTCATGTAAATAAGTTGAGAGAGCAAACAGAAAAGAATAGGACTCGGACATTTAAAAATCTTAAAGATGATGAGCAAAAGGCGTTAAAAAGGTTGAACAGATTGATGATAGAGTTGGCCCACCCACAAGAAACCCCAAACAGCCTCGATTTATGGAGCGTTCAATTACAGGGCGCTGATTTGAGGGGTGCGTATTTGACCGGTGATTTTAGCGGTGCACAATTACAAGGGGTTGATTTAAGAGGCGCATTTATAAAAGGTGATTTAAGTAGTGAACAAATAAGATGTGCTGATTTAACAGGGGCAATAATACAGAGGACTCAATTAAATAAAATAGATATTGACTCAAAATCTAAAGTCGATTGGGATGAATTATTAAAGAAAAAGTCGTTAGTGCCGGAAAATTTAAGAGAAGGGTTTGTTGAAAGAATAAATAAAGCTATAGATAGAAGTAAAAATTGTAAAGAGGACAGAGCATATGATTTTCAAAATGAAGATGAATTCATCAAAGCAAGACTGGAATTATTTTGTGAGCAGTCTGATGAAAATAAGGATTCTGATGGAACTATAGCAGAAGGCATAAAAATGCAATATCCTCTTGTAGAGGAGAAAATAACAAAAAAGATAAAAGAAGCTCTTAAAAGAAAGTGCCTTGCAAAATTCGACACTATCAATGCCCGTATAATTGAAAATACCGCACATCCATCGTCAAATCCACCACGATGAGCATTTAGAAAAACCTTTCCAATTTCAAAGCTATGGAGGTTTCATATCTGATATTTAATGACAGAGCAATCAGTGTTGCCTCTACCCATTCCACAAAATAATATAATCACAGCATAGACAATCAAAAGCGAGGAAACAAGATTGCCGGATCACATTCATGAAATAGTCATGACCAATAAATATTGCAATGGCGAGGTCTTCCCGCCCTTATTTCACACCCTCTGCATTACGACATCCCAAAAGAAGGGCGGGAAGACCCCGCCCCTACAGAACACCGTCGGGTCATAATGTTGTATATGCAACATCCATATCCACCCCTACAGTTTTTTCTTATCATGTATTAAAATGATTGTTACCCCATGAAAAAATATCAACTCAAATCAACTTCTCATTTTGAACCGTCCATAGACTACGCATCCTATCTCAACCCGGAACAGCTTGCTGCTGTAACCTCTGAAGACGGCGCTGCGCTGGTAATCGCGGGCGCGGGATCGGGAAAGACAAGGGTAGTAACATATCGTGTCGCTTATCTCATTGAAAAGGGCGTGCCTCCTTCAAGGATTATGCTCCTTACATTTACAAATAAAGCGGCAAGGGAAATGCTGCACCGCGTGGAGCTTCTTATTAAAGGCGAAGCAAGGAGGGTATGGGGCGGGACTTTCCATCACATTGGGAATATGATACTGCGCAGATACGGAGACGCTATTAATTTAAATACCAACTTTACCATCCTCGATGGCGAAGACTCCAGAGACCTTATCGAATCCTGCATAGCGGAGCTGAAATTAAGGACAGACAAAATGTTTCCCAAAGGGAAGGTCCTTATGGATGTTATAGGTTATGCAATAGGGACAGAAAGAACTGTCATGGAAGAAATCGAAGACAACTATTCTCATCTGATTATTTATACTGAGGAAATAGAAGAAGTAAAGAACAGGTATGAATCAAAAAAAAGGGCAATGGGCCTGGTGGACTTTGACGACCTGTTGTTCCTGTGGAAGAAAATCCTCACTGACGTCCCTGCGATCAGAGAGAAACTCTCTCAAAAATTTCTCCATGTCCTTGTTGACGAGTATCAGGACACTAATAAGATACAGGCCGAGATAGTGGATCTGATGGCGTCAGGGCATAAGAATCTCATGGTCGTAGGTGATGACTCGCAGGCCATATATTCTTTCAGGGGGGCGTGCTTTGACAATATTATAGAGTTCCCGGATAGATACCCTGAGACAAAGATTTTCAAACTTACCACTAACTACCGCAGCACCGATGAAATACTGGGCCTTGCTAATGAGAGCATATCCTTCAACAGCAGGCAGTTTCCTAAAGTCCTTAACTCGCTTAACAGAAAAGGCCCGGTGCCGGCTCTTATCCCTCTGCAAAACGCGGGACAGCAGGCGGAGTTTGTCACGCAAAGAATACTGGACCTTGTTGATGAGGGAGTTCCGATGAAGGAGATTGCCGTTCTCTATAGATCGCATTACCAGTCAATGGACCTGCAGATGGAGCTGACAAGGAGAAGGGTCCCCTACGAAGTCAGATCAGGCCTGAGATTTTTTGAGCAGGCCCATATTAAAGACATGATTTCTTACATGCGCTCAGTTCTCAACCCTATGGACGAGATATCATGGACACGGATATTGAAGCTGACTCCCGGCATAGGCAATGTGACTGCCCGGAAGATATGGGAGCATGTAAAGACAACGGTTAATCCTTTAGAGGCGGTTGAGTCGGATGAAATTATCAGGAAGCTCCCGAAAAAAGGCAGAGAGAACTGGCAGACATTCAAAAATAATCTGCATGGTCTGGAGGAAGATGAAGTCATGAACCGTCCTTCGGAAACTATCAGTCAGATCATGTTAAATGGTTATGATGAATATTTAAAAAGTAATTATGAGAATTATGAAGATCGCCGGGAGGATATCGAGCAGCTTTCAAACTACTCCGGTAATTTTAAGTCCACAACGGATTTTTTGAGCGACCTGGCCCTCCTGACAAACGTGCAGCCCGAAGACGTTACCGAACCGGGAGGAGAAGGAGGATCAATAGTCCTGTCTACTGTACACAGGGCCAAGGGACTGGAATGGTCAAGGGTATTTATAATAGGACTGACTGACGGCAGTTTCCCTTCAGCCAGATCTATGGATGACCCCGAAAAGGAGGAAGAGGAGAGAAGGGTCTTCTACGTTGCCGTCACCAGGGCAAAGGATGAACTTTACCTTTGCTATCCGATAATGGATAACAGATGGCATGACGGGGCAATCGTTAAACGCCCGTCTCTATTCATACAGGAACTGCCGGAATATACATATGAGAAGTGGGAGATAGAGGAATGAGGCTATAGGCGATGGGCAAAGACAATGGTGCGGGTACGAATAACGTCTTTATGGGCTGCTATTTCTTTGACCACATCATCAGGGATCGGCGATTCCAGATCGATAATATTATAACCGACAGTGCCATTGCTCTCGTTTAAATAACTGGATATGTTGATGCCATGGCCGCCGATTTTCTGGGAGGCAAAACCAATCATGCCCGGGACATCCCGGTTGATCATGATCAGGCGTGTATGAACATTGTCTGAGGGGATTGATTCAACCGTAGGGAAATTAACACTATGGCTGATCGTACCGTATTCAAGATAGGCCCTGAGCTCCTGCACTGCCATACAGGCACAGTGTTCTTCGGACTCTTCGGTACTGGCCCCGAGATGGGGCGATGCAATGACCTTTGGGTGGCGAAGCATCGAGGCTGCAGGAAAATCAGTGATATAACCGGCTAATTGTCCGCTGTCCAGGGCAGCAAGAACGGCTGCTTCATCAATCAGGGGGCCCCGCGCGTAATTGACAAGTATGGCGCCCTCCAGCAGACGTCTCAATACCCCGGCATTTATGAAATTCC
>CAYMUX010000145.1:0-5402 GCA_964393845.1 uncultured Nitrospiraceae bacterium
ATTGCTATCTGTTTATGTACTCACAATTGCCACCCGTCACTGAATGGTTACGGCATGAAGCAGATTATATTTCATTCATTGCATCTGATATATAATATCCCCATGATTGATGTTATAAAAATTATTTTAGTCCTGGCTTTTATTGTTTTGCTCCTCAAACGCAAATGGAATCTCGGCGTTGTAATGGCGCTTTCATCCGTAATCCTTGCCTTGCTATATCTGCTGACACCCCTTGATTTTCTTAAAGCATGTTATACGGCAGCGACCGATAAAACGACAATCAACCTTATCGTAGCGCTGACCCTCATCCGTATATTTGAAAGTGTCATGAGGAAAAGCGGACTCATGCAGGAGATGATGGACTCTCTCAGGGGGATGGTCATTGACAGGAGGATATTAATGGCGTCAATGCCCGCGCTTATCGGGCTTACGTCGGGTTTGTCGGCGGCACATTCCCAATTCTCCTCGGACTTGAAAATGTGAATCACATCGGCGCTGTGTCCTTTGCCTTTGCTTCCGGCTATGTCGGCGTGCTTTTATCACCGGTCCACCTCTGCCTTGTGCTGACAAGGGAATATTTCGGAGCGGCTATGTCGGGGATATATGATAAGACCATCAGGGTATGTATTCTAATAATGCTTGTCGCGCTGGCAGAGTATTTTATTTTGAGTCGGTATTGACTTGCAAGCAATGTATATTCTCATTAAAATAACAATCATCAAGGATTTATCAAGTGATAAAATACATAGACCAGTTTATTGATTTCCTGAAAGGGGAGCAGGGTGTATCTCCCCATACACTGAGGGCTTACACTAAAGACCTGGCTGAATTTTCAGCTTTTCTGGACGAAGAGCCGGAAGATATAGATTATCTGGATATCAGGAGTTGGATAGCAGCGCTGCATCACAGGAGCTTAAAGAAATCCTCCATATCAAGAAAACTCGCCACAATCAGATCGTACTTCAAATACCTCCACAGGGAAGGATATGTAAAAAAGAACCCGGCCAAGCTGGTATCGAGTCCCAAGATCCCGAAGACCCTGCCGAGGTTCCTTGATATCGATGAGACCTTTTCCCTTATGGACAGCCCCAAGGGAGAGACCTTTATACCGACGAGGGACAAGGCGATGCTTGAACTTCTCTATTCCTCAGGACTGAGAGTATCTGAATTGACTTCCCTCGATGTTGTCGATCTTGACATCAAAGAAGCCCTTGTGAGGGTGAAAGGCAAGGGCAGGAAGGAGCGAATAGTCCCCATCGGGTCCAAGGCAATGGAGGCCATTCAAAACTATCTTCCCGAGAGAATTTCGCTGAAGAAAAAATCACCGGCCCTTTTTTTGAATAACAGGGGCGGCAGGTTGACACAGAGAAGTGTTAGACGTATATTAGTAGGCTATAGCAGGATGATCAACCTCAAAGGTAATGTCGGTCCTCACACTCTCAGGCATACATTTGCAACACACTTGCTTCATGAAGGTGCGGACCTCAGGGCAATTCAGGAACTCCTGGGGCATTCATCCCTTTCCACAACCCAGAAATATACACATGTGGATATCAGATATCTGACGGAGGTATACGATAAGGCTCACCCTATGTCTAAGAAGGATAAATAGAGTATAATTTCAATTACGGAGCAGACAATGTCAATACAACAGGATTCCCAATTTCACGGAACAACAATACTGTGTGTGAGAAAAAACGGTAAGGTCGCCATTGGCGGAGACGGACAGGTGACCCTCGGGCAGACAGTGATAAAACACAATGCAAAAAAGATCAGAAAGATGTACAACGATAATATCCTGGCCGGCTTTGCCGGCGCCACAGCTGACGCCTTTACCCTCTTTGAAAAATTCGAGGAGAAAATTGAAAAATACAGAGGCAATATAACGAGATCAGCCGTAGAGCTTGCAAAAGAATGGAGAACGGACAAGATGCTGAGACGGCTTGAAGCTCTTCTGATAGTTGCCGATGAGGACCATTCTTTTATTATTTCAGGTACCGGAGATGTACTGGAACCCGAAGATGGGATAGCGGCTATCGGTTCAGGAGGCCCCTATGCTCAAGCTGCTGCAAAGGCATTGCTGGAACATACGCAGTTAGACCCTAAGGAGATAGTTGAAGAAGCAATGAAGATAACTTCGAAGATATGTATTTATACTAATAACTCGATTAATGTTGAGGAACTAAATGGATAACCTGACACCAAAAATGATTGTTGAAGAACTTGATAAATATATTATTGGCCAAAGAAATGCCAAAAAAGCTGTAGCAATAGCTTTGAGAAACCGCTGGAGAAGACAATTATTATCTGACGAATTAAGGGATGAGATATTGCCTAAAAACATACTTATGATAGGGCCTACAGGGGTTGGAAAGACGGAAATTGCCAGGAGGCTTGCAAGATTGGCGCAGGCCCCGTTTGTAAAAGTGGAGGCGTCAAAATTTACAGAGGTAGGCTATGTCGGCAGGGACGTTGAATCCATGGTAAGGGACCTTGTCGGCCTGGCGCTCACTATGGTAAAAACAGAACAAATGGAAAGTGTGCAGGAAAAAGCGCAGGCCCTTGCAGAAGAAAAAATCCTTAATCTGCTGCTGCCGCCACCCAGGACAAAGAGAAAAATGTCCGCCGAAGAGCCGGAGGAACTGGTTGAGGATGACAAGCAAAGTTATGAGGACACCCGCGAAAAGCTGAGAACTCAACTTAAGGAAGGCAAGCTTGACAGCAGGTATATAGAGCTTGAAGTGCGTGAGAAGGTCATGCCCTTTGGCGTTATCTCAAATATCGGCATGGATGATCTCGAGATGAATTTAAAGGAAATGCTCGGCAATTTTCTCCCTGACAAACCAAAAAGGAAAAAGGTAAAGATCCCGGAGGCCATGCGGATTATTCAGCAGGAAGAAGCCGGTAAGCTCATTGACATGGACAAAGTAACCAGGGAGGCCATTGAAAGGACCGAACAGAACGGGATCATCTTCATAGATGAGATAGACAAAATCGCCTCAAAAGGATCGAGCTACGGCCCTGATGTATCAAGAGAAGGGGTGCAGAGAGACCTGCTTCCTATTGTTGAAGGTTCAACGGTTTCAACGAAATACGGAACGGTAAAGACAGACCACATCCTTTTTATCGCGGCAGGGGCCTTCAATGTTTCAAAACCTTCCGACCTGATACCGGAGCTGCAGGGGCGTTTTCCAATAAGGGCCGAACTGGATGCTCTCGGAAAAGATGAATTTCTCAGGATACTGCAGGAACCTCGGAATGCTTTGACAAAGCAATACATCGCCCTTATTGAAACTGAGGGGATAAAAATCAATTTTACCGAGGATTCTATTGAAGAGATAGCTTCAACTGCTGCACTGGTTAATGAAAAAACCGAAAATATCGGCGCCAGAAGACTGCATACTGTCCTTGAAAAGCTTCTTGAAGACATATCATTCAATGCCCCGGACATGAAAGACGGCGACCTGACGATTGATAAAGCCTACGTAAGAGAAAGACTAAGCGCAATTATCAGGGATGAGGATTTAAGCAGATATATCCTGTAGTCAGAAAAAACAGCCCTGTAGAAAATTGTTTTATCATCTTTCACCGCTATATCTTTTTTATTCTTCGGCCCAGTGACACTGGCGGATATTTGATTTACTTATTTTGGGGAATGGGTGAAGCGTCATTCATAAAGCCTTCCAGCCTTTTAGCGCCTATGAATTTTTTTAGATAGTAGGGCACATTAAGACTATCAATGGTAACCTTCTTGGCAAATGACGAAGCGTGTATAAAAAGATTGTTCCCAAGATAGATCCCAACGTGGGAGGGAAATGGCGCATATGTCTGGAAAAAGACAAGGTCGCCGATTGAAAGGTCTTGCTTGTCTACGGACTGGCCGATTTTAAACTGCTCCCGTGCGCTTCTCGGGAGATCTATGCCTACAAGATTGAAAACCATCTGTACATATCCGGAACAATCAGTTGCCTTAAATGTGTTGCTCCCGAACTTGTAGGGAATACCGAGCGTCTTCTGAGCAACGGAAATCAAAAATTCTCTTGTCTCGGAATGCTGTGATTCAGGAGTTTCAGATATTTCCCTGATTTCTTCGGTAAATTTTGAATCTGGTCCCGTCGACGTTACCTGCTGTATGTCGATTTCAGTTTCTGTCTCAACGGGCTCCTGTCCGAGGATAAGCACCTGTCCCGGCTTCAATTTATTGGACTTACGATTGTTGAGTTTTTTTATTTCAGCAACCCTGACGGAATGTTTTTTGGCTATCCTCCAGAGTGAATCACCTTTTTTTACTTTATATGTTTTTGGTTCTGTCTTAATCTGCGGCTGAGCAGCATTAATTGCTGATGGAGTATTTTTCGTATTTCCGATCGCGGTATTTTCAGCATTTACCGCCGGGAGATCTTCGTTTTGAGGTTTTGCTGACGGGATAATTAATTTTGTGCCGGGAGTTAATTTATTAGAATTAAGATCATTGGCCTTGCTGATGGCATCAAGACCTATTTTATATTTTTTGGATATCTTATAGAGGTTGTCACCCTTCTTGACGGTATATGTTAAGTCAGCCCAAGCCTGGGCGCTTATCAACATAACAGATAATAAAACAGCCAATAAATAAGGCACTCTCTTTTTATTATTCCTTCTTAAAATAATCATAAGTTTCTTACTATACACAAATCAAATAAAAAATTTCAACTTAGCTTTTTTGCTATTAAGTTACGCAGAACTCCCTGCGGTCTC
This sequence comes from uncultured Nitrospiraceae bacterium, assembly GCA_964393845.1. Lineage (GTDB taxonomy): Bacteria > Nitrospirota > Thermodesulfovibrionia > UBA6902 > UBA6902 > UBA6902. The sequence goes on from CAYMUX010000145.1 coordinate 4,738, forward strand.
TGCCGCAGGGTTCTTCACGAGTTTGATTGGTTTTTGGTTTTCAGGACTTTTGCACTTTTAAGCTTTTATATCAACCACAGATTCCCCGAGGCCCCTCATCTTTTCATCAACCATTTCAAGCAGTTTATCGAGTGTTTCATAACTGATGTCAGGCAATGTACCGCCGAAAAACTCCTCTGCCTCTCTAAAGCCTTTGAGAATTGCTTCACGGGCAACTTTAAGCTTTTCAGGGTCATCTCCAGCGCTCCCGGCAGCAAAATCAAAAATTCTCCGGGCCGTATTTTTGACGCTGAAAAAACCATCTTCACTGATCAGCGCTTTGGCTTCATCCTGACTGAGCTCCGTGATTGGTCTGCCGTTGTATTGGAGCTGGGACAAATCAACGCCTGCAAACTCATTAACCTTTTTTATCCCGGCCTGGGTCCCGAAACGGTCTTTCGATTCAATTTTAATTTTTAGATGCATTTCGATAATCAATTTATTCGTCTGAATAGTCGGACTTTCCCCGGCTTCTTTAGCGTCAACTCTCTTCTTGCCGTCATAGTCCTGCCCCATTTTCTCATCATGCTTCAAATGATGAGAAGAAATGTTTTTATTTACTCCATCGATATTAGACATAAACACCCTCCTTTTTATTTATCCTCAAACCGGCCGGGGAGATATTA
>CAYMUX010000146.1:0-5340 GCA_964393845.1 uncultured Nitrospiraceae bacterium
TGAAGGGGCCCAGAAAAATATCGTCAGGGTGGCAAGGAAACTTGATGAAGAGGGCAAGATTGTAATTGCGGGCAGGGGCGGGGAGGAAATGGTTGAATAATGACATAATTACAAATAACAGTAATGTATCTCTTTACCATATGCCTTCTTTAGAAGATGAAAGGTCCCCTAAAAGTAATGATGAAATCATACAGAGTGTCGAAGAAATCCAGAGAAAGGCATATGAAGAAGGTTTTGCATCAGGTGAAAAGGCCGGTTTTGCAAATGGAGAGCAAAAAGCAGCCATTCTGATAGAACGACTCGAAAAAATTATAAAAGAAGTGGCGGTTTTTAAGGAAAACCTGGTTAAAGAGCTTGAAGCCCAGGTCGTTAATCTTGCAATTGCAATGGCGCGGAAAATAATCATTGAAGAAATCAGCATGAGACCTGAAGTCATCGTTACGGTAGTGAGGGAGGCCCTGAAAAAATTACAGAGAACGGGAACTATAACGATAAAGATTAACCCATCCCTTTATGATCTGTTTATGAAAAAGAAGTCTGAGTTGATTGATATACATGAAGATATACTCTTTGATGTCACTTCGAATGTGTCGCTTACAGGTCCTCTTGTTATCAGCCAGACAGAAGAAGTTGTAACTGATATTGAGGCCCTGATTACCAATATTATTGAAGATATAAATATCGTGAAAGCACAGAGCATAGAAAAAAGAACACAGAGCAAAGAACATAGAATACAGAATACGGAATACAGACTGGATAATTCAGAGCTGAATCCGGACACTATAGTACAGACTGAAGATGAAGGGCATGCATCATGATCAATATCGACCTTAGCCCCTATGTAGAAGCTGTCAATGCTTCGGACCATTTAAGAGTTTATGGTCGTATTGTTGAGATAACAGGGCTGACCATCAAGGCAACCGGTCTGGACGTCAGTATTGGAGAGGCGTGTAAGATTTATTCCGATAACGCCCCTGCCATAGATGCGGAGGTAGTTGGTTTTAAAGAGGGAAAGGTTATTCTGATGGCAACAGGAGAGGTATCAGGGATAAGACATGGAAGCAGGGTATTGCCGCTGGGGAAGAATATCATTGTAAAGGTCAGTGATGAACTTATAGGAAGAGTCATTGATGCGGCAGGCAAACCCATTGACGGGAAAGGGCCTATAGACGGGATGGATTATTCCCTCTTCGCATTGTCACCGAATCCTCTTATGAGACAAAGGATCAGAGAACCTCTGGATATCGGCATAAGGGCAATAAACGGTTTATTGACTTGTGGAAAAGGACAAAGGGTCGGCATTATGGCAGGCTCCGGTGTCGGTAAAAGTGTTTTGCTGGGCATGATTGCAAAGTACTCGGAGGCGGAAGTTAATGTAATAGCGCTGATTGGTGAGCGGAGTCGTGAAGTAAGGGAGTTTGTTGAAAAAAACCTTGGCGAAGAGGGCCTGAAAAAATCCATTGTCGTTGTATCGACGTCCGAGCAGGCGCCATTGGCAAAGGTAAGGGGGGCCTTTACGGCAACTGCGATAGCAGAGTATTTCAGGGAGCGCGGGAAAAACGTCCTGCTCCTGATGGATTCACTTACCAGGGTTGCAATGGCGCAAAGGGAAATTGGTCTTGCCGTCGGAGAGCCGCCTACTACAAGGGGTTATACCCCGTCGGTTTTCGCCCTGCTGCCGAAACTTCTTGAAAGGGTCGGCACAGCGGAAAATGAAGGGAGCATAACAGGGCTTTATACGGTCCTTGTTGAAGGCGATGATATGCTGGAGCCCGTTGCCGACATGTCGAGATCGGTGCTGGACGGACATATTGTGCTTTCGAGAGACCTCGCAATGGATAATCATTATCCTTCTATCGATGTACTGCAATCAATCAGCAGAGTTATGCCTCATGTAATTGATAAGAGGCATAAGGAGTACGCCGGGAAGTTTATAGAGGTATTTTCTACGTATAAAAAATTTGAAGACATGATTAATCTCGGGGCCTATAAACAGGGATCAAATTTTAAGGTTGATTATTCAATAAAAATAATTGATCGCTTAAAAAACTATCTGAGACAGGATATGAATGATCTGATAGATTATACGGACAGTATGCAGGGGCTTTATTCAATATTCGATGAAATGGAGAAAGAGAATGCATAAAAACAGGACAATATCGAAGATTCTAAAATTAAAAAGCAGTAAGAAAATGGAACTCGAGATCGAAGTAAAAAAGGCGTCCGACAGGGTTGACGAGGAGAGATCCAAGCTGCACGGCCTTGAAAAGGACTACACAGAAACACTTGAGGTCTTTACTGATAAAAGCTCTGAAGGCACTATGAATGCAAGTAATATCAATTCATACTACGATTTTTTTTCACGCATTAATGGAAGGATAAATGATCAGAAAATAATTCATGATCAACGCAAAAGCGAGTTGAAATCCGTAAAAAATAACCTTGTCGAGGCGCACAAGGACAAGAAGGTATTTGAAATATTAAATGATAAGGCGATCAAAAAGGATATCAGGGAGAAACTGTCATTGGAACAGAAAGAATCGGATTTTTTTGCGATAACGAGGAGATTAAAATGAAAAGAGCGGGTTTAATTATATTAGCGGTTATATTTCTGGTTATTAATGTATACGCAGAGGATGATATTGCAAGCGTTATTGAAAAACAGCGTATTGAACTTAACAAGAAAGAAGAAATAGTAAAGAAGGAAACAGAAAGGCTTAAGACATTAAAAAAAGATGTGGAAGATGACATTGCAAAATATACGGCGCTTCTTGAACAGATTGATAAATCCCTTAAGCAGGCGGAAGAAATCGGCAATAAGAGATTAAGACATGTGTCAAAGGCATACGAAGCAATGCCGCCGGAAGATGCCGCTTCAAGAATTTCAGGTCTTGATAATGAGACAGCAATTCAGATATTGCTGAAGATGGAAAGCAAAAAAGCCGGTCTTGTAATAGGAATGATGGAAACCAAAAAGGCCACGATGTTGACGAAAGAGATCGCAAAACTGAAGATGTAAAACCCGCCCCTCTTTACGTTACCCCTTCCTGTTACAGGAAGGGGCTTTTTTTGAGATCAACCCGATTTGTCTTGACCCAGCCAATACTGTTTTTTTCCATTCAAAGAACAGTTCCACTAGTAGAGGACAGACAGGTGTCAGCCCATACGGAATGAATTTACATGCAAAAGGCATTATTGTAATCCCACAATGATAATGTCCTAAATAGCCAAAATAGAAATGTCCTAATTTGGAAATGCTAAACTGCCTTTTTAGGATAAGGAGGCAAGGTGGTAAGAAGGGACATTGTCATGTTAAGAAAGGATGAATGCAGAGAAGAAAACAAGTTTAAAAAAACCGCAGGCTAGAACCTGCGGTTTCTAAAAAATGATTCCCACCTTGTCGTGAAGAAAAAAAACTATAAACCATGTTTTTCAGGTGGGTGCCTTGAAAGTAAGATCAGGCATCCCCGAAGGGGCACAACACTTACTTAAAGCCGGCTCCCAAAAATTAAATGGTCGGAATAAGCTTCCATTCTTATCACGAACAAGGCAGGTAATTTTGATTACCTTTGATTTCTTAATTTACACAATAATGTTTCGTTATACAAATTAAAAATTGTTATTCGTTTTATAAGAAAAACTAATATGACAGAGATTACAGTTGTAACGTGTTATTGTTTTACCTTTATACCGTATTTTTTTCTTACCTCTTTTATCTTCCCGCAGGTAAAATCACCCTCGGGGCAGGGGGCGTACAGGCATCCGGGTCCTGCTTTGTGAAATATCGTTGGGGCGATTTTCTTGACGAGCTTTAACATTTCTTCAGACATCCTCCTTATTTCCCACTGGGCCCGATTACAGCACCGCTGTCTGAAAAAATGGAGAAGTTCCCTAGCATTCATAGTGACCATGATTTTTGTTTCGGCTGCATTAGGTAGTATGAAACGAGCATCCTGATTGGCTGACTCGCCTTTTATGCCTTTTTCATTTAACTTATCTACCATATTATTGTAAGCTTTCTGGGCTTCTTTCATGAAAGCAATAAAAATATGTTTTAATTCTTTGTCTTCTTTAATACTCGGAGGGATAACATAATCAAAACCAGCTTGTTCACTTACATATCGCTGAGACTGCTGGCTGTATGAGGCAACTCTGTGTCTTACTAGTTGATGAGAGCAGGCCCTTGAAATCCCTTCAATCGCAAAGGTAAATGAAGAATGTTCTATGGGGGTCATATGACCCATTTTCACAAGCCTCTCGACAAATGATTTCTGGTCTTTAGACTCGATCTTGCCCTTCAGGGATGTTATGTCTGTTGGGCTGTAGCAGAGTTTGGCGGCCATTGCTATTGTTTCTTCGGGGTTGGGTGTATGTCGGAGAAGAACAACTTTTAATTTTGCTTCAGACATTAATTCCTCCTTCAATATTTATGGGAAATTACGGCTTGATTATGAAATATAATAATCCAGAGATATGGTGATGTCAATTAATTAGGCCTGGACTAATGGAGTGATGTCTTTAATGATTATCGGAAATGAACCAATCCTCTTATTAATCGGAAGTGTTACTTTTTTGGAGCTGCATCCCTCCGGATTTCTTATGACATTCAGGAAAGATATTTCATCAATTCCGTACTGCATTCTTTGAATTGTATTTTCGGATATATCTAACTCAAAGGTATAAAGCTTCTTACTGCTGTTTTTGATAAGTTGTACTGTTCGCTGGATTCTGTATTGCGATTTAGATAAAAAAATGGATGCTGATCTTTGAGGGGATATGGCTAAAGTTTATTGTGGGCTCTCTTGTTTAGGCGGGTAAACTTTTGTGCCAGAGATCAGCATCCATAGTCTTGTTTATGTCTTGGTGTCTTGTTATTCGAAGGTGTTTCTCCTAATATCTATCATGTACAGTAAGTTCTAAATAGCTTAAAATAACTTCTATTGACATTAGTATAACAGTTTATTAGCCCTAAGGCAATGCCTTAGTTAAAATAATTTATACCTTAATTCTAAGCCTGATTATTGTATCGGTAATTCTTTTGACAACTTTAGTATGTCATGAAAAAAACTAGTCGAGATTATAATGTTTTGCTTCAAACTAATTAATTTATTTGAAGAACAAGAATAAAAAAAGATGCTGACCAAGTGTAGGGGACATCGCTGAAGTTAAAAGGTTGGGCTCTTAGCGTAGGCAGGAAATAACCTTTTAATCACAGAGGTATAGCCAAAAATCGGACAATCGTGTACAGTGTAAAAACGACACGAAAGACGAAGGAGGTCACACCGCTATGAGCAAGACAAAGATGAATCGGTATTCAGGGAGTTCAAGGCGAAGGTAGCG
>CAYMUX010000147.1:0-5183 GCA_964393845.1 uncultured Nitrospiraceae bacterium
AAACTATTGTGTAGTAAGAAAAAGCCAGCCCGGCAAATAAGGTTCCTTTTGTATTATAAAAAGCCTTTAACAACCCCCTGTTTATAAAGGCATTCAAGAGGAAGGACATAGGCAAGAGAAATAAGAATAAAGGTTTTTGTAAAAATACCCATAAGGCTAAAGAAAGCATACTGAATAAATTTAAAGCAACGTTGGCCTTAAGCTCAATCGAGGCACAGCCGGAGTCAACAAGCAAATCCTTGTTCTTTAAAGAGTAGAGACACCAGTTAACGGATTTTTTAAATGCGTTTCTCAACGACATCCACAATGTAAAATCAAAGATATGCTGGACCTGTATTTCAGGATTCATTATTAATTTATACCCTGATTTTCTAAGCTTGTGTCCAAACGCAACATCTTCAATAATCGGAAGGAAAAAATCCGGAAATCCCCCGCTGCTCCTGAATATCCTGGCATCAATAATCAATGCATGAGCAGCTATATAATCAACTTCTTCAAGCTCCTTGGTTTCAAAATAATTGACAAACACCGACTGAAAAATGCTGCAGAACCTCTTATCATAAGGTATTCTCGTATAGGTGCCGCCTATGACAAATTCACTCCCTCTCTTAACTAATGTTTCGTTAATAATAGAAAGAGTATCTTTAAGGACAAGACAATCCGCATCTATAAAAAATATGATATCGCCACTGCTGTTAAGTGCGCCGGTATTCCTCGCCATTGAAGTGCCGGACCGGCTCTCAAGGCATATCAGTTTGCAGGGGAATTTCTTTATTATCTCAACTGAGTTGTCGTCCGAATAATCGTCAACAACTATAACTTCATAATTTATGTAATCTGATGAAAACGCTGCCTCAAGGCATTTGCCTATAGTCTCCGCCTTATTATAGTTAGGAATGACAATCGATATTTTTTTTGCCATTAGTTATATACTTGAACCTGTTCCTTTTTGTGTCGAATACTTTATAGCAAATTTAGCAGATTATCATTATAATATACAGCATAATATACAACAATTAATGTAATTAATGATGGCAAAGAAGATCGCAATACTCGTCAGGGACAGAAAGCACGAAGCATTAAGAATGGCTATAGGGGCCACTCTCTCAAACGATGTAGTAAATGTATTTATTATGGATGACATATTGGAGATGGATGAGGAAATAGATACGAATTTACAAATGTTATCGGATCTCAATGTAAAAATATTTTCTAACAATCCGGGAAACCCATGTGAACAGAAGACTACGAAAAATATTGCTGATATGCTTTCTGAATATGATGTTGTAATTCCGTACTAAAAGACCGTATAATTCTAACATTATAGGCAAAATCAAATTATTATGAGGTGTATATGCTCCAGGAAGTTGAAAAAGTTTCACCTACAATCAGAAGGCTTAAAATCAATATTCCTTCAGAAGTTATTCAGTCGGAAACCGCTGCCTTATATAATGAAATAAGGACAACAACCAAAATTCCCGGATTCAGACCGGGTAAGGTACCTCAGGCTATTCTTGTGAAGAAGTTCTGTAAAAGCGTCGAAGCACAGGTTATAGAGAAGGTTGTCCCCCGGTTTTATATGGAGGCAATCAAGGAAGCAAAACTGGAACCTGTCAACTATCCTGATATTGACGATAAGATAGAGCTGAAACCGGGCCAACCTCTTTCATTTACTGTAACCGTAGAAATAAAACCTAAAATAGAAAACATCAATTATGAGGGGATTACCTTAAAGAAAGAAACGTTTTCAATAGAAGAAGAGGCAGTTGAAAAGTCCATCAAAATACTCCAGGAAAGCAAAGCCCTTTATTCAGTATCAGAAGATGAACTGAAGGAAGGCGATATGGCTATAATAACCAGTGATGCATTCATTGATGGTCAGTTAATAGATGAGTTATCATATAAAGAATATCCCATGGTCCTGGGATCGGCGGGTATGCCCAAAGAGTTCAGCGAAGGATTAACAGGGAAGAAAAAGGACGAAACCGTTGAAGTCAAGCTGAATTTTGAAAGTGATCATCCGAACAAGACTCTTGCAGGGAAAGAAGTGTTGTTTAAGCATTTGATCACCGAGGCCAAAAAGAAGAATCTACCGCCTGTTGACGATGAACTTGCACAGAGCGCTGATTGCAGCACCGTGGACGAACTAAGAAAAAAGATCCGTGAAAATCTCAGCAAAAGGAAAGAAGGTGAGATTAACATGGAGTATAAAAAAGAAATATTAAACACACTTATAAAGAGACATGATTTTGATGTGCCTGTCTCTATGGTGCGGGGAGAAATAGAGTCCATTATTCATCATGAGAAAGAGAATGCAGCGAGAAAAGGTAAAGAAGTCAGACCGGATGAAGAATTGAAAAAAGAATTTGAATCACAAGCAAGGGATAATGTAAAAAGCGTACTCCTGCTTGAAGCAATTGGTAAAAAGGAAAACATTGAAGTCAGTGATAATGATATTAAAGTGGCTATCGATGAGATAGCAGCCCGCAACAACCTTAAGCCAGAAGAGGTCACAAAATTGTACGCTGTAAGAGAAGGATCTATGGATGCATTGAAGAGCAGATTGTTTGCTGATAAGGTACTGGAATTCATACTGGAAAAAGCAACCATACAATAAAACTGAGAGTCAAGAGTTAAGAGTTGAAAAGAACTGAATTGAACTATAATAATGATTATGAGGCTTTCAACTTTACACTTTTAAATATTAATTTACTCTAGAGGAGAGACGATGACTTTAATTCCCATGGTAATAGAACAGACCGGAAGGTCAGAGAGGGCATATGACATATATTCCAGGCTCTTAAAAGACAGGATTGTATTTATAGGAAGCCCGATAGATGATAATTTGGCAAACACCGTCATTGCCCAGCTGCTGTTTCTGCAGACCGAAGATCCTGAAAAGGATATTCACATATATATAAATTCACCTGGAGGAGTTGTTACAGCCGGCCTCGCTATTTATGACACCATGCAATACATCAAGCCTGATATTTCCACATATTGTTTAGGACAGGCGGCAAGCATGGGGGCGCTCCTGCTGACTGCCGGCACAAAAGGGAAACGTTTTGCCCTTCCACACGCCCGCCTGATGATACACCAGCCGATAGGAGGCTTTCACGGGCAGGCTACGGATGTCGAAATTCATGCAAAAGAAATTTTAAAGATGAAAGAAAACCTCAACACTATTCTTGCAAAGCATACTGGCCGGCCTTTTGAAAAAATTCATACCGATACAGAGAGAGATTACTTCATGTCAGCTCAAGAGGCCAAAGAATACGGCATCGTGGATGAAGTAATAGAATCAATGAAAAAAATAATAGTGTAATAATGAAAGATAAAAAAATGACAAAACAAAATGATGAGTTGCTGAAATGTTCTTTTTGCGGCAAAGGGCAAAAAGAGGTCAGAAAGCTTATAGCAGGTCCAGCAGTTTATATATGTAATGAGTGTGTGGGTCTCTGCAATGAAATAATGTCAGAGGAATTCGAGCCCGCATTTGATATCAACATATCAAAGAAACTTCCTACACCAAAAGAAATAAAAAGCTTTCTTGATGATTATGTCATTGAACAGGACCTGGCAAAAAAGGTCCTCGCAGTAGCTGTACACAATCACTATAAAAGAATAAACAACCCTAAGCAGTCAGACGTTGAACTTCAAAAAAGCAATATCATACTTATAGGACCTACAGGCACCGGAAAGACTATTCTTGCACAGACACTTGCAAGGATCCTAGATGTACCATTTACTATTGCCGACGCTACAACCCTTACAGAGGCCGGATATGTGGGGGAGGATGTCGAAAATATAATACTCAAACTCCTGCAGGCTGCGGACCATGATGTGGAAAAGGCTCAACGGGGCATAATATATATTGATGAGATAGATAAGATAAGCCGCAAAACCGAAAACGTATCTATCACAAGAGATGTATCCGGCGAAGGGGTACAGCAGGCGCTTTTAAAGATAATCGAAGGGACCATAGCAAATATTCCACCACAGGGGGGAAGAAAACATCCCCAGCAGGAATTTATCCAGGTCAATACAACAAATATATTATTTATTTGCGGCGGTGCCTTTGTAGGACTCGAAAAGATTATCGAGGAAAGAATGGGCAAAAAAGTTGTGGGTTTCGGATCTGAACTGGCAATTGCCGCCAGCAAGAAGATTGGCGAGACCTTAAAAATAGTGCAGCCTCAGGATCTTATCAGGTACGGGCTTATCCCGGAATTCGTTGGACGGCTTCCGGTCGTTGCAACACTTGACGAACTGGGAGAGTCCGCCCTTATCAGAATACTTACGGAACCGAAGAATGCACTCGCGAAACAATATCAAAGGCTGTTTTCTTTTGATAATGTAAAACTGAAATTTACGGACAAAGCCTGTACCTCAATAGCTAAAGAAGCGATAAAACGCAAAATCGGAGCACGAGGCTTAAGGGCTATCCTTGAAGAAGTCATGCTGGATGTCATGTATGAAATACCCTCTCAGAGCAATATTAGAGAATGCATCATAACCGATGATGTGATAAACAAGAAGGGGAAACCTATCCTCACTTACGAAGAAAAGGCCGAGTCAGCTTAGGGACCCAAGGTCAAATGAAAACCATGACACTTAAGAAACCCAAACATCCTTTTATGGTTTGTGTAAATAATCATGGATATAAAGCCTCATTGGAGACTCGCAAAATATACGAAATATTGGCGGACAAAACCGCGGAGAAACATCATCAGTTACGAGTCATAGATGAATCCGGAGAAGATTATTTATATCCATCTGATTATTTTGCTCCTGTACGCCTTCCTGCCGGGACAAAAGAAAAATTGGAATTAATTGCAGCCTGACCGCATGCTGCTACCTTTATGGTGATCTTTTTAGACTTTAATGAATTTATACGTTTGAGAATGTCCTGTTCAGAAGCCGGAGGGCTTTTTTGATAAGCTGGAGGTCTTGAGGGGAGAATTGCGACAATGGATTTTTTTCTTTAACGATCACCTTCTGTATCAGGATTTTCCCTCTTGAAAATAAATCTCCTGTTTTTATTCTATTCAAATGTGCCGTGGCACAAAGTTGCTCAGTGAAATTTTGTGCCATGCTACAGTTTTATAATATTTCGTAAGTCATCCCTTTAGCCCATCTTCCGCAGTTCAAAAATTGAAAGTCAGTGAATCCAACAGGTTACG
>CAYMUX010000148.1:0-4667 GCA_964393845.1 uncultured Nitrospiraceae bacterium
CATGCCGGTGGCGAAGGCCGCTGCCCTGCCTGAACCGCTTACAATATGCGTGCCAGCAAACCCGATGTTCGGACTCTCAAAATAATCCCCTTTAAATGCTTCATGGTCCCGGGGCCTTGCGTCCGATTCTCCTGTAAGCGGGGCGTTGTTTACCATTAGACTGACTGATTCGATAACCCGCGCATCAGCAGGGACCTTGTCGCCTTCACCCAGGATTATCAGGTCTCCGGGCGCTACATTCTCCGCCCTGAGCTCCCTTATTTCGCCGTCCCTTGATACTTTCACATTAAACGGTAAAAGTTTCTTCAGCGCCTCAACTGCCTTTTCCGTGCGGTATTCCTGTATAAAGGTAAAAACGGCATTGATGCATATGACCACGACTATAGCTATGCCGAGAGAGAGCAGGCCTTCTCCGGGATTGATATATTCGGATACAAAGCAAAGGCCTGCCGCTATCCAGAGGAGAATGGCAAGGAAGTGCGTGAACTGCGCGATAAATTTGCGGTAAAGAGGTTTTCTTCTGACTTCCTTTATCTCATTCAGCCCGTATTCATGAAGTCGCTTTGATGCCTCCTCTTCCGAAAGCCCTTTTTCCGATGTGACAAGAAACCGGAAGACTTCTTCTCTCGTGAGATTATTTATCATCTTTGTGTCCCGGTTTGAGAATAATAAGGTCGCAGGGCGTTTCCCTCAGCACTTTCTCCACCGGGTTGCCTCTCAACAATGATGACAAGAGGCTCCTCCCGGTTGCGCCCATAATGATAAGGTCATGCCTTTTTGCTGCCGCTTCAATGGTTATGGTCCTTGCAACCCTGCCAGGCAAAAGCCGTCCCTCAAAGTCAATCCGGTATTTAGTGATATGCCCCATAAAATCCCTGATATCAACAGGCATCCTCTTTTCCCATTCCAGCGGGGTAAGTTCAAGCTCGCCGTGAAAAAACCTAGTTAAGGGCTTGGGCGCATGAAAGACAAACACCCTGGAATTAAATCCCTCCGCCATCTTTGCAGTGAAGTAGGCCCTTTCATGAACATGATCTATCCGCGCCTTCAAGGGGATCAGTATCTTGCCCGGATGGGTCCGTCCCATATTTACAACCCTTGTCAGGGCTACAGAACATGGAAGTTTCAGCAGGATTTCACGGGCGGTTGTGGCCCGGTAAAACCTCCTTCCCACGTCAACCCTCCTCGCGGAGACAAAGACCAGGTCTATCTTCTCCTCTTTCACAACCTCTTTGATTTCCTGTGCTGGCTGCCCGGTTGTTGATATGCTTTCCACCTGCATGTCCATGTCCCGCGCCTCGGAGAAAAGCCTCTTCATCGCGTCTTCGGCCTTTTCAATATCTGTACCGGACATACCTTTCTCCGCAACAAAACAGAGATAAAGCTTGGCCCCGCAGGCCCTCGCAAGATGCAGGGCGTACCGCGCCGTTATCACTGAGTTCAGATGTTCATTTACTGCTGCGAGTATTTTTTTATACATAACGGCCTCTGTTCCAATGGCTGCATTCAAAGAAATACATGCAAGTCAGAGAGGTATAGATTTAAAAAGTCATCTCGGCCCTTTTATAAGGCAATTTTATCATACCAATTCATTATTTGAATTACCCCATAAAAAAACCTGTTGACTTCCGGTGAAAATGGATCGTCTGGTGCGGATTAAGACTCTTGAAGGGAAAGGACGCATCTTATTCTCTTATCTTCAACAAAATTAATATCGATATGTTTTTTGTTCTCATCCTCTTATCTATTGACAATCTCCGCATATAGCCGCAGGAAGTAAGTTGTCACCATCTCTTTTTCTCCCACGCTATTGCCCTGTCATAGGACTTAAACAGCTTCTCGCGTCTTTTAAACGCCTTTGAATGTACGGTGCGTCTGGCCGTATTTCTTTCAATACCCATATCAGCATGCAACATCTCGTGATAGACAATAAACTCCACAAAATACCGGGGAACTCCCCTGTTATCGAGCATGGGATTGATCCTTATCGTATTGTTAACACTACAGTAGCTTCCAAGCGTCCTCCTTGCAGCCGCCTTTCTCGGACCTTTTGAGCCCCAAGTAATGGATGCCGGCACTTTACCTTCAAAGTACTCCATATTGATTAAATGGAACATTTCGAGAAGATCGTAGCAGCTCCCTGCTGCATTAATAATTATTTTTCTCGGCAGCCGCTTTTTCAGTTGGTGACTATTTTGATTGATAAAGTCCCTGATATGAGGGGTACTGGTTTTGCTGTTTTTAATAAAGCCTGCTATTTCATCTAAAACTTCTCTGCCTGAAGAAAGGAAAATCCTGTGGAGTCTTATTGAGACAATGGCCCCTTTTTTTCTCATTGACAGCATACTTGTGGAGTTGTCCGTAATAACAAGGGATATTTTTTTCTTTGTAAATTTTTCAAGATGTCCCTTGAGAAGATCTTCATCAGTCTGAAATATTAAATTTAACTGGTTCATAATTCACATTAAACTATTTATGTCTAAATTTATATAATAAAATGTCCGATATAAAATACAAGATGACGAGCAATAGATCAAGATTCCTGATTAAGAAAAGATCTAGCCAACAGTATCAATTGCATTCAATTATAAAATACAGGCCGGGGGGAAAGACAAATGAAAAAGATATTTGTTCTCGATACTAACGTTTTGATTCACGACCCTGAAGCGCTTCTTCAATTTGAAGACAACGACGTTGTATTGCCGATTACCGTTATAGAAGAACTGGATAAATTGAAAAGAGGCAATGGTGAAATACCTTATTCATCACGGCAGGCATTGAGATTGATAGATTCTTTCAGGCAAACAGGCAAATTGTCTTCGGGTGTTGCGCTGCCGGGCGGCGGACTGCTGCGTGTTGTAATCGAGGAAAATAAACATTTAGAGAAAAATTCAAATGACAACAAAATAATATCTACAGCCTTTTCCCTCGCAGTCAGCAAGGGCAGCGATCAACCTGTAATCCTGGTATCTAAGGACACCTCCGTCAGGATAAAGGCTGATGCCCTCGGGCTTGTTACACAGGATTATTTGAAGGATAAAACCACCGTGTTTGAAAAGTACGGCAATATCCTGCATGATAATGCCGGAATAAACGGCATCAAGTCTGTAAAGTACATTAAATCAGGCGATAAGATATTCAGGGCCTATGGTGAAGACAAGATGGAACTTATCAGGAGACAGCGGTCAATCATGAGTATTTCTCCAAAAAACATAGAACAGGAATGCGCTATTGACGCCCTTACCGCTGCTGATATAAATGTGGTGGCGCTCACCGGGCGTGCAGGCACGGGAAAGACACTGCTTGCCATCGCCGCCGGATTACATTTCTGCGCGAAACCGAGGCATAAAGGATCTTCCGAGCATGCCAGAAAATATGAGCAGGTCATGGTCGCAAGACCCATTGTCCCTCTGGGCAACGATTTAGGGTTTCTGCCGGGCGATATTGCAGAAAAGCTGCATCCATGGATGCAGCCGATATACGATAATCTCGATGTCATAGTCGGCACATCAGATGAGCATATGGATGATAAGGACACTGATTACAGGAGCTCGGATTATTTAATCGAAGCGGATATTATCCATATAGAGCCGCTTACTTATATAAGGGGAAGGAGCCTTCCGAAACGTTACCTGATTATCGATGAAGCACAGAACCTCAGACCACTTGATGTGAAGACTATCATCACGCGCTGCGGGGAAGGGACAAAAGTCATCTTCACAGGCGATCTTGAACAGATTGACTCGCCGTTCCTCGATGCCGCCTCAAACGGCCTGTCCTACTTGATAAACAGGTTTATACAGGAAGAGAATTTCTGCTATCTGAATATGAAAACAAGTGCGAGGTCGGCCCTGGCGGAACAGGCGGCAAAACTGCTCTAACAATTTATTTGCCTGCGTCAGGCTCTCCAGGCTTCTTTTCCGCTGTCTCTGTCGCGGATGAACTGGAGGAGATCATCATAGGCAGGAGGCGTAGCAAAGAAAAGCTCAATATCATCGGGCACCTCAAGGAATCCCCGGTCTTCATCACGCATAACGAGTAACGCTGCTTCACCGTCTGCAATATTTTCCTTGAGGACTGATTTGATGTGCTCAAACCTTTCTTTTATTGTCTCATCCAAAAACTTATGGATTGTTTCATACACTTTGGGTATCCGTACAACCGCGAGACAGTTGTACCAGTCGATATAAATCCCGAATATTTCCTTGCTTTCCAGAGGAAGGAATTTTCCTCCGGCGTCGATCTTTTGTTTCACAATCTGCTCCAGCCGCACATTCATGGAGCTTAACACCATCATCGATTCCTCACCGGTCATGTATATGCTTTCGCAGAAAATCTTTGATATCTTTCCTGCAACTTCGAGCTTAGCCAGATGCTCCTCTACTTCATCCCAGTAACGGTAGTAAATACTCTTGTATTTATCAGTAGCATTTTTAGGAAGATAGAGATTTCTTACGAAATAGATCTTCTTTTTATTCTTGTAGTTTGCAACTTCAGGTTTGCCGATCTTTCCGAGTTCGGTCATGAAATACCTCCTGTCAAAAAAAAGGCCCCCTCCTGGTGGAGGGGGCCTTATCCTGTTGATTTACAGTTTTACTACATTGATTGCCTTGGGGCCTTTCGGGCCTTTTTCAGTATCAAAGCTGACCTTGTCACCTTCAGCAAGG
>CAYMUX010000149.1:0-4156 GCA_964393845.1 uncultured Nitrospiraceae bacterium
CCACCTTCCATTCCGAATTTTTTTCCATATTAGGACAGATGCGGAGTCCCTTTGGAGGAACGCAGACACTTTTTACATCCTTCTATCTTGCAGACAAAATCATATTCGCTGACAAAGATACATATGATGTGGCGGCAATGTATAAGAAGAGGTCTAACTTTGAACTGGTGCCGGCATTTATTTATATTCATGACAGTTCATTAGGAAAAGATACTGCATTATCGGAGAAATTGAAGGACAAAAAGAAGGTCATCTTCTTCACAAATATTATGCCGTCCTCCTTTCTGTTTGACATCTTCAAGGAACTCCAGGGCAATTCACAACTCTCTAAGGATACCGGGATCATTGTCTCTCCAGCCGGAAAATCCATTGCGGATTTACAGCACGATATCGGTGAAACGGAAGAGGCTCGCCTGATTTTCATAGAACCTGATGATTTCCAATCTGCATTAACAGCAGTTTCTCATGCCGACATTATTTTAAGACCTCTTAGCTGCGACGGTGAAACCTTTTTTGAACGTTTCACCATATCGATAAGAAAGACCTTTCGCAAAGACAACCTGATTTATTTTCCAGGCAGCCTGGTTTTTGTTAAAGAAGGATCAGCAGCGGAAATGTGCGCAAATATTGTCGATACTTTGCTGGACAAGGGTGATGTTCCACTTCCCGCCTCGATTACAGAAGACTCCTACACAAGAATATTAAATATCTACAAAGAATAAAAATCTATCCGTACGCTTGTTTCCTGACCAAATGCGTTTCTTAATGGAATGCTCATTTTCAATTCCCGGCTCTCCTCTCCGGAAAGGGACTGACATGAGTCATTCTTGTCTTGCCTGATATATTCTGTCTGTGATAATGTAAGGAATCAAAAGGGATGGTTCTTCATGGAAAACGATAACGAAATAGACTCTCTGAAGCAAGTATTAAATACTTTAAGGGCGGAAGGTAAAATTCTGCTTGCGTACCTTTACGGTTCGTATGCAAGAGGAACACAGCATAAAAGATCAGATATTGATTTAGCCGTGTATATAAATGCGGACAGCGAGGAAGAAATAATAAATCTTATCGATAGTATTCTAATGTCAATGGATACTCCCATCGAAATACTCAGACTCGAGGATGAGGATGAATCACCGTTCATTGTGCAAAAGGCGCTAAAAGGGGTGCCGCTGGTTGAACCTGATATGGAAACATTTTACAAGGTCAGCCACCGGGCCTTGCATGAGACAGAAGGCATAAGATTTAAAAGAGAGTTGGCAGATTTCTAAATGGACGACAGAAATGAAACCATCCATCAGTATTTGAAGATAAACTGGCAGAACATCATAACCGTCAAAAGCAGTATCCCTGATATCAGGGAATTTGCAGGGAAAGCAGAAACAGAAATTACAAAACAGTAATTTTATCAACACTCAAACTTGCCCTTCGGCGGGTTCAGGTTTGCAACCTGAACCCTAAGTTTAGCAGGTGATTAAAGTATAAATAGAGGTTGCATATTTAAGAAAGATCATAATTGAGAGGTTGTAGATGTTGGTTTGAAGCAGTGCGGAAAGATGGGGTTCAAGTTACAAACTTGAACCCGCAACTGGGCCTGGGATTATTCCAAGCCCTTAAACCGTAATATTGTTTTAATCCCATATCAATTATCAATAGTCAAGCCTGCCCCTTATGCCAACTACTCAGATTATTTTTTCTCTTGCAGATGTCAATAATAGTGTCTGACCCCACAATCTTGCACGCTCCGCTAATATTAAATAGAAGAACCATTTTGGAAAAGTTTATGTTAAAATATCAAGCAAAGGATGGGACAAACGTATGCTGAAAATACACAAAAAAATACTTCTTGATGAAAAACAGAAACCGGTTGCCGTTCAAATACCGATTGAGGAGTTTGACCTTTTAGAGGAATTAATAGAAAACTATGGGTTATCGAAACTGATGGATGAAGTTAAAGACGATAAAAGGCTTTCCGTAGCAGAGGCAAAAAACTATTATCAATCGTTGAAACACAATGTGGAAGATTGAGTATACAAAACGCTTCCTGAAAGAGCTTTCCAAATTGCCTCAAGACATACAAACCCGGGCAGAACGAATCGTTTTCAAAGAACTGCTGTCTGCAAATCCTTTTGAACTGGGATATGTTGAGCGGATGACAGGATATACAGACAAATATAAAATCCGGATAGGCAATTATAGAATCGGCATCACAATTGATAAGCAAAAAAACCTGATAATCTGTCAGCGTATCGCACATCGCAAAGACATTTACAAGATATTTCCATAACCGATTTCTGCAATATCATCGGCAAAAGGAAGCGTCAGGAGATTCCTCCCGCCGCACTTTAAATGTCAATAGTCAAGCCTGCCCCCACAGTTTCCAAATGTCAATAATCGTGTCTGACCCCACTTTTCTATTTTTATTCAATATGGTTATTTGAAATTACCTTTCTATTTGTGATACGCTTTTATTTAGTAAAGATGGCTATGAATATTATGACTTATTAAAAGGAAGTCGCTATGTTAATTGAATATATCCAGCAAGCAATAGAAAATGCTGAATATAAGAAATTGGAAGATGGAACCTGGTTTGTCGAAATCCCCGGGTTTGAAGGCGTCTGGACTAACGGCAAATCAATTGAAGAGTGCAGAAGAGAACTTATAGAGGTTTTAGAAGAGTGGCTGATTTTGAAATTACGACATGGGGACCCGATCCCAAAGGTTAAAGGCATAGATATAAATATCAGAGAGGTTGCCGCTACCTAAATCATGCCTTCAACTATATCAAGAAGGGAATTAATCGGAAAATTTAAAACCCTTGGATATGAAGGTCCCTTTTCGGGCGGCAGACATCAGTTCATGATAAAAGGGCAAAAGAAGATTCGTATTCCCAATCCACATACGCTGTATCCAATCCCGAAACATGTTTTATGGTAAAATTAATTATTTAGCCGAAAAGGAGGAAGTTTCACCGATGGGAAGCGCATCAATTAATAAATTAATAGAAGATTTCGATCAGCTCAAGCTTGACGACAAGGAATATGCTCTTGATGTTATAAGTAAGCAACTAATAGAAGCCAAAAGAGACGCCATTACAAAAAGAGCCAAAGAAGCTTTGTCCAATCTTAAAAAAGGAGCGATCAAAAGAGGAACTGTAAAAGATTTATTTAAGGATTTAGAGAGTGATTAACATAATCTGGGATAGAGGCTTCAAGAAAATCTACAAAAAGAAAGTTAAGAATGATGATGAGCTAAAAAATAAGTTTTGGGATGCAGTTGAGTTATTTTCAAAGAATCCCTTTGATCCCCGTCTTAGAACTCACAAGTTAACCGGCAAACTTAAAGGACTCTGGGCGTTCAGCGTTGCATACGATTGTCGGGTAATATTCAAATTTATGGATAGTGATAATGTTTTGTTAATAGATGTCGGCGGACATAAAGAAGTTTATTGACACAAAGTGAAGGTAGATTAGATAGAGCAGGCGGCAACCCTGCCGCCTGCTCTAAAATAATCAAATACTCAAATCACCAAATCACCAAACAACCTACTGTCCGGCGCGTACAGGCCACACGTAGTAGTTACTGCTCTTATCGTTGAAGCCCACGTAGCCACTGTCCATACGGACGAACCATGCGTAGCTGGTATTGATAGCATAGGTAGTCGACAACCAGTAGCCGCTTGCCTGCACATTGCTGAAGTACGATGGGTTCAGCCATGTAGCAGAGTTGGTCTGTCCATAGTTAATTAAGCTCCTAAGTTCTTTTCTATTCGGCAGACGCCAGTTGCCTGCAGAGCTTCCGTCTGTGAGACTGCACTGGCCGCTTGCAAGATTGTTTGCATCAGAAAGCGCCTGAGTCCATGTCCTTGCGCTAAAACAATTGGCATTCTTAAGCCAGATAAGCCCTGTGAGGTTGTCCGTAACAGTGCCATTAGCATTGTCCATAAAACGCGGGCTGGGCCATGCAACGCCCTTTTTCAGAGTTCCGTCATCGTCCGTTCCATAGGGCGTTGTCTGCCCTGTTTGTGGAAGGCTGACCACGCCAGTTACAGTAAACGTTGTGGACCCCGAAATACTTCCCGATATTGCTGTAATAGTAGTTGTGCCTGCGGCAACAGAAGCGGCAAGTCCTGAGGTGTTGATTGTGGAAACTCCTG
>CAYMUX010000150.1:0-3528 GCA_964393845.1 uncultured Nitrospiraceae bacterium
ATTTATCGAGTTAAACAAATTATTTTTCAATGTCTGCATTATTTGGGTTAACTTCAAATAATTACAGAGGAACTCTCTACTCTTAACTCCAGGCTCTAAACTCAAATTTTACTCATAGTACGTTGCCGACGATGTTTCATTTTCCCATACGGTAACCGAAGATATTTCGCACATTTTCTTTATAAGCTTTTTTTTGATCGATTCATATATCCATTTGGCAATATTTTCAGAAGACGGATTTATCTCGGTAAACGGAAAAACGTCATTCAGAAAAGAATGATCAAGTGTCGAAATTACTTCACCGGTTATTGCCTTTAATTCATGGAAGTCCATAACCATTCCTATGTCATCCAGCTTGTCGGAAGAAATTGTGACCTGCACTCTCCAGTTATGTCCGTGCAACGCTTCACACTGCCCTTTATATCCCCTGAGCTGATGTGCAGCTGAAAACTGCGCCTCTATCGTAAGATCAAACATTAAGCCTCCTAAAATAAAAAATTACTGCTGGTCTTTAAATTTGAATATCAACTCTCCTTTTTTTGTAAGTCCATGTTCACGGGCAAGTTCTTCAACACCGTCCGGGTTCTTCTTGAGAGTTTCTATCTTGTTAGTGACATCCTGATTCTGCTTTCCAATTATGGCTGTGTCTGCCCGCATCCTGTTTATCTCTGATCTAAGCTCTATGAATTTCAGCAGGCCATTTTCTCCTATGATCATATTCAGCGTAAAATATACAAACAGCAGTATCCCGAAAGTGAAATAAACAACCTGCCTCTTCTTCCTGTTCTCCTCAACCTGCTTGCGCCGGATATTCCTCATAATTATAAAAAAACTTTATATCTTCTTAACTTCTTTTCTTATATATTCATTTCAAATTATAAAAAACTTTCTTCCCTCTATACCTGGCTGTATCTCCAAGTTCTTCCTCAATCCTCAATAGCCTGTTGTATTTTACGACCCGGTCAGTCCTTGACAGGGACCCTGTTTTGATCTGCCCTGTGTTCATTGCCACCGCCAGATCAGCTATAGTTGTGTCTTCCGTCTCCCCTGATCTGTGTGATACTACCGAGGTATAGCCTGCCCTCATTGCCATCTCAATAGCATCAAGCGTCTCTGTTAATGTGCCTATCTGATTCAATTTGATCAATATTGAATTGCCGATGCCTCTTTCTATCCCTTTTGCAAAAATCTCCTTGTTCGTAACAAAAATATCATCGCCGACAATCTGCACCTTGCCGCCGATCTTTTTTGTCATTGCTTCCCATCCGTTCCAGTCATTTTCAGCGAGTCCGTCTTCAATGGATTTCACCGGGTATTTCGAAATCAGTTTCTCGTAAAAATCTATCAGATAATTTGAACTGACGGACTTTCCTTCAAAGCGATATTTCCCATTGTCGTAAAATTCCGATGCCGCAGCATCGAGTGCGATGAATACATCTTTACCTGCTTTATACCCCGCCTTTTTAATCGCCTCGATCACCAGTACGATTGCCTCTTCATTGGATTTCAGATTAGGGGCAAATCCTCCTTCATCACCTACGGAAATGCTAAGCCCCTTGGATTTCAAAAGACTTTTGAGGCTGTGAAATATCTCAGCGCCCATTCTCAGTGCCTCACTGAAACTGGAAGCTCCAGCCGGCATAATCATGAATTCCTGGATATCAAGGTTATTGTCCGCATGCGCCCCGCCGTTTAATATGTTCATCATAGGCACAGGTAGTTCACATGCGCTGACGCCTCCGATGTATCTATAGAGCGGAAGTTCAGCTTCCATTGCAGCGGCCTTTGCGACGGCAAGGGAAACACCCAGAATAGCATTTGCGCCGAGCTTACTCTTATTTTTAGTGCCGTCAAGCTTTATCATGAGATTATCAACATATACCTGATCGCTCCCTTCAATATCGATCAGCTTGGGCGCTATTATTTCATTTACATTCTTTACGGCCTTTCTAACGCCCTTTCCTCCATAGCGTTTATCCTTGTCCCTAAGTTCGAGCGCCTCCCTTTGGCCGGTTGAGGCTCCGGACGGCACTGCTGCCCTTCCATATGCCCCGGATTCCAACAATACATCCACTTCAACAGTTGGATTTCCTCTGCTGTCAATTATTTCTCTTGCATAAACATCAATAATGTCACTCATTGATAACCTCCATTTTCTCAATCGGATTAGGGAAAAGTAGTTTCTTTTCACTGAATGCAGCGCCTATAAAAGCCCTGAACACCGGGTGCGGTTCCAGAGGCCGTGACTTAAATTCAGGATGGAATTGACAACCGAAAAACCAGGGATGGTCTTTAATTTCAATGATTTCCACTAATTGCTTGTCAGGGCTCATGCCGCTTATCCTGAGCCCGTTTTTTCCCAGCAGTTCTTTATATTCATTATTAAACTCATATCGGTGCCTGTGTCTCTCATAAATTTCTTTAACGCCGTAAGCGTTGAAAGCATTTGTATCCTCCTCCAGCACACAGGGATATGCGCCCAGCCTCATAGTGCCGCCCTTGTCCGATTTCAGGTCTCTTCTCTGCACCGTCCGGTTCCTGAAATCATACCACTCTTCGATCAGATAGATTACCGGATGGGGAGTGTCCTTTTTGAACTCTGAACTGTTTGCACCATTCAATTTACAAACATTGCGGGCGAATTCAATGACCGCACATTGCATGCCGAGGCATATGCCCAGGTATGGGATCTTCTTGTCCCTCGCATACCCTACAGCCTCTATCTTCCCCTCAATGCCCCTCTCTCCAAAACCCCCGGGGACAAGAATTCCGTCGACTTCATTCAGATATCTGTCAGCTCCGTTCTTTTCGATTTCTTCAGCATCAACCCAATGTATATCAACTTTAACATTATTGGCTATGCCTCCATGAGTAAGGGCTTCGATCAGGCTCTTATAAGAATCTTTGAGCCCCACATACTTTCCTACTATTGCTATCGTTACTGTATCTTCAGGTTCCTTAATCTTCTTGATGACCCTTGACCATAATGACAGATCAGGCTCTTTTATATTTAAAGACAGTTTTTTCACAACCAGGCTGTCAATTCCTTCCTCATGCAATACGAGCGGGACTTCATAGATGGATTTAACATCTACAGCCGCAATAACAGCATCAATGTCAAGGTTGCAGTGCAAGGCGATTTTTTTCTTAATTGATTGCGACAGGGGCCTGTCTGTACGGCAAAGCAGAATATCGGCCTGAATACCTATTGCCCTGAGTTCCCTTACGCTATGCTGGGTCGGCTTTGATTTGAGCTCGCCGGCAGTGCTTATATAAGGAACGAGGGTCAAGTGAATATAAAGTACATTTTCTCTTCCCACATCATATCTGAACTGCCTGATGGCCTCGAGAAACGGCAGGCTTTCAATGTCACCGATAGTGCCGCCGATTTCAACAATTACAACATCATATTCATCCGAAACTGCTTTGATGGAATTTTTTATCTCCTCGGTTATATGCGGGACAACCTGTACAGTCTATCCGAGATAATCTCCCATTCTTTCCTTCACGAGAACGTTATAGTAAATC
>CAYMUX010000151.1:0-2485 GCA_964393845.1 uncultured Nitrospiraceae bacterium
GACAAGTCTTCAAATCCCCCCTGCCCCCCTTTTCTAAAGGGGGGGACAACATTAAGTATATCCTGATTCATAGATTTTACCCACACTTTCCCACGATGAGCCATTATATTAAGGTATCAATATTTCATACGGCAATCTGTTAAGGCCGCAGATTTGCTCTATAGAACTCATGACATAACTCTACCGGGTTGATAATCATTTGGACTAGGTATATGTGATAACTCGCAACGATAAATTCACTAAAGTATTATGGTGGAAATGCCGGTAAGAGATAAGCAAGAGAAGTTAAATCTCTAAATCGAATTAAGGAGGGAATGAAATGTCAAGAATAAATTGTTGGGAATTCAAGAAATGCGGCAGGGAGCCGGGTGGAAGCAAGAGCGCTGAAATGGGTGTGTGTCCGGCATCGACAGATACGTCGAGCAACGGCTCAAATGGCGGTAAAAACGCCGGCCGTATTTGCTGGGCTGTTGCAGGAACTTTTTGCGGAGGAAAGGTCCAGGGTGACTATGCAATGAAATCGGTATCCTGCATGTCATGCGATTTCTTCAAAACCACAAAAACAGAAGAGGGCGCGGGATTTTTACTGATGAAAAAGGGACAGATATATGCAGCTTCAACTAAATAGATAGTAAATTAGTATTCAGATGAGTAGTTGATAAGGTGTCCTGAGCTACAAAAGCGTTGACAGTCGGTCTCCCGGTTAAGAGATTATATTATACTACGCGGCCTCTTTTCCTTCGAAATTATCATAGACATACTGTCTATAGAACTCCAGGCCATCAAGGAATGTCTGTTGGGGAGTTCTGCCCTGGCAATAACGCCCCTGATTGGTCCGGTCATTGTTATAGCAATTCATAAATTCATCAAGATCCTGCTGCATTTCCTCTATTGAGTGATACAGCTTTTTCCTGAAAGTAACTTTGTAGAACTCGTCCTCAATAGTTTGATTCAGCCGTTCCACATCTCCATGTTTTTAACTTTCACAACGCTTTGTGATTTAAATATATTAGCATGTCCATTTATTTCATTTCTAATATCATAATGAAAAACAGAGAATCTGAATATTGATTATCCGGAGTAATTGAATTAACCCTGTTTTAAATCTTAAAATAATATCAAAAGAAAGTAATAAAAGAAGGGAAGCATTCCAGCCGGTCCGATTGTTCAAACAATTCAAACGGCTATCTTATAGAATTAATATAATGATCCAAGTCAGTAATTTAGACAAAGCATACGGACAACAGGTTGTATTCGATAAGGCCGGGTTTATGATCAATCCCGGAGAACGCGTAGGGCTTATAGGAAGAAACGGCCACGGCAAGACCACCCTTTTCAGGATGATCCTCGGTCAGGAACACCCTGATTCGGGGACTATCGGTATCCCCAATGGTTACAGGACAGGTCACCTTTCCCAGCACCTCAGGTTTACTGAGGATACGGTATTAAAGGAGGCATGCCTCAGCCTCCCCTCTTCCGAAGAAGGCCCTGATGAGAAATATAAGGCGGAAACCATCCTCATGGGCCTTGGATTTTCCACGGACGATTTTAATATTAGTCCCGTGGACCTGTCCGGCGGATATCAGGTGAGGCTGAACCTTGCCAAGGTGCTGGTTTCCGACCCTAACATCCTGCTCCTTGACGAACCCACGAACTACCTTGATATAGTTTCCCTCCGCTGGCTCGCGCAATTCCTGCGCATCTGGCAGAAGGAGCTCATTATAATTACTCATGACCGCAGCTTCATGGACAGCGTCACCACACATACTATGGCAATACACCGATGCAAGATACGGAAGGTTGCAGGCCCCACGGAAAAAATATACCAGCAGCTTCTGCTGGAAGAAGAGATACACGAAAAGACACGGACCAACGACGAGAAAAAGAGGAAAGAGATCGAGCAGTTCATAAACCGCTTCAGGTCCAAGGCGACCAAGGCCAGGGCCGTACAGTCAAGGATCAAGGCCCTGCAGAAAAAAGACCGCCTCGAAAGACTGACCGATATAAAGGACCTTGAATTCACGTTTAACTCGGCGCCGTTTACGGGCAAACTGCTTATGGAAGTGAAAGACCTGTCATTCGGATTTGACGCTGAGGGACCGCGGTTAATTGAAAAGCTAAGCCTTTATGTCGGCAAAAAAGACCGCATAGCCATTATTGGTAAAAACGGCAAGGGCAAGACAACGCTTCTTAACCTGCTGGCCGGAGAGATGCCCCCTCTGGGCGGTACGATCCACTATCACCGGGACCTGAAACTTGCATATTTCGGCCAGACAAACATAAACCGACTGAACACCGACAAGACCGTGGAAGAAGAAATCATGGACGTGCACCCGGAACATAGCAGGGGAGCAGCCCGCAGAATATGCGGCATCATGATGTTCCCCGGTGACCAGGCGCTAAAAAAGGTCAGCGTTCTTTCCGGCGGCGAAAGGAGCCGCGTCCTCCTCGGCAAACTGCTTGTCAGCCCCGCCAATATGCTGCT
>CAYMUX010000152.1:0-1851 GCA_964393845.1 uncultured Nitrospiraceae bacterium
AGTAAGTTATATTTAAGATCTACGTAAAATGTGCTTATTATCGGAAAAAGCGTATCACGTATTGTCTGTAATTATTTGCAAATGATGGCCAGGCTGAATGATTTGCAGCATCAGGAGCGGAAAACGGCAAGACAAACCAATTGGGAGAAGAACCTTATTTTACCGGTTTATCTGGAGGATTAACGTCCGGCTGATTCTGACTTTGTGCTCCTGTCTGCTGCATAGTCTCAAGGACTGCCATTCTTGCCCTGATCGAATCAATTTTCTGTTGAATAAGCCCCGATTCCATCTCGTCCGGACCGAGGGTGTTTGCTCTGTTTAGATATTCAAGAGCGGTTTTGAGTTCAGGTATGCTGTCTTTGCTCACAGCAATATCGGCTTTATAAAGAAGCACCATCCTGTCAATCTTGTTTAAGCGGGTGTGAGCTGCTTCCTCCAGGTCAGGGGTGATTGCAAAGGAGAGAGATTTGTTCAGGTAAGTTCTCATGCCGTCAAAATCAGGGAGACCCGGAACATCAAGGACCGCATCAGCCTTATCAATATAATATTTTGCTATGAGGGGGAAAACCTCTTCACGGGAGTAAGTCTCTTTTATAGGATTCGGCGGTTGCGCTCCCGGCATTGAGATAAAGAACTCTTTGCCGAGCGGGGAAAATCTTCCTTTCCATACCTCAACCGCTCCATCTTTGTATTTTATAAAATAATTGTCCTTGTTCGACCGGCTGGTCAGAACGGTTATTAAAATTAATATGGCAACGACGATAATTGAAATGTATTTTGCCGTCTTTCCCATAAATATAGTCCTTTCAGATGATTTGTATTTACATCGGTTGAGAATTGTTCTTTAATTTTATATAAAGTATAGGCTCTGTTTTGTAAACAATTATTGACGGCTTCGTAAAAAGTCGGATTTTCATGGGAATGACTGGATTTTTGACTTATATACGAAGACGACAACTTTTAAAGAAAGAAAAAAATATGAATTACGATGACCTTAAAGTTAAAAAAGAGAGACTGATTTCGATTTTGAAAAATTATGATTCCCTTGTTGTTGCTTTTTCAGGCGGAGCAGACAGCACGTTCCTGCTTGCGGCGGCACATGATGTTTTAGGCGAAAAGGTCACAGCTATTACGGCAAAATCACCGGTTCATCCGGCAAGAGAAATAGAATTTGCCGGAAAGTTTGCACGGAATCATGGGATACAACATATCATAATTCAATCAGATGAGATGAATCTCTCTGAATTTACTGCTAACGGCAGGAACAGGTGTTATGTATGCAAAAAAAATCTTTTCCCGAAGATGATCGAGGCTGCTTCTAAAATGGGAATAACTAAACTTGCTCATGGCGCAAATACAGATGATCTCAAGGATTTTCGTCCCGGTTTTTCAGCCGCCGAAGAGATGGGTACAGCTTCTCCGATGATAGAGGCCGGACTTTCAAAGCAGGACATCCGCGATCTTTCAAAAATGATGCTGCTTGAAACATGGGATAAACCGGCAATGGCATGCCTTGCGACAAGGATCCCTTATGGCACTGCTATAACAATTGAAAGTTTGAAAATGATTGAAGAGGCCGAGAACTCATTGATTGATCTTGGTTTCAGCGCCTGCCGAGTCCGGCATCATGGTAATCTTGCGAGAATTGAACTGGCAAAGGATGATTTTGACAGGATGATGAATGAGAAAATGAGGGATTCTGTGGTTGGAAAATTAAAAAAGGCCGGATATTTATACGTCTCAATGGATCTTGAAGGTTATATTCAGGGAAGCATGAACAGATGAGCCGTAGTAACGGCCCCTGATGAAAGGGCTGAAACTTAATATCTAATAAATCTCTTGACATTCGGC